>DATDGG010000001.1:0-5521 GCA_036522235.1 Xanthobacteraceae bacterium
TTGGGCGTCGGCGTCTTGAACAGGCTGATCTGCCCGCTCTTGGCGTCGATCCGGCCCACGAGGTCGGCGCTGAAGTCGAAGAAGAACAGGTTGTTCTGCGAATCGGCCTTGATGCCGTAGACACTGTGCTCCGCGCCCCGCGCCAAATCTCTATAAGGCGCGAAGGTCTCGAACGTCATCGAGGCGAGATCGACCCTGTGGACGCCGGGGATGCCGACCGAGTTCATCCACACCTTGCCGTCGACGTCGGACGAATTGGGCATCACCATCGCCTGCTGGGAGGCATTGTTGTTGATGTCCTTAGGCAGCGGCACCATCGTGAACTGCTCGGTCTTGGGGTCGAATTTCGCAATGCCGGCCTGCAGCATCAGGCCGATCCAGAGATTTCCGGCCTTGTCGAACTCGATGTCGAGATTGCCGGGCGGCAGCTCGGCCTTGAGCGTAGGCACCGGGTATTCGGTGGCCTTGCCGGTCTTGGGGTCGAGCTTGCCGACGAACTGATGGCCGAAATCGGAGTACCAGGCGGTGCCGTTGCGATCCAGGATCACGTCGTGCGGCATCGCGGTCGGGCTCGGCAGGTCGTATTCGGTGATGATCACATGGGTCGAGCGGCCCTTAAGGCGCGGCAGCGCCTTGAGCGGATAGGCCCACGTGTCCTGCTGGCTCAGATTGATGCTGGCGATGTATTCCGCGCGCGGCCGCAGCCGATCGGTCGGCACGTCCATGCTGCGCCCGTCGAGCCGGCGGTGCGGCTCGAGCGGCGTGGTGCCGGGCGCATAGCCGGCCATGCGCTGCAGCACGCCGGTCAGCGCGTCCGCGTCATAGGTCGACTTGATCGGCCGTTCGAGCGTATGGCAGCTGGTGCAGCGGTCGAGCATGTTCTTCTGCTCGCGCGTGCCCGGGATGCTCATCAGCCATTCGCCGCTGGTGAGCTGGGCCGCGAGGTTCTTGGCCTTGCGCAGCATGATCGCGACCGGCGCGCCCTGCGCTGCGACATCGACCGTCCTGGGCCCGTCGAGCTCGTAACCGGCGGCGCGGACGCGCAGCGTGTAAGTGCCGGGCTCGAGCCGCCCCGACGGGAAGCTGAAATGGCCCTGCGGGTCGCTGATCACCGAAACCGTGATGGTCGACCCCGCCTTCTTGGCGCTCACCACGACGCCCTCCATGGCGCCCTCCTCCGCCGAGCCGACCTGCCCGGAAAGCGCCGCGGCTGATTGCGCGAAGACGCTCGGGGCATTGCCGATGGTGACCGCGAGGGCGAGCGCGAGCGCGGCCGCGCTCGTCAGCAGCGAATCTCGAACCTGCATGGCGTCCTCCCGAACGAGCGTGAAGTTGCAAGCTTCCAACGCGTTGGCGGGAAAGCGTAGAGCATCGGCAGGCGAAGGGGAAGTCGGCGCGCGCGTTGTTTCCAAGCCGAGCACATCGTGGCATATTTCATTTTCCACCCTGCCGAAGCGGAGCGATGCAATGGGCGCGAATGAGTTGATTGGACCTCTGCGGTGGTCTGCGTTGACGCTCGCGGCGGCGCTCGTTGCGCTCGCGCCGGCCCATGCAGACGACTTTTACAAAGGCAAGTCGATTTCCCTCATCATCGCTTCGAACGTCTCGGGCGGCTACGACACTTATGGCCGGCTCCTGGCCCGCCACATGTCGAAGCACCTTGCCGGCAATCCGACCATCGTCACCCAGAACATGCCGGGTGCCGGCGGAGTGCGGGCCGCGAACTTCCTCTACAATCTCGCGCCCAAGGACGGCACCGCCTTTGGCATTTTCGACCAGGCGATGTTCCTCGACCAGCTGCTCGGCATTCCCGGGCTGCGCGGCGACGTGCGGCAGTTCAACTGGATCGGGCGCATGATGAGCAACAGCTCGGTGCTGTTCGCCTGGCACACCGCCGCGGTGCAGAAGATCGAGGACGCGTTCACCCATGAATTGATCGTGGCCGCGCCCGGCTCCAACTCGCGGCTCAACTGGACGGCGCTCAATGCGCTCGGGGGCACCAAGTTCAAGCTCTTGACCGGCTATGAGGGACCTGCCGCCGCCAAGATCGCCATGGAGCGCGGCGAGGTCGAGGCGCTGAGCCTGCCGTGGGGCGTGCTGCGCGCGGAAAATCCCGAATGGCTCGCCGAGCACAAGATCAATCTGCTGCTGCAGACGGGTTTCGAGAAGAATGCGGGGCTGCCCGACCTGCCGCGCGTGATCGATCTCGCCCGGAACGACAACGACCGCAAGGTGCTCGAAATCTTTGCCGCCCCCTCGCTGGTCGGCCGTTCTTTCGCGGCGCCGCCCGGCCTGCCGAAGGAACGGGTCGAGGAATTGCGCTCAACCTTCATGGCGGTGGTGAAGGACAGCGAGTTCCTGGCCGAGGTCGCAAAGCTGAATTTCGATCTCGATCCCCTTTCGGGGGCGGATTTGCAGGCCTTTTTCGCCAAGGCGGACTATCCCCAGGCGCTGATCGACCGCGCCAAGGAGGTCGCCAAGCTCGCCGAGCGTTGACGTTCTTCACTTCGCCAGATCGTCCAGGAACCTCACCTTGCCGGCCCATTTGCGCGCTACCTCGGCCGCATAGGCGGGGTCGACGGCGTTGACCTTGGGGAACTGATCCTTCCAGGCATAGGGCCGCACCGCGTAGATGATGATGCGGCTGTTGGTGAGATCGCCGCTAGCGCGGCGTTCCGGCAGCAGCATGGGATCAATATAGCCGGTCCACACCCCGTCGATGATGTCGGTCGCGGTCTTGGGGTCCCAGCGCGTCGCCACCGCCCACATCACCTCGGCCGGATTGGTGATGTCGATGTCGTCGTCGACAATGATGATGATCCGTCCGAGATACGTGCTCGAGCCGCAGCCGGCGGCGACGAGCCCCGCCATCTTGGCGTGCCCGGCATGCATCTGCTCGATGGCGATGATGTTGATGAAGCGCGCGCCGCCGCCCGGCAGCTTCCAGACGCCCTTGATGCCCGGCACGCCGGCGGCTTCGAGATCGTCCCACAGCGAAGCCGCGCGCAACAGCGCCGAGCCGGCGGTGCCGAAATAGGTGCCCGGATAGATCGGTCGTGCCGGCGGCTGCGCCACCTGGATCGGATCGTTGCGGTGATAGATGGCCTTGACCTGCAGCACCGGCTCGGGGCCGCTCGATGCATAATAGCCCGGCCATTCGCCGAACGGCCCCTCGTTCATCGTGAGCTCTTGCGGCGACGGCACGAAGCCCTCGTAGACGATCTCGGCATCGGCGGGAAACGGCAGCCCGGTGAGGCGGCCCTTGACCACCTTGATGGCCCGCCCGAGGCGGCCGCCGGCGGTGTCGAACTCGCACACATGCTCCGGCACGGTCGAAGCCGCGGCAGCGCCGAGCGCCGGCGCCTGGCCGACCGTCACCACCATCGGGCAATGCTGGCCGCGCGCCCACCACTTCTTGCGGATCGTATCGGCATGCTTGCCGGGCTCGATGAAAATGCTGAGCGTCTTCTTGTCGCGCACCGAGACCCGATAGGTGCCGGCATTGACCCAATCGCTGTCGGGATCCTTGGCGATCACCATGCATTCGGTGCCGATGTAAGAACCGCCGTCGTGGCCGTGCCATTTGGGCGCCGGGAAGGCCAGGATGTCGACCTGGTTGTCCATCAGCACATTGTCGAGCACCGGCCCCCCTTCCACGGTTTCGGGTGGGATCGGCTCGGCGTGCTTGCGGCGATGCTTGCGATAGGCCTGCACCAGCTCGAGCCCGTAGCCTTCGTTGAGCACCTTGGAGGAGCGCACATTGACTGCGACCCGATAGTCGTCCGGGAAGCCCTTGATCTTGCGGAACAGCAGGATCGGCGGGATCGGCTTCTGCAGACTCAGCTCATAGAGCGCGCCCATCTCGAGATGCGGATCGGCACCCTCGATGACCTCGAGCTCGCCGATCTCCTGCGCGATCTCCAGGCACTTGCGCAGGTCGCCGAGCGCCGCGAGGCGCGTCGCGGGGTCGACGGTCTTGCTCACCATGAACGATCCGGATTGCTCGTGTTCATCTGATCGCGCGCCGGGGGCGCGTGATCATCCTGATAACAGGCCGGGGACGCGAAGGGAAATATTCAGCGCCGGCGCGCGGCCGCGACCGTGAGCGCGATCGCGGTCGGGTCGCAGGTCAGCACCATGAGCAGGATCAGCCACCTCACCGTGAGCTCGACCGGAAGGCCGAGCATGGCGGCCATGTAGACCACGGGTCCCTGCGCGGCCTCCGCGCGGTGCCGCTCGGCCTCGAGCTTGGCGCGGTCGGAGCGCAACTCGACCAACGCAGCCATCTCTTTCCCGCGCGATACCGCCAGAGCGTCCCGGATCGTGCGCTGACTCGCTATCGCGCTCAGCGCGGCGGCGGCCCGCCCCTTCTCGGTCAGCTTGCTGATCGCCGCGTCAATCTCCGCGAGGCGTTGCTCAAGCCCAGCCACCGTCTGGCGCTCGGCGTCGAGGCGGGCATCGATGGTGCCGATGCGTTCCTCGATCGAGGACGCCGCCGCGACCGTCACCCCGACATGGGCCTCGACCAGGCGGCCATAGACGCCAGCCGCGTTGATGGACGCGAGACCGGCAACCAGCGTGATCAACACCGCACGTAGCGTCACCCCGGTGAAGCACCAGTGGCGAGCGAGCCAGCCCGCGGTAATGAGCTTGGTCGCTTCCATGGTGACGGCGAGCGCGATGACGGCGCCGGGCGCGCCGGGAAAGATCTCCGTCATTCCCGACACCGAGAAATAAGCCGCCACCGATGCCAGCGCCGCGGCCGCCGCATAGGCCGAGAAGTTCGTCAGCCTGCCGTCGCTCGCAGGCGCAGGTGCAGGAACTATGGGTGCAGGTGCCAGAGCCGGCGGCGGCCCCGCCAAGGCGATGGCCAACGGCGACTGCGGCGGCTCAGGCGCGGCTTTGAGCCAGTTCCGCACCGTCGACCGGGATACGCCCCAGCGCTTGGCCAGTGCGGAAAGACTGATCGTTGCCAATGTCGGATCGAGCCGGAACTGCTCGAGCGCCTGGGCGCGGCCAACTGGTCGGATGGCGGTCACGGTCACGAGTGCAAACCCCCGGATATCCCTCACGAATCGCCTGCGGAGATTCTGTCACGCGCGGCGCGCTTGGTCGCGGTGCCCGCTTCCGTTTTCCCGGATTATTTAAGCACAAGCCGGGCGATTCAGCCGGCGCGCCCTGGCCGCCAAAGCGACGAGCTCGCGATCGGAGCGATCATGAATGAGCGAGGATAAAGTGCAATCACTCGACGCACTGGCGGGAGCGACGGGACTCGAACCCGCGACCTTCGGCGTGACAGGCCGACGCTCTAACCAACTGAGCTACGCCCCCGCGGGCGCGGTCGGCAGTTAAGGCCCGCCTTCGCCCAAGTCAAGGATTTAGGCCGTAAATCGGCCTTTTCCGCGGTTCTTATTGAGGTCTTATTGCCGTCACAGAGCGCCCGCAGATAGCCACGGATGCGCGAAAACATCGGTGAAACCGGCAAAACAAGCGTGGTCAGCCGCATCCGAATCGTCTAACT
>DATDGG010000002.1:0-5379 GCA_036522235.1 Xanthobacteraceae bacterium
ATGAGATCGGGAGAGAGCTCGAGGACGATTTCGAGGTTATGCGACGGCGTCTTGGTGTAGTTCGGCTGTTCGGAGACGCCGAAACCGTCAGGGATGCTCGACTTGAATGTGTTGTAGGCGACCTCCAGTATTTCCTTGAACTCGGTCCGCTTGTTGCCGAACTCCACGATGGACGCCGCCCATTGGCCACCCGCCTTCCTGGACGTGGTGCCCTGCCAGAAATCCTGCGCATAGATTTTCACCTGCACGCCCAGATCGAGCAGCAATGTGGCGGCCGTCAGCCCCATCACGCCGGAGCCGAGCACGGCAACGTCCCTGTCGTTCGTCGTGGCGAGATGAGCGCGCACGCGATCGCGTACCTTGCTGGCGCAACCCCAGCTCAATGTGATGCCCGCGCCACCATGACCGTAATTATGGACGATGAACTTACCGGAGCGTGTTTCGGCTTCGAGACGATAGGCACCGTTGCGATAGGGGCGCAGACCCGCGACGCATGACAGCGGCTCGGGAAACGAGAAATCCGGAGTGGGGAGATTCTGCACCGTCACGGCATCCACCATCGGGCAACCAGCGAAGGTTGCATGCTATAGTCGACACAAGCGGGCGGTCAATCCGAGGATTTGGCAGCGATGGGACAACCTCGACGGTCACCTCGAAGCTACGTACAGTATTCGGACCAGATGCATGCTGGCGCGGAACGTCAATGCCGTTGCGCGCCCAAGCCCCGGGGACCCGCATGAAACTTCCGCGCCGACTGTTTCTGCAACTGGCAGCCGCTGCCACCGCGCTGCCGGCCGCCTCGCGCATCGCCCGCGCGCAGGCCTATCCGCAGCGGCCGGTGCGGCTGATCGTGCCGTTCGCTTCGGGCGGCGCCTCCGACATTTTGGCACGCCTGATCGGGCAATGGCTGTCGGAGCGGCTCGGCCAGCCGTTCGTGGTCGAGATGCGGCCGGGCGCCGGCGGCAATGTCGGAACCGAGGCCGTGATCAACGCGCCGGCGGACGGATACACGCTGTTGATGGTGAACGCGGCGCCGAGCGCCATCAATGCCACGCTCTACGACAAGCTGAGCTTCAACTTCCTGCGCGACATGGTGCCGGTCGGCGGCGTACAGCGCACACCGCTGGTGCTGCTGGTCAATCCGGGATTCCCCGCCAAGACGGTTCCCGAGCTCATCGCCAATGCCAAGGCCAATCCAGGCAAGATCAACATGGCCTCGGCCGGGAACGGAAGCCCACCCCACGTTGCGGGCGAGCTGTTCAAGATCATGGCCGGCGTCGATATCGTACATGTCCCCTATCGGGGCGGCGGGCCGGCACTCGTCGATCTGTTGGGCGGCCAGGTGCAGATGTTCTTCGGCGTGTTGGCTTCGGCAATCGAATACATCAAGGCCGGAAACCTTCGGGCGCTGGCGGTCACCACAGCCATGCCGGTCGAGGCTTTGCCGGATCTGCCCACGGTCGGCAAGTTCCTACTGGGCTACGAGGCGAGTGACTGGTACGGCCTTTGCGCCCCCAGGGGCACGCCCGCCGAGATCGTCGATCGGCTCAACGCCGAGATCAATGCAGGCCTCGCCGATCCCAAGCTCAAGGCGCGGCTGGCCGAGCTCGGCGGCACGTCCCTCGCCGGGACGCCGGCCGCGTTCGGAAAGCTCATCGCCGATGAGACCGAGAAGTGGGGCAAGGTGGTCCGCGCCGCGCATATGAAGGCAGAGTGAGGCCCGCGCCCCCGCCATGAGCATTTCGGTGGAAACGCTATGGAAGATGCCGGACCTCGAACTGCTCGCGGCGTACCACGATATTCGCCGACAATACGTTGAAGCGAAGTTTGCCCGCGACACGCAGCGCGCCCGGCTTGATTGGCTGCGGGCCAGGGCCTTCGCCGCCGGCGCTGGCGGCGTGGCGGAGCGCCGGAACGCCGTCGACGCATCGGAGGACCTCGGCCGCAAGGGCCAGGAACTGCGCGAGACGACGCGCGATCTCGACCTTCTCAAGACGGATGTCGATCTGATCGCGGTGATGGTGCGGCTGCGCGGCGCGAATGCAGCGACCGATGTCAGGGCCGAAGACTCGCCGGACGACGAGAGTCGAGAAGACGACGCCTAGAGCGGGACGACCCATCTTCGAATCACCAGCCCGCTCTCGCTTCCTGTATTAGACTCCTGACTTCGCATTGGGCGAGGCGGCGCCTGCCTCGGCGCGTGCCGTCCTCGCCAAGTTCTTCTGTCTGTCAAATTCGGCGCGGCGCTGCCTGATCTCTTCGGCCGGCACGCGTGTGATATTGCAGTAATCGAGCTTCCACTCCGGGCTGGCGCTCCACACCAGCGGGGACTGCACCGTGGTTCTCGGTGCCGGCGCTGTCTCGATCACCTTCAAAGCCAGATCGAGGGTGAAGGCCTGTGACTTGCGGTCGCGCGGGCGGCCGGCCGCGTTTCCAAGCGGGAAGTCGGAGAAAAGAAAGCGCGGCACACCGACATGCTCCACGATATCCTTCGCGCAACCCATGACAATCGTGGAGATGCCGTTCTCCTCGAGCATTCGCGCCGCCAAGCTGACGCTTTGATGGCACACGGGGCAGTTGGGCACCAGGATTGCCACATCGACTTCGTCGACCTTGCAGCGCGCAACTACCTCCGGACAATCGACCTCCAGCGTTGCACGATGGCTGCGATTGGTCGGCAAACCATGAAAGCGCGTGGCGACAGACCCGATGTCGCCGCAAGCCGCCCTTTGCCGAAGCTCGGTCAGCGGAAAGTAAGTCGCAGGATCCTCGGCCGTCGTGTGCACGCGGTCGATGGCGACGTGCGAGATGCGCAGATCGTGGTCCTTGGCCGTATCACCTGAATAGACAGTGTAGAACTTGGCCGCGGCATTGTAGGGCGCGCCCGGCCCTTGGTTCCCCTTGTCCGCCTGAAATGGCGCCGCCGTGGTGATGATGGTGAAACGGCATCTGGAAAGCGGCTTCTCCAATCGACGGAACGGCACTTCTGCGTAATGGGCCCACACGTAGGGCGCTCCATACCCGAGCGCCTCGTAGTAGGTCTTGGTCCGCTGCAAGTAAGGGATCGGCGCATCATGTATGGCGGCGAAGCCGAATTCCCTCCCGCGACCGCCTGTCATTGCGTCCTCCATGGTCTCGAGGAACATCCGCCCCGTTGCACTTGACTGCAACTCTTCGGCACGGCCGCGCACGCCTCATCCTGAACGAAACGCGATCCCGATGCCGTCATGGTTCTCGACCGCGACGCCGTAGGGCTGCGACAGGCGGCGCACGCGCTCGATGATGCGCGCCGCCATCAAGGCATCCGCCAGAACCGGGCGCCCGCGTTGAGCGCGCGGCCGGCCGAAACCCTGGTCGAGGGGATGGATCGCGACCTCCGCGAGCTTGCCAGCCGCAAAGCGGCAGGTCGCCGCGATGTTTTCCCAGAACTCCGCATGCGCCACGTGACCTTTGCGGCCGTTGTCGGTGCGCGCATCGAGGAAGTCGGCGGGCGTCGCCTCGTGACCGAGATCGAAGCGCGCATAGGCCTCCGCCGGAAAGACCGGCACCGTCTCGTTCTCCAGCACCAGGCTGCCGAGCGAATAGAAGATCGGCTTGTCCTTGTAGATTTCGATGCCGAGCGGCGTGTGCGAGCCATGGCCGGCAAAGACATCGGCCCCGGCATCGATGGCGGCATGCGCAAAGGCTGGGATGAAATCGGCCGGCGCGTGCAGGTCGATGCGGGTCTTGGCGCTGATGAGGTTGCTTTGCGCGAAATCGTGACTGTGGAAGCTCACCACCACCCAGTCGGCCTGGCGGCGCGCTTCGGCGATCGCACGCAGATTGTCCGCGATGTCGGCGGCATCGCCGGTGCTCACCGCCGAGAACGTGTCGCCGCGCAGGATGCGCTGGCCGAACAGCTCGATCTCTTCGTCACGCTCGGGCGGCGCCTCGCGTTCGCTGTAGAAATGGCCGCGGTTGCGTGCGCGCGTCTGCTCGAAGCCGAGCGCGCGGCTCATGCGCTTGAGCGCGTCGAAGGTCGCCACGTCGACCGTGTAGATGGTCGTTGAGCCGAGCGGATTGACGCCGGGCCGGCCACCGAGGTCGGGCCGCTGGGCGCTGGCGCGATTCCACGGCCGGAACGTTGCGGTGACGGCAATGAGCGCCACGCGGCCGTTGCGGGTCTCGAGATAGGCGGGCATGCGCGCCTGCGCGAGATTGCGGCCGCTGCCCGCATGGGCGAGGCCGGCCGCATCGAGATGCGCGATCGTGGCCAGGAGCCCGGCCTCGCCATAGTCGAAGGCGTGATTGTTGGCGCAGGCCACCATATTGATGCCGAACCATTTGAGATCATCCAGCAATTCGGGCGGCGTGGTCATATAGGTGCCGCGCGTGATGCCGGGAATGCCTTCGTCGAAGCGGCGCACCACCGTTTCAAGATTGACGAAGCCGGCATCGCAGCCGCGGAACACCTTCGCCAGCCCCAAGAACGCAGGCTCGTCATGGACGGAGAGCCGCCGCGTGAGCATGCAGTCGCCGCCGAGCGCGATGGAAAAGTCGCCCGCTTCGGAGGCATAGGTCATCGGCGTGCTCAGAAGACGTAGCGTTCGAGCTTGCGGGCGTCGAGCGCGGCGCGGGAGCCGGGCGCCACCTCGAAAGGCCTACGGCCAGTAGCGAACGGACCCGCCCGGGTACCGCCGATCGAGGATTGAAAATCCGATCACCAGCGCGAGGATCAGGACCACCAGCCCGGCAAAGTGCGGGAACACCAGCCAAAGCACCAAGGCCGCCAGCAGCACCGTGGGCGCGAGCACCCATAGGAGCACGATTCCGGCAACGCTTGCCAGCAGGACTAGCAGCGGAAAGATCAAGAGCACGATGCCGGCCAGCATCAGGGCAAACAGCAGCTCGACGAGTATCATTGGTAGCCTCCGCGCGCCCCCTTCAGGGACCCACTTTCGGATTGAAATATGGTGTCGGCGCAAGGCCGCGGCAAGCTCCCCGGCCGGTCCAGCACCGCCCGCGGACGCGGTCCGACCACGCTTTCCGCCTTCCGTCCGGTAAGGCTACTCTGCCAAAGGCAGGATCGATCTGCCCCAAAAGCGACCGCAAGAAGACGGACGATTTGGCCCGGGAGGAAGCCGACAATGCGCGAGGCCGATACGCTCGTTCGCGACTACGACATGCTGATGGAACTCATCCGCACGCGCACGAGCGTGCGCAAGCTCAAGCCCGATCCGATCCCGGACGACTGCGTCGCCAAGGTGCTGGAGGCGGGACGCTGGGCCATGTCGGGCGCCAACGGCCAGCCCTGGGACTTCATCGTGGTCAAGGATGCGGCGATCAAGAAGGAGCTGTTCCGCGCCTATTCGCAAGAGAACCAGGAATTCATCTATTGGA
>DATDGG010000003.1:0-42446 GCA_036522235.1 Xanthobacteraceae bacterium
CAACCAGCTGCGCGAGGCGGCGGCCGCGCTCGGCCTGCCGCGCGTGGTGGTGATCGGCCGCGTCTGCTACCGCGCCGCCAAGGCCGGCATGATCACCGGCGTGCTGCTGGCGATCGCGCGCATCAGCGGCGAGACCGCCCCATTGCTGTTCACCGGGCTCAACAACCAGTTCTGGAGCCTCGATCTCAACGCCCCAATGGCGAGCCTGCCGGTCGTCATCTTCCAGTTCGCGCTGAGCCCCTACAAGGACTGGCAGCGGCTCGCCTGGACCGGAGCGCTGATCATCACCTTCACCGTGCTCGCGCTCAGCATCGTCGCGCGCACGCTTGCCGCATCGAGAAAACAGTCATGAACGTTGCATCGGTTGCCACGCCTGTCGTCACCCATTCCGCGGTCGACACCTCTAGTCTGGACACCAAGATCTCGATCAAGGGCCTCAACTTCTATTACGGGGAGCAGAAGGCGCTCAAGGAAATCGGCTTGCCGCTGTATCAGGGCAAGGTCACGGCTTTCATCGGGCCCTCGGGCTGCGGAAAATCGACCCTGCTGCGCATTCTCAACCGTATGTACGACCTCTATCCCAACCAGCGCGCCGAAGGCGAAGTCCTGTTCGACGGCGAGGACATCCTGTCGCCGCGGCAGGACCTCAACCTGTTGCGCGCCCGGATCGGCATGGTGTTCCAGAAGCCGACGCCCTTTCCCATGTCGATCTACGAGAACATTGCGTTCGGCCTGCGCCTCTATGAACGGCTGCCCAAGTCGGAGCTCGACGGGCGGGTCGAGACCTCGCTACGCCGTGCCGCGCTCTGGGACGAGGTGAAGGGAAAGCTCAACCAGAACGGCTTGAGCCTCTCCGGCGGGCAGCAGCAGCGGCTGTGCATCGCGCGCACAATCGCCATCAAGCCGGAGGTGATCCTGTTCGACGAGCCCTGCTCGGCGCTCGATCCGATCTCGACCGCCAAGATCGAAGAGCTGATCGATGAGCTCAAGGACGACTACACGATCGCGATCGTCACCCACAATATGCAGCAAGCGGCCCGCGTCTCCGATATGACCGCCTTCATGTATCTCGGCGAGCTGGTCGAGTTCGACACCACCAGCAAGATGTTCACCGCGCCGCGCGACCGCCGGACACAGGACTATATCACCGGTCGTTTCGGCTGAGGCAGCAGGCTTCGCGACGGCGAGGACAACAACAATGATCAACGAACACACGGCCAAAGCCTTCGACGTGGATCTCCACGAGATCACCCGAATGGTGGCGGAAATGGGCGGCCTGGCCGAGAAGCAGCTGGCGGATTCAGTCGACGCGCTCGCCAAGCGGGACGCCGAGCGCGCCCGGCGGGTGGTGGCGGCCGACGCCAGCCTCGACGCCCTGCAGCGCGAGATCGAGGAAAAGGCCGTCCTCACCATCGCGCGGCGCCAGCCGATGGCGGTCGACCTGCGCGAGATCGTGGCCGCGCTCCGCCTGGTCAATGATCTGGAGCGGATCGGCGACCTCGCCAAGAACATCGCCAAGCGGGTGGCTGCGATCACCGGCGACTTCCATCCGCAAAAGCTCCTGCGCGGCGTCCAGCACATGGCGGCGCTGGTGCTGGGGCAGCTCAAGCAGGTGCTCGACAGCTATGCGAGCCGTGATCTGAACAAAGCGATGGCGGTGTGGAAGGGCGACGAGGAAGTCGACGCCATGTGCACCTCGCTGTTCCGCGAGCTCCTGACCTATATGATCGAGGACCCGCGCAACATCACGTTCTGCATTCATCTCATGTTTTGCGCGAAGAACATCGAGCGCATGGGCGATCACGCCACCAACATCGCCGAGACCGTGTACTACATGATCGAAGGCCGCACGATCACCGACGAGCGGCCGAAGGGCGACACCACTTCCGTCTTTGCGGCGGCGGAGAAGTAGGAGGAAGGCGCGCGCATGAATGCCAGCATTCTCATCGTCGAGGACGAGGAAGCACTGACGCTCCTGCTCCGCTATAACCTCGAGACGCAAGGATACGAGGTCGAGACGATCGCGCGCGGCGACGAAGCCGATACGAGGCTGAAGGAAGGCACGCCCGATCTCATCATTCTCGACTGGATGCTGCCCGGCCTGTCGGGGATCGAGCTCTGCCGGCGGCTGCGGGCGCGGCCGGAAACACGGCAGCTGCCGATCATCATGCTGACGGCGCGCGGAGAGGAAAGCGAGCGGGTGCGCGGCCTGTCCACCGGCGCCGACGACTACATCGTCAAGCCGTTCTCGGTTCCCGAGCTGCTCGCCCGCGTCAACGCGCTCTTGCGCCGCGCCTCACCCGAGCGGGTCGCCGACGTTCTCAGCTTCGGCGATATCGCGATCGACCGGGAAAAGAAGCGCGTCTCCCGCGCCGGCAATGCGATCGATCTCGGCCCGACCGAGTATCGCCTGCTCGAGTTTCTGATGGAGCGTCCGGGCCGCGTCTTTTCCCGCGAGCAGCTGCTCGACGGCGTCTGGGGCAGCGACATCTATATCGACGAGCGCACCGTCGACGTTCATGTCGGCCGGCTGCGCAAGGCGCTCAATCGCGGCCACAACAACGACCCGATCCGCACCGTGCGCGGCGCCGGCTACGCGCTCGACGATCGTTTCGGCAAGATCGCGTAGCCGCCCGGCGGCTCAGCCGCGCAACGGCTCAGCCGCGAAACGGGCGGCTCCCGCGACGGCGGTCGCCCGCCGGCTGATAGGCGACGCGCGAGTGGTAGGTGCAATAGGGGGCACCGGTCACGGCCTGGCCGCCGCAGAAGAAGAATTCGGCGCTGCCCGGATCTCCGATCGGCCAGCGGCAGGTATCTTCCGTGAGCTCGAGGATGGTGCGGCGCTGCCCGAGCGGAATGACATTGTCGATCAGCTCCGGTTCCGGCTCCGGCTCGAAGTCATAGGCATGCGCGAGCGCGGTGTTTCCCCGGACCGAAGGCCGCGCAACGCGCATCATATGGGTATGGGCGGCGCGGGCCTTGCGGGGACGCGGCGCCGACGACGACGGGCTCTTGGCGCGTCCCGACAGGCCGAGCCGATGCACCTTGCCGATCACGGCATTGCGTGTGATGCCGCCGAGCTCGGCGGCGATCTGGCTTGCCGACAGGCCCTCGCCCCACAGTTTTTTCAGACTCTCGACGCGCTCATCGGTCCAGGTCATGCCTCTTTCCTCAGCGTGAGGCGGCGAACTAATCTCGACAGAATCCATCCCCAAGCCGGGCCAGCCTGTGGCCGACCCGGCGCCTACTCCCCGCTACTGATGGACCTCGGAAACGCGTCCGCCGCACGAAATGTCGTACCTGACGATGAAGAAGCTACAATATGGCGGGAGTCGGGCGCAAGAGTCCGCAGCCCCCGCGTCCACACTTTCTGATTTGGATCATGGGCGCATCCACATTTATCTGCGTGCGCCAGGAGGGTACCGCGGCCTGCTCGGTCGATGTTGACAGGCAGGCGGGCCGCAATAGAATGCAATCCTAGTGCCGCCCGCAGAGGCGGCACATTTCATTTTCGTCAGGATTGTCGGTACGACACCACGAGATTGTCGGCACACAAGATCGTCGGAACACATGCGAGCGGGCACATGAGCGGGGCGCAGATATCGCATTTGTTGCCGACCTATGCGCGCGTCGATCTCGCGTTCGAGCGCGGCGAGGGCGTGTGGCTTTACGCCACCAACGGCGAGCGCTATCTCGACTTCACCTCCGGGGTCGCGGTCAATGCGCTCGGCCACGCCCATCCGCAGCTGGTCGCGGCGATCACCGCGCAGGCCGCCAAGGTCTGGCACGTCTCCAACCTGTTCCGAATTCCTGAGGCCGAGCGGCTGGCGGCGCGGCTGTGCGCGGCGAGCTTCGCGGATACGGCGTTCTTCGCCAATTCCGGCGCCGAGGCTATGGAATGCGCCATCAAGCTCACGCGCAAATTCCACGCGGTCAGCGGCACGCCCGAACGCTTTCGCATCATAACGTTCGAGGGCGCCTTTCACGGACGTACCCTCGCCACGCTCGCGGCCACCGGCCAGAAGAAGTATCTCGACGGCTTCGGCCCCGTGGTCGAGGGCTTCGACCAGGTGCCGTTCGGCGATCTCGCGGCGACCAAGCAGGCCATCGGGCCGGCCACCGCCGCGATCCTGATCGAGCCGATCATGGGCGAGGGCGGGGTGCGGGTGGTGCCGCCGGAGTTCCTCAAGGCGCTGCGCCGCCTGTGCGACGAGAACGGCCTGCTGCTGGTCTTCGACGAGGTACAGACCGGCATGGGGCGTAGCGGCGAATTGTTCGCCCATCAGCGCTACGGCGTCGCGCCCGACGTGATGGGGCTCGCCAAGGCGTTGGGCGGCGGATTTCCGCTCGGCGCCTGCCTCGCCACCGCCGAGGCCGCCAAGGGCATGACCGCCGGCACCCACGGCTCGACCTTCGGCGGCAACCCGCTCGCCATGGCGGCCGGCAACGCCGTGCTCGACGTGATGCTGGCGGACGGCTTCCTGGAGCGCGTGCGCCGCACCGGGCTGCTGCTCAAGCAGAAGCTCGCCGAGATCAAGGACAGCTTTCCCTCCGTCGTCACCGAGGTGCGCGGCGAGGGCCTGCTGATCGGCCTGCGCCTCGGCGTGCCGAACGGAGAATTGGTCGACGAACTGCGCGCCGAGAGGATGATCGCGGCGGCGGCCGGCGACAATGTGGTGCGGCTCCTGCCGCCGCTGATCATCAGCGAGGACGAGGTCGCGGAGGCGGTCGCCCGCATCGCGCGCGCCTGCGAGCGCTTGGCCAAGATGCACAAGGGAGCGCGCCAGGAGCCGGTCGCATGAGCGCGAGGGGCATTCGCCACTTCCTCGACCTCACGGATGTTTCCAAAGCGACGCTGCGCGCCGTGATCGACGCTAGCCGCGCCATGAAGGTCAAGCGCCGCGGCAAGGGCGCCGCCGAGCGCCCGCTCGCCGGCAAGACGCTGGCCATGATTTTCGACCGCCCCTCGACCCGCACGCGCGTTTCCTTCGAGGTCGCGATGCGGCAGCTCGGCGGCGACGCCATCACGCTCACCGGCCAGGAGATGCAGTTCGGCCGCGGCGAAACGCTCGCCGACACCGCGCGCGTGCTCTCGCGCTACGTCGATGCCATCATGATCCGCATCCTCGATCACGAGGCGCTGGCCGAGCTCGCCCGCCACGCCACCGTGCCGGTCATCAACGGGCTCACGCGCCGCTCCCACCCGTGCCAGGTGCTTGCCGATGTCATGACCTTCGAGGAGCACCGCGGCCTGATCCGCGGCAAGACCGTGGCTTGGTCGGGCGACGCCAATAATGTGCTGGCGTCCTGGATGCATGCCGCCGAACGCTTCGATTTCCGCCTGCGGGTCGCGGCTCCCCCGGAGCTCGCGCCCAAGAAATGGCTGACCGACTGGGTCAAGGCCTCGGGTGCCGACATCGTGGTCGGCACCGATCCGGAGGAGGCGGTCAAGGGCGCGGACTGCGTCGTCACCGACACCTGGGTGTCGATGGGCGACAAGAACGGGCAGCGCCGCCACAATCTGCTCAAGCGCTACCAGGTCAATGCGCGGCTGATGGCGCGGGCCAAGCCGAATGCGTTGTTCATGCATTGCCTGCCGGCCCATCGCGGCGAGGAGGTCACCGACGATGTGATCGACGGGCCGCAGTCGGTCGTGTTCGACGAGGCGGAGAACCGGCTGCACGCCCAGAAAGGTATTTTGGCCTGGTGCCTGGACGCGCCCGCGTAGTGGCCGGCGGGAGCCCCAAGCCTGCCGCGGACTGCGGAGGGGAATGGGAGAGGAGCAGGGGGTCGCATTTCGGCCGGACGATGCGATATAGGGCAGATGAGCGATCCCCACATCGATATTCCCACCCGCGCGCCGGCAGCCGCCTCGGCGGACGATACGATCCTGCCGTTCGAGGTCGCCGCCCTCGACCTGCGCGGCCGCGTCGTGCGGCTCGGTCCGGCAGTCGACGAGATCCTCAACGCCCATGACTATCCGGCGCCGGTCGCCAAGCTCCTCGGCGAAGCGATCGTGCTGACGGTGCTGCTCGGATCGGCGTTGAAGATGGAGGGCCGTTTCATCCTGCAGACCCAGAGCGACGGTCCGGTGCGCATGCTGGTGGTCGACTTCACAACCCCCGGCAAGGTGCGGGCCTGCGCCCGCTTCGATGCGGCGCGGGTTGCGGCCGCGACCGCCGCCGGCAACGATGCCGCAGGCGAGCTGCTCGGCCGCGGTCATCTTGCCATGACCATCGACCAGGGCGCGGACATGAGCCGCTACCAGGGGCTGGTGGCGCTCGAAGGCCGCGACCTCGAGCACGCCGCCCACGAATATTTCATGCGCTCCGAGCAAATCCCGACGCGCATCCGCATGGCGGTCGGCGAGGAATTCCGCGCCGGCGGCGACGGCGCGCGCCACATTTGGCGCGCCGGCGGCATCTTGCTGCAATTCCTGCCCAAGGCGCCGGAGCGCGCGCGCCAGGCCGATCTCGATCCAGGCGACGCACCCGCCGGCACGCCGGTGCATCAGGTCCCCGAGGATGACGCCTGGGTCGAGGGCCGCTCCTTGTTCGCGACCGTCGAAGATGTCGAGCTGATCGATCCCACGGTCTCGGCGGAACGCCTGCTCTATCGGTTGTTCCACGAGCGCGGCGTGCGCGTCTTTCGCAGCGCCACGGTGACCGCGCGCTGCTCCTGCTCGCGCGCCGGCGTCGCCGACATGCTCAGAAGCTTTTCGCACGAGGATCGCGACCACATGATCCAGAACGGGGTCATCACGGTGACCTGCGAGTTCTGCAGCTCGAGCTATGTGTTCCAGGGATCAGAGGTCAGCAATCAGGACGGAGAGAGGGCCATCTGATTGCTGACTACTGATTTCTGGCATCAGTTGATCGTGCGGCCGCCCTGCGGGATGTCGAGCGAGAAGGCCGGGATGTCGATATCGAAGGGCTCACCAGCCTCGGTCACCATGCCATAGGTTCCGTTCATGAATCCGGACGGCGTCGGCAGCGGCACGCCGCTGGTATATTCGAAGTCCTCGCCTGGGCGCAGCACCGGCTCCTTGCCGATGACGCCGGCGCCGCGCACCTCCTGCAGCCGCCCGAGCGCATCGGTGATGCGCCAATGCCGGGTCTTGAGCTGGACCGTCTCGCGGCCGAGATTGGTGAGGGTGATGGTATAGGCCCAGAAATAATAACCATTGTCCGGGGACGAGCGGTCCGGCAGGAAGCGCGGCGTCACCTTGACCTCGATTCCGCGGGAAACGGTCCGATACATGATTGAGCTTTCAGCCTGATTGTGGGCACTTTGAGCCATGAAAATCATCCGGCGAATGGTCCAAAGCGGCGCTTGAACTTGTCGTGATTGCCTTATTTCCGGGTGCCGCGAGCCTTCGCCGCAATCTATTCTGGTCCGTGGTGGCAAGAAAGATCGTCAGGAATGCATGCCCCAGTTGTGACGACCGGGCGCGATCTGCGCCTCGACCTGTTCCGCGGGATCGCCCTGTGGCTCATCTATCTTGACCATATCCCCTCCAACGTCGTCAGTTGGATCACGATCCGCAATTTCGGCTTCAGCGACGCGACCGAGATTTTCATCTTCATTTCCGGCTACACCGCCGCCTTCGTCTACGGTCGCGCCATGCGCGAGCGCGGCATTGTGGTCGCCGGCGCCCGCATCCTGCGTCGGGCCTGGCAGATCTATGTCGCCCATATTTTCCTGTTCGCCATCTATATGGCCGAAATCTCCTACGTTGCCACCAGCTTCGATAACCCGCTCTACGCCGAGGAGATGAATATCCTCGATTTTCTGAAGCAGCCCGACATGACCATCGTCCAGGCGCTGCTGCTCAAGTTCAAGCCGGTGAACATGGACATTCTGCCGCTCTATATCATTCTTCTACTGCTGTTCCCGCCGGTCCTGTGGCTCCTGCAGCGCGCCCCGACCTGGGCGCTCGGCGCTTCGCTCGCGCTTTATGTGCTGACCTGGCAGTTCGGCTGGAATCTCCCCGCGTATCCGGACGGCACCTGGTACTTCAATCCCTTCGCCTGGCAGCTCCTGTTCGTGTTCGGCGCGTGGTGCGCGCTCGGCGGGGCGAAGCGGCTGGCGCCGGTCCTGCAATCGAAGGCCACGACCGCGATCGCGATCCTTTATCTGGGCTTCGCCTTCGTCATCGCACTGTCCTGGTATCTGCCGGACCAGGCGATCGTTCCGCATTGGCTCGAGGACCTGATCTATCCCATCGACAAGACCAACCTCGATGTCCTGCGCTTCGCCCATTTCCTGGCGCTTGCCGCATTGACGGTGCGGTTCGTGCCGCGCACTTGGCCGATGCTGAGCTCCTGGGTGCTCTACCCGGCGATCCTGTGCGGGCAGCATTCCCTCGAAATCTTCTGTCTCGGCGTGTTCCTCTCTTTCGCCGGGCATTTTGCCCTGGTGGAGATATCCGGCGCGTTCTGGATGCAGGTGGTGATCAGTCTCTTAGGGATTATTGCAATGATCGGGACGGCGGCGCTGGTAACGTGGTACAAGGACTTAGAAGGACGAAGTCCCGGGTCGCGTCAGAAACCTCCGGACGCGGACCTCGCGGGAGGCGAGGCATGAGGGCGCATGTCGCCATAGGCCTGGTCGCGGTGGTGCTCGCCGCAGCCTGCCTGGTTGCCGGGCGGGCCTTGGCCGTTGACCCGCCGTCCTGTGCGGTGCCGGACAATTTATTGTTCGTGGACAACAACTTAAATCGAGTTGCGGCAGCGGTGGCCAAGCAGCGCAAGCTCGCCATTGCGGTGTTCGGCACCGGCTCGTCCACGCTCACGGGCACGGACGGCCCGAACCAAGCCTATCCGGCCAGGCTCGGCGAGGCTCTCAACCAGAAGCTGTCCAACGTCATGGTTCGGGTTGCGAGCAGGACCAAAGCGGGACAGACCGCCGATATCATGCGGCGCAGCATGACGGATTTGTTACGCGATGAGAAACCCGACTTGGTAATATGGCAGACCGGAACCGTGGACGCCATTCGCAGGGTCGAGGTCGATGAATTTCGGGTCGCGCTCGATACCGGGGTGGAGGCGCTGCAGGCCGGCGGAGCAGACGTCATCCTGATGAACATGCAATACAGCCCGCGAACCGAGTCGATGATTGCGGTCGGCCCCTATGTCGACGAAATGCGTGCGGTCGCCCAGCTGCGGGATGTTCCGCAGTTCGATCGCTTCGCGATCATGCGCTACTGGGCCGACGAGGGCGCGTTCGACTTCTACGCCACCGGCCGCGACACCGGGCTCGCGCAGCGCGTCCATGATTGCCTCGGCCGCGCGCTTGGCGCGCTCGTGGTCGAGTCCGGTCATCTTCAGTCATTCGTAAACAAGACAAATCGATAACGGGGCAAGGGACGCAACCAAGGTTGCCATCGCAGATCATGAACCGACATCCATTTCGACGGGCGACCGTCTCCATCTCCGCGGCTCTGGCGATCGGGCTCGCCCTGACGGCTGCGCACCCGCGCGCACTATCGGCAGCCG
This sequence comes from Xanthobacteraceae bacterium, assembly GCA_036522235.1. GTDB lineage: Bacteria > Pseudomonadota > Alphaproteobacteria > Rhizobiales > Xanthobacteraceae > VAZQ01. The sequence continues at coordinate 9,498 of DATDGG010000003.1, forward strand.
GCGTATTGGCCGGCAACGGCGCTCCGGTCGCCCCCGCCGCGACCGACGCGCACGCGGATTCTCATTTAGCTTGCAAGGTCATTGCCGGGCATGATCGCCTGGATTATCCGCTCGTTCGCGTGTCGCATCACCTCGAGAGCGATCGCGCGATCAAGATCGTGACCATCGGTTCCTCATCGACCGCCGGCGCCGGCGCGAGCTCGCCGGAGGCCTCCTATCCGAGCCGGCTCGAAGACGAGCTGACCAGGCATTTCCTGTGGAACGACGTCATCGTCCTGAACCGCGGCGTGAACGGCGAAGAGGCGCCCGACATGCTGGCCCGGTTCGACACCAGCGTGATCGACGAGCACCCCGATCTGGTGATCTGGCAAACCGGAACCAATGCGGTGCTGCGCGACCGTCCGCTCGATCCCAAAGCGACCGCGCTGCACGAAGGCTTGGCGCGCCTCAGGGCCATCCACGCGGATGTGATCCTGCTCGATCCGCAATACGCGCCCCGCGTCCTCGCCAAGCCTGACGCGGAAGCCATGGTGGCGCAGATCGCGGCGATCGCCAAGGAGCAGAGCGTCGACCTGTTTCGCCGCTTCGCCTTGATGAAGCGCTGGTACCAAAGCGACCATATGCCGTTCGACGCGTTCGTATCGCCGGACGGGCTGCATATGAACGATTGGAGCTACGGCTGCCTGGCGAAATGGCTCGGCGCCGCCATCGCGGAGGCGGCCACGCGCCCGACCACGACCGCGCACCGCATGCATTAGCTCGGAACCATGGGCCGAGATTTCAGATCGCGGGCAGGCGCCGCCCTCGCAGGGCTGGCCGCCGTCCTGGTGATCGCCGATATCGCTCCAGTCGTGGCCCAGGATTCTCCAGGCACAGCTTCTTGGGCCGCCCCCGATCTGGCGCGGGCCGCGCGCGCCGAGGGCGGCAGCGTGACGGTCTATTCCTCGGTGAACGAGCAGGAGGCGCTGCCGTTCTGGAAGCTGTTCGAGGACGCGACCGGCATCAAGGTCGAATATGTGCGTGGCAGCGACGTGGTCCTGATCGGCCGCATCGCCATCGAGCAGCGGGCGCGCCAGCGCTCGTGGGACCTGCTGCTGAGCCCCGCGGTCGGCCGGCTGCCGCGCGACTTCATGCAGCCGATCGATCTGTCGGAGGCCAAATATCTCATCCCGCAGGCGCGCGACGCGGAGCGTCGCTGGTATGGGGTCTATGCCAATTACGACGTTCCCTCCTACAACAGCAAGCTCGTCAATTCCTCCGACCTGCCGAAGAGCTACGAGGCGTTCCTCGACCATAAGGAGTGGGCCGGCCGGATCGCAATCGAGCAGACCGACGTGCAGTGGCTCTCGGCGCTGTTCACCCACTACGGCGAAGCGCGTGCCCGCAAGCTCGTCACCGATATCGTGGCGACGCTCAAGCCGGTGCTCATCGACGGCCATCTGGCGCTGGCGCGTGCGGTCGCGGCCGGGGAATATGCGGTGACGCTCAACAATTATCTCAACCTGACCGTGAACCTGCGGCTCTCCGGCGCGCCTTCCGACTATTGGGGGCTCGACCCGGTCGCGGTGTTCTTCGGATCGGTCGCGGTCAGTCCGCTGGCGCCCCATCCCAGGACCGCGGAGCTCGCCGCCAATTTCGTGCTCAGCAAGGAAGCGCAGCACATGCTGACGACCGCCGGGCGCCTGCCGGTGCGTCCCGACGTGATGCCAAATCCGCCGGATGCCATCACCAGGCTCGGGCAGCGGAAGATCATCGTGGTGGACTTTCCGGGCGACGAAGAGAAGAAATGGCAGCGGACCTTCCAGGAGCTGTTCCGCCCGCGTTAAGGCGCTCTGCATCGTTGCTCTTCGGACGGGAAACCGGCTGCACGCCGGCCGCGGCGGGGGCGTGCTTTTTTCCTGAAAATGCTCTAACCACGACCGCTCGGGAAAGGGAGACGTAGATGAAGCTTTGTCGATTTGACGAGGACCGGCTCGGTGTGGTGATCGGCGACGCGGTCCATGACGTCAGCGAGGCGCAGAGCCAAATCAGGGCCGCCGCCCGCTACGACATGAAGGGCGATGCCGTGATCGCGGCGCTGCCGGCCTGGCGCAAGCGTATTGAGGACATGGCCGCCAAGGCGCCCGCCACACCGCTCTCGAAGGTCAAGTTGATCTCGCCGGTGGCGCGGCCTTCCAAGACGCTGGCGGCGCCCACCAATTACGGCAGGCATATCGAGGAAATGCAGGCGCGCCGCGACATTCCGGACGATGCCAAGCGGCCCTCGCCCAAGATCGGCCAGGCCGGCATCTTTCTCAAAGCGAACTCCGCGGTCGTCGGCCCCGCGGAGGGAATTCCGCTGCGGTTCCTCGATCGCCTCAACGAGCACGAGGTCGAGCTGGTCGTCATCATCGGCAAGCAGGGCAGCGACATTGCGCGCGACAAGGCCAAGGACTACATCGCCGGATATACCCTCGGCCTCGACATGACGGTGCGCGGTCCCGAAGACCGCAGCTTTCGCAAATCCATCGACGGCTATGCGGTGCTCGGCCCCTGGATGGTGACCGCCGAGGAAATCCCCAATCCCGACGACGTGATGGTGACGCTTCATCTCAACAACGAGCTCAAGCAGACCGCCGACACCAAGGACCTGATCTACGATATCGGCCGCCTGATCGAGTTTGCCTCCTCGTTCTACACCCTCTATCCGGGCGACGTGTACTATACCGGCACGCCGCACGGGGTGAGCCCGGTCAAGCCCGGGGACGTGATCAGGGTGAACTCGGCGCCGATCGGCGCGTTCGAGATCAAGGTCAGGGCGCACCAGATCGGCGGCTAGACTTTGTTCCTACATAGAGCTGCCTCATGAACGCCGACGTCGTCGTTGTCGGAGCCGGCCAGGCCGCGGCGCAGCTCTGCCTGAGCTTGCGCGCCGGCGCCTTCCGCGATCGCCTGCTGATGATCGGCGCCGAGCGCTACGCGCCCTATCAGCGTCCGCCGCTGTCGAAGAAATTCCTGACCGAGCGCCGCCCGCCCGAGACGCTGCTGCTGCGGGCGGAATCGCTCTGGCGCGACCAGGGCGTCGAGCTTCTGCTCGGCACCAGCGTGGCGACGCTCGACCTCAAGCGGCACACGCTCACTGCCGTGGACGCGCAGGGGCACGCGCAGGAGCTGACCTACGGTACGCTGGTGCTGGCGACCGGTACGCGGGCGCGCGCGTTGACGGCTCCGGGCGCGACGCTCGGCGGTCTGTTCTCGCTGCGCTCGATCGACGACGTTCATCGCTTGCGTCCCGCGCTCGATGCGGCGCGCCACATCGTCATCGTCGGCGGCGGCTATATCGGCCTCGAGGTCGCCGCGATCATGCGCGGCGAAGGCCGTGCGGTGACGGTGCTCGAGGCCGAGGACCGGCTGCTCAAGCGGGTGACCGGCGTCGACGTGTCGGCATTCTTCGAGTCGCTGCATCGCGAGCGCGGCGTCGATATTCGGCTCGGGGCGAGACTGGCCGCCGTGGTCGGGGAGGGGAGCGTTACCGGCGTCCGCCTCGCGGACGGAACGCGCGTTGCCGCCGACGTGGTCCTGCTCGCGATCGGCGCGCAGGCCAATGATGACCTCGGCCGCAGCGCCGGGCTCGCCTGCCGCGACGGCATTTTGGTCGATACGCTTGCTCGCGCTTCGGTGCCGGGCGTCTATGCCATCGGGGACTGCACGCGCTTCCCGAGCGGCCGCTTCGGGCGGGAGCTTCGTCTGGAAAGCGTGCAGAACGCCATCGACCAGGCCAAGGCCGCCGCCTCAGCCATCCTGGGCGCGCCGCGGCCCTACGACCCGGTACCCTGGTTCTGGTCGGATCAATACGAGATCAAGCTGCAGATGGCCGGCCTCTCGGACGGCTACGACGGCGCCGAGGTGGTCGGCGACCGCGCCGCGCCGCGGTTTTCGGTGGAGTATCGCAGCCGCGGAAAACTGATTGCCGTCGACGCCGTGAACGATGCCCGTGCCCATATGACGGCGCGCCGACGCATCGCGGAGGAGTGCGCATCGCCCGCTGCGGGCGAGCCGGCGCGACCCGCGTGACCACCTCGCTGCGCTGCACCGGGGGCCGGCATTCGCCGATGGCCGCGCCGGGCGAGATGTGCAAGAATTTGCGCTGACGGCTCACTCACGATGGGGACGGTCATGCTTTGGCGAAGCGCAATCGGTTCAATCGTGCTGACGGCGGCGATGCTCGCGACTGCGCCGGGCGCGCAGGCGCTCGAGGACTCCAAATATCCCGACTGGCGGGGGCAGTGGCGGCGGATCAACCTTGTCAGTGGCCCCGCTTCCTTCGATCCTACCAAGACCGTCGGTCCGGGGCAAAATGCGCCGCTGACGGCAGAATACCAGGCCATACATCAAGCTGGCCTGGCCGATATGGAGGCCGGCGGCTTCGGCATCGACCGGACCAATTCCTGCTTCTCGCCCGGCATGCCGCGCATCATGAATGTGTATACGGCCATGGAGATCCTGGTCACGCCCGAGGCGATCCATGTCCTGATCAACAATATTCGCGACAACCGCCGCATCTACACCGACGGCCGCGATTGGCCTGAGGATATCGATCCGTCATTTGCGGGCTACTCGATCGGCCGATGGATCGATACCACCGGCGAGGGCCGCTACGACGTGCTCGAAATCGAGACCCGCGGGTTCAAGGGGCCGCGCTTCTACGACGATACCGGCCTGCCGCTGCACCATGACAACCAGACCATCGTCAAGGAGCGGATCTACGGCGACAAGGCCGATCGGAACATCCTGCATGACGATATCACCGTCTTCGACCATGCCTTGACGCGGCCGTGGTCGGCGACCAAGAACTACCGCCGCAGCGAGGAGGCGCGCCCACTGTGGCCCGAGAACAGCTGCGTCGAGGCAAACCAGCATGTCCGCATCGGCCCGGAGAGCTATATGCTCAGCGCCGATGGCCTGCTGATGCCGGTCAAGAAAGACCAGCCGCCGCCTGATTTGCGCTATTTCAAGTACGCGAAGTGAACCTACCTTCCCCTTTCGGGGGGAAGGATTCGGAGACTGACAATGATCAAGGTCAGAAGGCTGGGCCACGCGACGCTGTCGACGCCCGACCTCGAGCAGCAGGTGGATTATTACAGCCGCATTCTCGGGCTCGCCGTCACCGAGAAAACCAAGGATCGGGCTTTCCTCGGCAGCAAGCAGGGCCTCGAGGCGATCGAGCTGGTGCGCGGCGAGGCGGGCGCGCTCAAGCGGGTCGCGTTCCAGATCGCGCCCGACAGCGACCTCGGCGACGTCGTCAAGACGCTGCAGAAGGACGGCATCACGTGCGAGCGCCGCAAGGACATCTCGCCGGGTGTCGCCGAGGCGGTGAGCTTCGAGGACCCCAAAGGGACGCCGATCGACCTCTATGCGGCCTATCAATTCGCCAAGCCGGACGGGATTCCCGGCATCTTCAACATCCTCAAGCTCGGCCACGTCGCCTACCGGGTGCTCGACGTGCAGCAGATCGTCAAGTTCTACTGCGACATACTGGGCTTTCGGGTGTCCGACTGGCGCGGCGACTTCTTCGTGTTCCTGCGCTGCAACACCGATCATCACACCCTCAATTTCATCATCGACGAAAAGCCGCAGCTGCACCACATCGCCTTCGAGGTCCTCGACTGGTCGGAGATCCACAAGGCCATCGACTATCTGGCGCACAACAAGATTCACCTGGTCTGGGGCCCCGGGCGCCACGTCATCGGCCACAACGTCGCGACCTATCATCGCAATGCCGACCTGGTGCGCGTCGAAATCTTCACTGAGCTGGATCAGATGAAGGACGAGGCGCTCGGCTATTTCGATCCGCGGCCCTGGCACCAGGAATTCCCGCTGTACCCGAAAATGCATGGGCCCGAGACGTTGCGAAACTATTGGGGCTACGGATCGGAGCGGATCATCCCCGGCTATCAGACCAACGAAATCCCGAGCTATGAGCCGATCCGCTCGTAGGGACCTCCTTTCGAGGCGGGGCGCCCACAAGAGGCGCCCCTACAAATCCAACAATCTTCCGTAGGGCGGCCCTTGTGGCCGCTCTTTCGCGTTCATCCTTGCACACAAGGGGTGCCCACCGGCCTCGCCGGCCCCGCCGCCGTCATGTGTCGGTCATGTGACAGGACTACCGGTAGAGGGGTCGATCGATCGACCTTTCCCCAAGGAGACCCCTATGCCCAAGAGATGCGTCTTTGCGGCGAGCATGGTGCTTGTGGCGCTCTTCGCCGGCCCGGCTCTGGCCCAGAACGTCGTGACCATCTACAGCGCCGACGGCCTGCATGACGGCACCCCCAATTGGTACCAGACCCAGTTCGATGCCTTCACCAAGGCGACCGGGATCAAGGTTCAGTATATCGAGGCGGGATCGGGCGGCGTGGTGGAGCGCGTCGCCAAGGAGGCCACCAATCCGCAGGCCGATGTCATCGTCACCTTACCGCCCTTCATCATGAAGGCGGTAGCCGACGGCCTCGTCCAGGCCTATACGCCGGCCGGCGCCGAGCAGATCGCGGACTCCTTGAAGGACAAGGGCGGCATGTATGTGGCGCTGTCCAACAACTACATGAACTTCATCTACAATACCGCCGTCGTCAAGGAGCCGCCGAAGACCTTCAGCGATCTCCTCGACCCCAAGTTCAAGGGCAAGATTCAATACTCGACCCCGGGGCAAGCCGGCGACGGCACCGCGGTGATGATCGAGGTGTTCCATGCCTTCGGCGGCAAGGACAAGGGCTTCGAGTTCCTGAAAGCCCTGCAGGCCAACAATGTCGGCCCCTCGGCTTCGACCGGCAAGCTCACCGCGCTGGTCAACAAGGGCGAGCTCTACGTCGCCAACGGCGACCTGCAGATGAACGTCGATCAGATGCGCAACAACCCGAATATCCGCGTGTTCTGGCCGGCCGGTCCCGACGGCACCCGCTCCACTTTCGCGCTGCCCTATTATGTCGGCCTGGTGAAGGGCGCGCCGCACGGCGATGCCGGCAAGAAGCTCATCGATTTCCTGCTGTCGAAGGACGCGCAGTCGACCTTGAGCTCGATGGCCTGCGGCGTGCCGGTGCGCAAGGACGTGACGCCGACCGACGCCAACTTCGCCACCGTCAACAAGATGATGGAAGGCTTGACGGTCTGGGCGCCGGATTGGGCGCAGGTCCTCAAGGACCTCCCGGCCGACGTCGCCAAATGGCATGACGTGACCGGAAGCTGAATGTCGACCGGCATGGCCACGCGTGGCATCGTCACCAATGGTGCCGTGACGCCGGCGCCGCGCAGTCCCGCTCCGGCCTCGGCTGCCGGGGCGGGCATCTCGTTTGACGCGGTGACGGTCGCCTATCGGGGCGCGATCGTGCTCGAGAGCTTCTCGCTCGAGGTGCGCCACGGCGAGATCATGGCGCTGATCGGCCCGTCGGGATCGGGCAAGACCACCGCCTTGCGCGCGGTCGCGGGATTCGTGCGGCCGCTCAGAGGCCGCGTGCGCATCGGCGGCGTTGATTGCACCGATCAGCCGCCCTATGCCCGCGGCATCGGCATGGTGGTGCAGAACTACGCGCTGTTTCCGCACATGCGGGTCGCCCGCAATGTCGCCTTCGGGCTGCGCGCCCGCAAGGCCCCGCGCGACCTGATCGCGCAACGCGTCGAGGAATGCCTGCGCCTCGTCGGCATGGCGGAGTTCAAGAATCGCTACCCGCGCGAGCTCTCCGGCGGCCAGCAGCAGCGGGTCGCGATCGCCCGCGCGCTCGCCGTCAAGCCGGCGGTTCTGTTGCTCGACGAGCCCTTGTCGGCGCTCGACGCCCAGATCCGCCGCGCCATGGTCGAGGAGCTTGCGGCCTTGCATCGCAATCTTCCCGACCTCACGGTGCTCTATGTCACTCACGACCAGAGCGAGGCGCTGACCCTGGCGGATCGCATCGCCGTGATGCGCGACGGCCGCCTGGTCTCGCTCGGGGCGTCCCAGGCGCTCTATCGCCATCCCCCCAACCGCTTCACTGCCGAATTCCTCGGGCGCGCCAACCTGCTGCCGGTGCGGCTCGAATCCAGTCCGGTCGCGAACGGACACCTGGATGTGAGCTTTGCCGGCACGCGGCTGCGCATCAGCACCGATGGTGCCAGCACCGTTGGTGCCAGCACCGTTGGTGCCAGCACCGATGGCGCCGTGCGCAGCGGCAATGGCAGCCTGGTCTGCATCCGCCCGCATGCGCTGCATCTCGCCGAGGGCGATTCCGGCAACCGCCTGAGCGGGACGGTCGCCAGCGTCCAATGGCAGGGCGATCATCACGCCATCACGCTCGATTGCCATGGAATTGCGTTGCGCATGGTGATGAAGCCCCTGCGCGAGCCGCCCGAGCGCGGCGCGCGGCTCGACGTCGCCTTCAGCCCGGATGACGCCACGCTGATCGGCGAGGGGACGGAGGGCCATGGCTGAGGTGGCGGTGGTCCCGCTGCGCGCGAGCGCACCCCCGGCGGGGGCCTGGATCGTCCCGCCCGTGCTCATTCTCGGCGTCTTGTTCTTCTATCCGCTCGCCCTCATTGCCCGCCAGGCGCTGTCGGGCGGCGGCGAGCAGCTCTCGCTCGATCACGCCGCCGCCGTGATGCGCACCAACCTGTTTCAGGTGGCGTTGTGGCACACGATCGAGATCGCGGTCGCGTCCAGCGCCGGCTGCCTGCTGCTCGGCTTCGTCATCGCGCTCATTCTGTCCTTCGTTCCCTTCCCGGGCGCGCGCGAGGTCGCCCGCTTCATCGACACCTTCATCGCGCTGCCGACCTTCCTGATGGCGCTCGCCTTCACCTTCATCTACGGCTCTGCGGGAGTGGTGAACGGCGCCTTGATGGAAGCCTTCGGCTACGAGCTGCCGCCGGTCGATTTCCTCTATTCGGTCTGGGGCGTGATCCTGGCGGAGGTGACGGTCTACACGCCGTTCGTGCTGCGGCCGCTGCTGGCGGCGTTCTCGCAGATCGAGACGGCGCAGATCGAGGTGGCCGGCAGCCTCGGCGCGGGACCTTGGCGCATCGTGCTGGAGATCATTCTGCCCGCCGGCCTGCCGGCGCTGCTCGCCGGCGGCAGTCTCTGCCTGCTCCTGACCGTCAACGAGTTCGGCATCGTGCTGTTCATCGGCGCCAAGGGCGTCATCACGCTGCCGCTTCTGGTCTACGACAAGGCGATCCAGCAGGGCGACTACACGGCGGCCTGCGTGATCGCGGTGATCAATATCGCGCTGTCGCTGACGCTCTATACGCTCTATCGCAACGTCCTCGCGCGAGTCGGAGGCCGCAATGCTGGTGTGGTCTAGGGCGGGCCGCGCGGCTGCCTGGAGCGCGGCCGCGCTGCTGATCGGCGTCGTCTACGTGGCCCCGATCGCCATCATCGCAATGGCGAGCTTCGCCGGACAATGGAACGGCGTGCTGCCCAGCAAGGCCACCTTGGTGCACTATGCCAACGCCTTCGCGGGCGATTCCGGCGGGCAGCTCGAGGCGAGCCTGCTGACCGGAGTGATCGCGAGCGCGCTGGCGCTCGTGGTCGGCACCTGGTCGGCGCTGGCGCTGCGCACCGTGCCGCATGCCTTGGGCCGCATCCTCGATCTTGTCTTCTTCATCCCGAGCGCGGTGCCGTCGGTCTCGATCGGGCTTGGTCTGCTGGTGGCGTTCAGCCGGCCGCCTCTGCTGCTCAACGGCACGGTCGAGATCGTCTTCATCGCCCATTTCATCCTCATCTCGGCCTTCACCTACGGCAATGTGTCGGCCGGCCTCGCCCGCCTGTCGCCGGACTTCGAGCAGGTCGCGGAAAGTCTCGGCGCGCGCCCGCGCTTTCGGCTTCTGCACGTCACGCTGCCGCTCGTCCTGCCGCAGCTGATCGCCGCCGTGAGCCTGAGCTTTGCCCTCTCCATGGGAGAGCTCGGCGCGACCGTGATGGTCTACCCGCCCGGCTGGGTCACCACGCCGGTCGGCATCTTTGCATTGACGGATCGCGGCGAGATTTTCGACGGGGCGGCGTCCACGATGTTGTTGATCCTCGCGACCCTGGTGGTCCTGATCGTGCTCTCCCGAATCCCCACCAAGGCGGCGGCGCGCTGAGCTGCCGCTCACGGATCCAAGGTCGGGTCGAGCACGATCTTGCCGGTGACCTCGCCGGATTCGATCAGCCGGTGCGCTTGCGCGGCGCGCGACAGCGGCAGGAGCTTCTCGATCTGCGCCTTGATCTTGCCGTCGGCCGCGGCCGCGAAGCACTTGTCGCGGTCGGGCGGATGATAGCCGGGTTTTCCCTTGATGGCGATCTCTTGGTGATAGAGGTGGGCGAAGTCGATGGTCACGTTGGGGCCCGCGTGCGCGCCGGCGGTGACGAGCCGACCGCCGAAGCCGAGACCCAGGAACGCCTGCGGCAGCACCTTGGGGTTGGCGATATTGTCGTAGAGCACGTCGACCCCTTGGCCTTGGGTGAACTTCATCACCTCTTCGCGAATGTCGTGGGTGTTGTAGTTGATGCCGAAATCGGCGCCGAGGGCGAGCCCTTGCCGGACCCGGTCGTCCGATCCCCCCGCCGCGATGACCTTGGCGCCGATGACGTTCTTGGCGATCTGGATGCCGGCCAGCCCGAGATTGCCGCCCGCCCCCATGACCAGAACGGTCTCGCCGCGCGCCAATTTCGCGGTATTGACCAGCAGGTTCCAGGCAGTCGGGGCGTGGCGCATGATCACGGCGGCGGCGTGGAAATCGAGGCCGGGGGGGACCGCGACCGCCGCGCAGGCCGGCACGGCGACGAGCCGCGCGAAGCCGCCCGGGCGCTTGATGCCCATCATGCCGGTCGGCCCTGCATAATCGTCGCAGTCCTGCGGGCAGGGATCGAGCGGCATGGTGCCGGCGGCCGCGACCCGGTCGCCGGCTTTCCAGCGGGTGACGCCCGCGCCGACCGCATCCACGATGCCGGCGCAGTCGACACCGGGGATCAGCGGCAGCACGGGGCCGCGGAACGCCTCGTTGCCGGCGCGCAGGCTCACGTCGAGGACGCGGTTGACGGTCGCGGCATGAATGCGGACGCGGATCTCGCCCGGTCGCGGCAGGGGATCGGGAACCTCCTCGTAGCTCAGCACCTCCGGCGGGCCAAACGTGTGAATCACAATCGCCTTCATGCGCGGCTCGTCTCCGGTAGCGTTTTTCCGCGGCCATCAGTCCATCGAAAGATTCGGCAAGTCAATGCGGGGCTGCGCCGCGCGCCGGCCGGCTGCGCGAAATCGCCGCTTCCTGCCTTGAGCCGTCGAGCGGTCCCGCTAGACTCCGCGCCATCCACCGACCAGGGATCGCATTCCATGACCATCTCAATGTACAAAGTGTCCGTTCCGATCTTCGTGCAGCACCTGACCGCGCTGTCGGGCGTGCTCGACAAGACGGTCGCCGATATCGAGAGCAAGCAGCTCGAGCCCGCCTTCTTCCTCGGCATGCGGCTCTATCCCGACATGTACCCGCTGGTGCGCCAGGTGCAGCAGGCGACCGCCCATCCGATCCGCGCCTGCAGCGCGCTCGCCGGCAAGGAGCCGCTCAACCTGCCCAACACCGAGACGAGCTTCCCCGAGCTCAAGGCCCGCATCGCCAAGACGGTCGACTACGTCAAGGGCTTCAAGGCTGCCGAGATCGATGGCACCGAGGACAAGGAGATCACGCTCAAGTTCGGCTCCGGCGAGCGCAAGTTCACCGGGCACGGATTGTTGCTCGGCCACGTGCTGCCGAACTTCTATTTCCACTGCACCACCGCCTACGACATCCTGCGCCACTGCGGGATCGAGCTCGGCAAGCGGGATTTCATGGGAACGCCGCCGAACCTGTAGGGAGGCAGGGCCGCCACGAGGGCCGCCCCTACGCGCCAATCCACGGATCGTAGGGGCGCCCCCATGCCGGTCGAAGACGGGCGTAAACGCCCTGACGCAGTAAGATTATGGTGGGCGCCCGCGGCGGGGCCGGGTGCGTCGCCGCCTATTGCAGCCCCGCGGCCTTGAGATACTGCAGGTCGACGAAGCGCTCGGCGGCGGGAAGTGGGGCTTTGAGCTCGCCGGTGCGGCCCAGGAGCTCGATCACGGCGGTCACTCCGGCCATGCCGATCTCGCCCTGGCGGGGCATCACGCCGCGATCGGGCTCGTAGTAGGAGGCGAGCACCGCGCGCATCACGTCCGCAGGCGCGCCCGTCATATCGGCTGCAAGCGCCGCGACCTCGTCCCGGTTCTTCGCATCGCGCATGAACTTGTAGGCGCCGCCGATGGCGCGGGTGAGGCGCATGACCGCGTCTTGATGCGCCTGCGCCCAGTCGCGGCGCGCCGCGATGACGCCGAATTGCAGCGCCGGAATCACTTCGAGGGAGTCGCCAAGCTTGTTGTAGCCCCGCCGCATGAACAATATGTCGTCGGGTTGGCCGAGCGGAACCGCGTCGCATTCGCCCTTGTTCAGGCAGTCGGCGCGCACCGGCGTGCCGACGAGCTCCCGGGTGCGATAGTCGCCCTCCTTCAGGCCGTGCTTCGCGAGCAGCATGCGCGACGCGATCGAGATGGTGTCGACCGCAAGCGACATCCCGACCGTCCTGCCCTTGAGGTCGTCGAACGACTTGATCTCCGGCTTGGCGATCAGGCTGTAGACCTGGTTGGCCGACCCGCCGAGAATCCCGACCGAAGGCGAGCCCTTGAGCACCGCCTGGATCAGATAAGGCATCGCGGTGTTGGCGATCTCGACATTGCTCTTGTCGAGCTCCTCGACCTGGAAGCTTGTGCCGCGCAGCCCCACCACCTTGAAGTCGATGCCTTCGCGTTCGAGGAAGCCTTTGCGCTGCGCGATATTGATCCCGAGCGTGGACACGCCGCGCGCCGAATTGGCGATCTCGCCGTAGCGCAAGGTGATGCGTTCCTCGCCGTGCGCGCCCTGGATCAATCCTGCGCATGCGACGGCCGCGAGGGCGGCCAGCAATCGAACGTTCATCGATATTCTCCTTCTCACATGCCGCGTCATTGCCCGGCATAGTGGCTCGCCTGCTCCACCAGCTCCTTGGGGGTCGCAGCCGCGGCGGCGACGATCTTCTGCACCTCCTCGCCGCTCAAGGGCTCGACGCCGAGATTGCGCTTGCGCATGTCGGCGACGAATTCGCCGTCCGCCATTGTTTCCACGAAGGCCTTGCGCAAGGCGGCCGCGCGCTCAGGCGGGATGCCGGGCTCGGCCACGATCGAGCGTCCGATCTCCGGCCCGCCGCCCATGAGGCCGAGAATTCGCCGCGACTTGTCGTCGACCGCGAGATCGATGAGGCCCGGCACGTCGGGCAGATCCTTGATGCGGTGGGCGCCGTGGGTATAGAGGCCGCGGGCCTTCTTCTCGGTGAGCCAGTCCGGCTTGGTCAGTTGGATTGCTTCCCAGCTCATGCCGCCGATGGCTTCGACCTCGCCGCACTCCATCGCCAGCGCCATCGGGGGCGAGCCCGGAAAGCCGCGCACGATCTTGAACTTGGTGCCGATGAGCTCGTTGAGCGCGGTCGGAATGAAGGAGGAGCTGTTGGAGGGAACGCTGGCCGCGATGATGATCGGCCGCCGCTTGGCGTCGTCGACGGATTGGGCCGCGGAAGTGTGCCACACCATGGCGAGCGTCGCGGTCGACACGATGCGTCCGATCCAGGTGAGCTTGACCGGGTCGAACTCGCCCGGTCCACCCAGCACCTTGCCGAGCGTCAATGTGTCGAGGAACAGGCCGAGCGAGGTCCCGTCCTGCGGCGTGATGGTCGAGATATAGCTCGCCGCCTTGACGCCGCTGCCGCCCTCCATGTTCTTGATCACGACCGAGGGATTGCCCGGGACGTGGCGCGTGAAATACGGCACCAGCACGCGGGCATAGATGTCGTAGCCGCCGCCGGGCGGAAAGCTGACATAGAGGCTGATGCTCTTGCCGCGATAGAAATCGGCGACCTGATCGGCCGCGGCAGGAGCGGGCGCCGCGAGGGCGGCGGCAAGGATGATGCCTGGCAGTTGTGAGAAAGCCCGCGCCATCACTCCGCAAAATGTTGACGCGGGAGCCCCCTCACCCCACCCTCTCCCCTCCGGGGCGAGGGAGTGAAACGCCGTGCCTGCGCTACAAACAAGACAACCCAATTTAGCTCTGTTGGATCTGTTGATGTATTTGGGAAGCTCGGCCTTGCCTCGGGCGCCAGCGAACTCCCTCGCCCCGAAGGGGAGAGGGTAGGGGTGAGGGGGTTCCGGCCTCTGTTGTGTCATTTGCGGTGCTGAGATGCGATCAAGTCTCTGCAGGGCTTCCGTCGCGCCTGACTTGGCGCCCGTGGGTCAAGCCCGGGACAAGAGGTATCACATCTCGGCGGGGTGCGCGCGCAGCACGGCCTCGTCTATCTCGGTCCCCCAGCCGGGGCCCGCGGGCAGGACGAAGGCGCCGTTCTCGATCGTTGATGGATTGGTGAGGAGCTTCCCTTTCCAGGGCACCTCGTCGACGTCGAGCTCCATGATGCGGAAATTGGGCACAACCGACGCAAAATGCGCCGAGATCACCGCCGAGAGGGGACCGCTGAAATTGTGCGAGGCGACATTGACCTCATAGGCGTCCGCCATCGCGGCCATGCGGATCGCTTCCGGCACGCCATTGTATTGCGGATCGATGATGGCGACGTCGACGCAATGCGCGTCGAGATAAGGCTTGAGGGCGCGCCGGCCGAGGATCGTTTCCAGGGAACCGATCGGGGTCGTGGTCGACTGCCGGATCAGGCTCAAGGCCTTGGGCTCGTAGAGATCCATCTCGAGCCACATCAGCTCGAACGGCTCGAGCTTCTTGGCGAGCCGCCGGAAGCCTTCCGGCTTGTAGTTGAAATTGAGATCGACGATGAGGCGTACGCTCGGCCCGGCGCCTTCGCGCAGCGCCGTGAGCTGGGCCACCAGCGCCGCCACGATCTCCTCCGGAAGATTGAGCTCCGGGTGGCCCGCGCCGCGCGCCGAGCCCGGCGTGTATTGGCCGCCGCCGCGCTCATCGAAGACGAGCACATTGGTCTTGAGCGCCGGAAAGCCGCGCTCGCGCGCCTCGCGCCCGGCAGCCTTGAGATCGTCGAGGGAGCGCACCGCCGGCCGATCGATCACCTTGCCGTCGAAGAAGCTCGCCGCGCGCGCCCGCACGACGCCGCAGCGCGACCAGTAGGCCGGGATGCGCTCGTGCAGCGCGCCGCCGAACAACTCGTGCACACCGACGCCGAGCGCCTTGCCCTTGAGGTCGAGGCAGGCATTGAGGATGGCGCCGACGGCGTTCGATTGCAGCCCGCCCGCGGTGGTGCGGATGTGCGAATAGAGCGCCGCATCGATGCGGCCGATCGCGCGCGGATCCTCCCCGATCAGAGTCGCGCCCAGGCCGTGGATCAGGGCGCCGAGGCCGCGCCGCCGGCTTTCCTTGAACTCCGCCCAGCCGACCAGTCCTTGATCGGTGGTGACCTTAAGGAACGAATAGGTGTCCCATCCGCCATCGACGTGGAAATCCTCGAATTTCGCGATCTTCATTCTGATCCTCTTGATTCTGATCCTCTTGGGCGCGCCGCCGACTGCGCGCCAGGGTAGAATAACCAAATATAAACCTCGCCCCCGTATATTCCACAGTCGACCACCGGCAGGCTAACCCGCTTGGCGAAACAGGCAGGCTTCGGCTCGTCACGAGCAGGCGATGCTTCCGCATGCCATTGCCGACTCGCGGCGAAAGAGCTCTTCGATGCGGAAGCTGAGGCTCCCGAGCGCGCTGTCCCGATTGACTATGCGCATTGGCACCAAGCTCGCCATTGCGGTGGGCATCGGCGTCGTGCTCGTGATCAGCATGATTGTCAATCAGCAGCGCGCCGACTCCCTGGTGTTGCAGCAAGCGAAGCTCGAGCGCGACGAACAGTTCGTCACCGCGGATCTGCTGCGGGCCAGCATCGCCTTGCAGCGGATGCAAATCGGCACGCGCGAAATACGCCTGGCGATTTCCGAGCGGGAAGCCGACCAGGCGCTCGCTGGATTGCGCGAGAGCATGATGCAGGCCGTGGGCCATCTGCAAACCGCTTTGCGACGTTGCGCGCCCGCCGAAAACTGCGAGCGGCTCACGAAGCTCGTGACGGCGGCCCAGGACTATGCGGCCACCAGCGCCGAGATAGTGGCGCTGAAAAAGGACTATGCCGAAATCAACAAGCCGCTGGAGAAGGTCAACAAGGTCGGAATGGAGATCGATGCCCTGGTTGAGAAGGCGATTTCCGTTGCCGAGGCGCTCGCCTCTCAGCGCATGGTCGTAGCGACGACGCGGATGACGGAGACCGCGCAGGTCGGCATGGGGTTTGGAATTTTCGTCATCTTTATCCTGACGGGGGCCGGGATTTTCGGTGTTCTTTCGATTGGCAGACCGGTCAGGCACATCGCCGGCGTTCTGCTGCAGCTGGCGAACGGTACGCGCGAGTTCGATATTCCTTATACCGGGCGAGGTGACGAGGTCGGCGACGCGGCGCGCGCGGCCCGCACCCTTCGCGACAATCTCGTGCGGCTGGAAAAGGGCGAGGCCGAGCAGAAGCAGGCGGCTGCGCTGGCTGCTGCGGAACGCAAGGAGATGGTGCGGGATCTCGCCGACAAGTTCGAGCAGGCCACCGGCAACATCGTCGGCGCGGTGTCCGCCGCCGCGACCGAGCTGGAATCAGCGGCCGGGGCCTTGACCATGAATGCGGAAGCGACCCAGAAGCTCTCCGCCGCGGTCGCGATCGTCTCCAAGGAGGCGTCGGTCAACGTCCAGCTGGTGGCTTCTGCGACCGACGAGGTGGGGGCTTCGATCGGGGAGATCGGCCGGCAGGCGCGGCAATCGACCGAGATCGCGGCCCGGGCCGTGAAACAGGCGGAACAGACCGACACCCGTATTGCCGAGCTGTCGAATTCCGCGAGCCGGATTGGCGACGTGGTCACTGTCATCACGTCGATTGCCGGGCAGACCAATCTGCTCGCCCTCAACGCCACCATCGAGGCGGCGCGCGCAGGTGAAGCAGGCCGCGGCTTTGCCGTCGTCGCCAACGAGGTGAAGCTCCTGGCCACACAGACCGCCAAGGCAACCGAAACGATCAAAATGCAGATCGCCGAGATGCAGGACACGACCAATGCCGCGGTCGACGCGATCAAGGAGATCAGCGGCACGATCGGCCATATCTCGCAGATAGCCGCGACAATCACCGCAGCGGTCAACACCCAAAGCGCCGCGACGCAGGAGATTGCGCACAAAGTCGCGCTCGCCGCGCAGGGCGCGGCGCAGGTAGCGACCAACATCACCGACGTGAACCGAGACGCCGACGAGACCCGAACGGAATCGGCAAAAGTCCTGCAGGCGGCGCAAGTCCTGTCGGGCGAAAGCCGCACGCTCGAGCTTGAAGTGAGGAATTTCATCGATACCGTTCGCGCCGCCTGACCGGATCGAAGGCGAGAGTGCCGTCAATGCCGGGCTAGCGAATGCAAGACCGGCCAAATGGAGGAAGCCCAGTGCCATCCATTACACACCGTGCAGTCGCATCACTTGTTCTCGGCGTTCTCGCCGCAGGCAGCGCATTCGCGCAAGATACGGTCAAGATCGGCCTCATCGTGTCAATGACGGGGCAGCAAGCCTCGACCGGCAAGCAGATCAAGGCTGCGGTCGATCTCTACATGAAGGAGCACGGCGATTCGGTCGCGGGCAGGAGGGTCCAGGTCATCCTCCGCGATTCGGCGAGCGTACCGGACAACACCAACCGGCTGGCCCAGGAATTGATAGCCAGCGACAAGGTCGACGTGCTCGCCGGATTCGAGATCACGCCGGCCGCCATGGTCGTGGCGCCGCTCGCCACGAAGGCGAAAGTAGTGGAGCTCGTCATGGCGGCGGGCACCTCGATCATTACCGAGCGCTCGCCCTACATTGTGCGAACGAGCTTCACCGTGCCGCAGTCATGCGTCATCATTGCCGACTGGGCGGCGAGGAACAAGATCAAGAAGGTGGTCACGATCGTCTCCGACTACGCTCCCGGCTTCGATGCCGAGCAATCCTTCACCGGGCGCTTCAGTAGCGTGGGCGGTACGGTAGCCGAGGCCATCAGGGCGCCGCTTGCCAATCCGGACTTCTCGCCGCTCCTGGACCGCGCCGCCGCCGCCAAGCCCGACGCTATCTTCATTTTCGTGCCTGCCGGTCAGGGACGCTTGTTCATGAAGCAATTCGCTGAACGTGGCCTGGACAAGGCCGGCATCAAGGTGATTGGACCGGGTGACGTGACGGATGACGACGTGCTTCCGGTCATGGGCGACACCGTGCTTGGAACGGTAACCGCCCATTTCTATTCGGCCGATCACGATTCGGCGAAGAACCGGGACTATGTGGCCGCCTTTGAGAAGGCCAACCAATTTCGCCCAAACTTCATGTCGGTCGGCGGCTATGACGGCATGCATCTCATCTACGAGGCGCTCAAGAAGTCGGGTGGCAAGGCCGACGGTGATTCGCTCATCGCGGCGATGAAGGGGATGAAATGGGAGAGTCCGCGCGGACCAGTTTCGATCGACCCCGAGACTCGCGATATCATTCAGAACATTTACATCCGCAAGGTGGAGAACAAGAACGGCCAACTCTACAATGTGGAGTTTGCGACTTTCGAAGCGGTCCGGGACCCTGTGAAGGAGGCGAAGAAATAGTCGGAAGGTACTGCGACGCGCGGCAGCGGGATGCCGCCTCGGCAGGCCCCGACAGACCGGACAATTCCACTTCTCCTGAAAATCCTTTAGCCTGCCCGGAACGCCGATCGCGCTGTGCGTCGGCGCGGGAGGGGCCTGAGTGATCATCGATTTCCACGTGCATGTACTGCCGCCGGAGGATATGCCGGCTTTCACCGGAACCGGCTCTCACCGCAATATTCGCGCGCCCAAGAGCGGCGGCGTTCCGACTACGATCGAGAACGCACTGGAGGCGGCCAAGATCGGCGGCGTCGACATCACCGTCATCTCCAACCCGCTGCACAACCTGCGCGACATGGATCGGGTGCAACAGCTCGAGCGCTGCCAGCGGCAGAATCGCTTCAACGCCGCCCAGCAGGCGAAATATTCCTCGATCGTCGGAATGGCGTCGACGGTTCCTTATGGCGGCGATGCGTTCCTGCGCGGGTTCGAGCGCGCCATCAAAGAGGACGGGCTCAAGGGCGCCTGGATCACGTCGAGCCTCAAGGGCAGTTATCCGGACGACGACGACGCGCTGCCGTTCTTTCAGCTGGCATGCGAGCTCGACGTGCCGGTGGTGATCCATCCGCCTTCGGTGGGCTTCGGCGAGGAGCGGATGCGCGACTATCGGCTGGCCTCGAGCGTCGGGCGTCCGATGGACAATGCGCTGGCGCTGGCGCGGCTGATCGTGCGCGGCATTTTCGAAAAGCTGCCGAACCTCAAGCTCGTCGGCACGCATCTCGGCGGCGGCATCTGCGAGATGATCGGGCGCATGGACTACGCCTATCGGCTGCAGCACGAGGCCTATTTCCTCGGCACCTACGAGCCGATGCTGATCAAGCATCCGCCCAGCCACTACCTCAAGATGATGTATCTGGAATCCACCTGCTACCATCCGCCGGCGGCGCGCTGCGCGATCGATACCGTCGGGGTCGACCATTTCGTCTTCGGCACCGACTCGCCGCCGCTCTTTGTCCTCAAGCGGGAAGGCGTCGACCTGATCAACAAGATCGGCCTCACACCCGAAGAGAAGAACAAGGTCTATTGCGAGAATGCGAAGAAGCTTCTCAAGCTGTGAGTTTGTAGCCCGGATGGAGCGCAGCGTAATCCGGGGAGTGTGTTCCCGCATTACGCTGCGCTCCATGCGGGCTACGGTCGTCGCGCTCGCCCTCTGCGCCTCGCCCGCGCGGGCGGACGACTATTTCGCCGGCCGGGAGATCACGCTCTACGTCGGCTCGTCCCCGGGTGGCCCCTATGACGCCTATGGGCGGCTCATTGCCCGCCGAGTCTACGCCACCCCGCCGGACGTGGTCGCCAAGGCGGCACTCGCCGGCAAGGGGCGCTGATCCATGCTATGGGTCACGGACATGCATCAACACCAAGAGCCGCGTGAGGATTTGCAATGAATCGACGTGACGTGCTGGCGGGGGGATTGGCCTCGTTCGCGATGACGGCCTTGGCAGCGCGCGGGGCGCGCGCCGCCTATCCGGATCGGTCGATCCGGTGCATCGTGCCGTTCGCGCCCGGCGGCGCGACCGACGTGGTCGGCCGCCTGTGGGCCGACCGCGTCCGCGGCGCGCTTGGCACCGTCGTGATCGAAAACAAGGCGAGCGGCGGCGGAGCGCTCGGCGCGAGCGAAGTCGCGCGCGCGCAACCCGACGGCTACACGCTGCTGTTCGGCAATACCAGCACGCAGGTGCTGCTGCCGGTGCTGATGGCGCCGCCGCTCTACGATCCGCTCAAGGATTTCGCCGCCATCTATATCCTGTGCCTGTCGCCGACCGTCATCGTGGTGCATCCTTCAGTGCCGGCGCGCACCCTCATGGAGCTCATCGCCTATGCCAAGGCCAATCCGGGGCGGTTGTCCTACGGCTCGGCCGGCACCGGCACGCTCACCAACCTTTCGGGCGAGCTGTTCAAGCAGCTGATCGGCGCGCCCGACATCGTGCACATCCCTTACAAGGGCTCGGCTCCCGGCCTCACGGATCTGGCGAGCGGCCACATCCCGATGATGACGCCCAATATCGGCGGCCCACTCATGGATTTTCACCGCGCCGGCAAGGTGCGGATTCTGGCGGTCGCGGCACAAGCGCGGCTGCGCGCCGCGCCCGACATCCCGACCGCAATCGAGGCTGGGCTCCCCGGCATGGTGGCGGCCAACTTCAACGGCCTGTTCGCGCCGGCGGCCGTCCCGGCCGCGATCGTCGATCAGCTCGCGACCGCGACGCGCCGGCTGATGGGTGACGAAGCCTTCGACAAGCTCCTGGTGGCGTCGGGCTTCGAGCCGACCACCCAATCCAGCCCCGGCGAGGCGCAGCGCCTCGTCGCCGACGAGCTCGCGCGCTGGACCCCGATCATGCGTGCCACCAATTTCAAGATGGAATGACCATGGCCCGCGTTCCGCTGATCGACGAGAAGGACCATCCCGAATTCGCCGAGCTCGTCGAGAAGTTCCGCGCCGGCCGCCGCGGCCGGCTGATCAACATCTATCGCCTGCTGCTCAACAGCCCGGCGCTGGCCGAGAGCTGGTTCAACCATTCCAACGCCGTGCGCTGGAAGACGGCGCTCGACGGCCGGCTGCGCGAGATCGTCATCATCCGCATGGGCCACCTCACGCATTCGCAATACGTGCTGCGCCAGCACGTGCCCGCCCTGGCGCTCGCCGACGGGCTGTCGCTTGCGGAATGCGATGCGCTGGCGGATTGGAAGGGCTCGCCGTTCTTCAGCGCGCGTGAGCGGGCGGCGCTCGCCTATGCGGACGTCATGACGCGCGACATCGTGGTGCCGGACGACGTCTTTGCCGGGGTGGCGCGCCATTTCGACAAGCGCCAGATCGTGGAGCTGACCGTGCTGATCGGCAGCTACAACATGAATGCGCGCGTGCTGCAGGCGCTCGAGCTCGACCTGGAGCCGCCGGCGGGTTGAGCGGAGCATCCGAGCTATCGCTGCCGGCCGGCAAGCAATACGGCAATCGCAAGGGCCTGGAAAAGCGCGGCGACCGCGAAGACCAATGGCGCGGCCCCCACCGATGCTTCGCTCGCATGTGGGACCGCGGCGCGAATGAGCCCGAACGCGGCCGGCGCGAACGCATATGCGCCCTGGGCGATGGCCACGATGAGGGCGACGGCGCGCCCGACGTCCCCCTTGACGAACTCGGCCTGGGCGATGAGCGGCGGCAGCGACGTGGCATTGCCGATGCCGGCGCCGAACAGAACGACGCCGATGACCAGCATCGGCACGCGGTCGCCGGCGGCGAGCAGGAAGGCCATCGAGCCTACGATCTGAACCATATAGCTCGCGCATGCCACCAGGCGCCGATCGGCCCCAGGGCGCATCAACCATCCGACCAGCGTCCGGCCCGCGATGGCGGCGGCGGTCGCTCCGCCCATGGCCAAGCCTGCTCGCTGCGCGCCGAGCGCCGGTAACAGCAGAGAGAAAAGATGCGCGATCAGTCCGATCTGCGCGAACAATCACAAGGCCATTCCCGCCGACAGCGTAACAAAACTGAGATCGCCCCAGAGCCGCCGATCGGGAAGCGGCTGCGCCGAAGACGAGGTGACGGCTGCAGCCGGTGGTCCGGCTGCGTCGCCATCGGG
Source organism: Xanthobacteraceae bacterium (assembly GCA_036522235.1). GTDB lineage: Bacteria > Pseudomonadota > Alphaproteobacteria > Rhizobiales > Xanthobacteraceae > VAZQ01. The sequence goes on from DATDGG010000003.1 coordinate 31,777, forward strand.
CGTCAATCCCATCTGCTGGGGCGTCCGCGCGAGCACCAGATCGGCGATGACCCAGACCACAAGGATCATCACGATGCCGACCACTGTTGCTGCGACGGAAAAGCCCAATCGTCCGATCGCGGCCACCCAGAGCGGCGAGAAGATGATGCCGCCGATGCTCGCGCCGTTATACGCCATGGCGAGGGCCGCCGGGCGGGTGCGCACGAACCAAGGTGCGATGATCGCATTGATGGCGGCCGGCCCCATGGCGACCCAGCCCGCGCCGCTGAGCAAAGTGGCGCCGAAGAGCTGCCAGGGCTCGCGCGCGAAGGCCCAGCCCGCGATGCCGGCTGCGAGCGACAATGCGCCGAGCCTGGCGATGGCCGGTACACCGAAATGGCCGTAGAGCCTCGGCAGATTGGCAGTCGCGACGGCGCCGACCAGGAAGTGGCCGGTGACGGCCGCCGAGACCAGCCACAGCGGCCATCCGCGCGCCTCACTTACCGTTTGCAGAAAGATCGGCGGGCCATAAAATCCGACACCCCAACCAAAGACGGCCAGAACGAAGGCCGCGCCGACCACGCGCCATCCATAGAACGCGGCAGGCCTGGCCGCGGCGGCTCGTGTGCTCGGCATCGGGGGACGATACCGGGACGGGCGCAAAAGACGTTACGGTCACGGCCGAAGCATGAGGATCGGGCGCGGTGTAGGATGCGGGCTCCCCCAGGGATTAAGCGTATGGCCAGCAATGCAATGTTTGCGCAGGTGGCGGCGCTCGCGGGCGATCCGGCGCGGGCCGGAATGCTGCACGCACTGATGGATGGTCGAGCGCTGACCGCCTCGGAGCTGGCGCGCGTGGCCGGCGTCGCGCCACAGACGGCGAGCGGCCATCTGTCCCGCATGACAGCGGCTGGCCTGTTGAGCATCGAGAAGCAAGGTCGCCACCGCTATCATCGGCTGGCCTCGCCGGCGGTGGCGCAAATGATCGAAAGCATCATGCAGGTGGCATCGAATCTGGAGCCACCGCGAACGCGCCTGTCGGTCGGCCCGCGCGACGCGGCGCTGCGATCGGCGCGCACTTGCTACGACCATCTGGCCGGCCGGCTCGGCGTCGCGCTTGCTGACGCGATGGTCGAGGGCGGTTACGCGGATCTGACGAACGATGCCGGGATCGTGACCGACACCGGCGTGGCGTTTCTGGGTGGAATCGGGCTCGACGTGACAAGTCTGCTGGTTCGGCGCGGCAAGTCTGCGCGTGTCCTCTGCCGGCCGTGCCTGGACTGGAGCGAGCGGAGGCCGCATTTGGGCGGCGCCGTGGGCGCGGCCCTGTGCACGCATAGTTTCGAGCAGGGCTGGATCAGCCGCATGAAGGACACGCGCGCGGTCGCGATCACGCCCAAAGGCCAGCGGGTCTTTCGCGAGCAATTTGGCGCGCAGCTCGGGTAGAGCGACGCCGGCCATGAGGTCGGCCGATCACTGACCTGTCATGCCCGCGAAAGCGGGCATCCAGTAATCGCAAACGCTCGTTTTGTATCGGGACGTCGGTGGCTACTGGATCGTCCGCTTTTCGCGGACGATGACAACGGAGAGTCAACACTTGGTTCCTCATCCTGAGGAGCGTCGCGCAGCGACGCGTCTCGAAGGATGGATGCACGGTACGGACTCGTTGCCATCCTTCGAGACGCGCGCAAGAGCGCGCCCTCAGGATGAGGTCGGCGTTTAGTGGCTCGGCTTGAAATAGCGCAAATCGGGCGCTGGCTGGTCCTTCTTGGCGGGCATCAGCAGGCCGTCGGCGCTCAAGAAATAGTTCTCCTTGCCGATCACGACATGATTGTTGTTCTCGGCGCAATTGTTGTCGTACCAGATCGGGTTGCGCTCGCGGCGGTAGCTCTTGGTCACCGTCCATGGGCGCGTGAGCGCATGATCGATGGTGGTCACCTCGTCATGCAAAATGTCCGGCTTGGCCTGGTCGAGATAAAGCTTCTCCATGACCACGGTCTGGTTGTCCTCGTGCACCGGTAGCCCGCTGGTCTCGAAGTCGCGCGGACCCTTCATGTTGCGGGTCTCGACCTCCAGCCCATTGAAGCGGCCGCCGTCCTCGACCCAGTGGCCGATGGAGTAGCCCGCGAAGGCCGGCTCGAGATTTTTCGGCCAGTCGCGTCCGTCGGTATAGATGCGCCGATCGGGCTGGTTCTCGAACAGAATGTAGGTGGTCTTCGGCTGGATGATGATCTCGAACGGAAAGGTCGCGGTCATCGTCCGCGGCATGCCGTGCGGGATGCAGGTGAAGCGCGCATTGTTGCCTTGCCCGCCGTGCGACTGGTCGGCGAGGCTGGCGTCAAAGACGGCCTGATATTCCGGCGTCAGCGGCGGCTTCTGCCCGGCGCCGAGCGGCTTGCTCGGGTCCCATTGGATGCCGCCGATGCGCAGCCACTGGCCCGACCAGTCGGGATATTTGGAGAGGTCGTTTTTGTCCTGCGCCTGCGCCGGAGCGCCTGCCGCGCTCGCCGCCGCCATGAGCGCGACGAAAATCATCGCGTTTGCGTAGCGCATGATTTTTCTCGAGTTGAGAGGGACGCCCGCGGCCCGGCGACCGCGGGCGTCCAAGCGCCCCCACCCTAACCCTCCCCCGCTTGCGGGGGAGGGAATGGGAAGGGGTGTTAGTTCGCCGCCCGCTGCTGGTCCGGATGGAGCAGCAGCTTCTGAACGCGCCAGTTCAGGATTTCGGCCACGTAGATCTCGTTCTCGGACGGGCAGGCGATCTCATGGATCCATCCGAACTGCTTGAGCTGTTTGCCCGACTTGCCGAGCACGCCCAGCACCTTGCCGTCGAGGCTGAGCTTGTAGACGCGGCCCGGGAAGGAATCCGCGCTGTAGATCACCTGGTTCGGGCCAGGCGTGATGCAGATCGCCCACGGGGCACCCGGCGTCATGGTGCCGCCGGTGGTGAGATAGTCGGTCAGGTTGGGCATGTTGCCGATCGCGGTATGCGCGTCGGGCGGCGGCGGTACGTCGATCTTGATCTCGCGCTTGAAGTTGCCGTCGGTGTCGAACACCTGGATGCGCCGGTTGTTACGATCGCCCACATAGATGTTGTTCTGGGCGTCGGAAGCGATGGTGTGGAGCAGGTCGAACTCGCCCTGGCCCTTGCCTTTCTTGCCCCAGGACTTGATCCAGTCGCCGTCCTTGCTGAGCTTGGCGACGCGCGTATTGACGTAGCCGTCGCTGATATAGATGTTGCCGGCCGAATCCCAGGTCACGTCGGTCGGCTGACGGAAGCGGCCGTCCTCGAACGGCTTCGGCGGATTGACGCGCTCGTGCGGCTCGGTCTTCTCCGAGGCTTCCTGCTTGCGGCCGAACACCATCTGCACCCGGCCTTCCGGGTTGAACTTGACGATCATGTCCGAGCCCTTGTCGGTCGCCCAGATATTGTCGTCCTTGTCGACGCGCACCGTGTGCGCGAACGACCAGGCGTAGAGCCCCTTGCCGATCTCGCGCAGGTAGGTGCCGTCGCGATCGAACTCGAGGATTTGCGAGGCCGTGTTCGCGAAGGCGGGACCGTTGCTGCTGCCGCCGCGGCTATAGACGAAAACGTGTCCCTTGGAATTGACCGCCACGCCCGAGGCTTCGCCGAGATACATGTCGGGCGGAAGCTTCAGGAAGTTGGGGACCGAGTCGAACGGAATTTCGGGCGGCTGTTGTGCGAATGCGGACGCGCTCAAAAGCATGAGCGCTCCGGCGAGCCATGTCTTCATGCGGACCTCCCTTGGGGTTTTGTTTTCGATTGCCTCGGGGCGAGTATACAAAAAGGGGGCGCCGTAACACAATCGGGCCATCAGGCGGATTTAAGAGGGACAAAAGCAGGCCGGCTGGACGGCTGGGAGATCGGCGGCAGGGAGATAGCGATGGCTTGGTGCAGGATCGCGGCAGCGCGGGGGTTGTCGACAAGGGGGTTGTCGACAAGAGTGTTGTCGACATGTGGGTTGTCGATATGGGCCGCGCTGGCAATGGCCAGCGTGCCGGCGCACGCCGATGCGGTGGGGGATTTCTTCAAGGGCAAGGTGGTCAGCCTGGTGATCGGCTACGGATCGGGCGGCGGCTACGACGTCTATGGGCGCCTGGTCGCGACCCATCTCGGCAAGTACATCCCGGGCAATCCGACCGTGGTGGTTCAGAACATGCCGGGCGCCGGAAGCCTGCGCTCGGTCAACTACCTCTACAACACCGCCCCCAAGGACGGCACCACCATCGGTACCTTTGCGCGCGACATGCCGCTGCTCGGCATCATCGGCAACAATCCCAATGTCCACTTCGATCCACGCAAGTTCACCTGGCTCGGTTCCTCGTCGAGCTACGCCAACGACGACTATATCCTGATCACCCGCAAGGACGCGGCGGTGAAATCGCTTGCCGAAGCGCGGGCGCCCGGCGGTCCGCCGCTCGTACTCGGCGCCACCGCGGAAGGCGCCACCGGCAACGACATATCGACGCTGCTGCGCGATGCGCTCGGGCTCCATATCCGACTCATCGCCGGCTATCCGGACAGCAATGCGCTGTTTCTGGCGGCCGACCGCAAGGAAACGGACGGCCGCTTCGTCGGCCTCTCGGCGGTCGCATCCTCGCACGCCGAATGGCTCAAGCCGGACAGCGCCATGCACGTGCTGCTGCAGTTCGCGCGCCTGACGCGCCATCCGCAGTTTCCGGACGTGCCGACCGCCCGCGAGCTTGCGCCCAACGATCGCGCGCGCGCCTTGATCGAGTTGGCCGAGCTGCCCTACCGGCTGTCGCGCCCGTTTGCGGCGCCACCCGGCCTGCCGCCTGAGCGCGCCAAGGCGCTGCAGGCCGCCTTCCTGGCCGTTCACCAGGATCCGCAATATCTGGACGAAGCCCAGAGGCTCAAGGTGGACGTGAGCCCGATCGGCAGCGAGGAAGCGTTGCAGGCGATCGAGAGCATCGCGGGCGCGCCGCGCGAGCTGCTCGACTACATGCGCAAGCTTCTGTCCGACAGCAAGAACGGGTGATAAACATCCCCACCGCAGGAGATTTCCCATGCACGACACCCCCGACCAGTCCCACTGGCACGAACCCAAGGCCGGCGAGAACGCCGGATTCGGCACGTTCAAGCGCAAGCCGATGCCGTATGACATCTTCATGGAGGCCGAAGGGGTGCCGGTCTACCGCGGCATCGGGGTGCGCCGCGTGCAGGATCTGCCGATGACGCCCTGGAAGCGGCTGGGCGGACGCGGCAGCTATATCCAGCTCTACGGCACCGAGGGACTGTGGGGTGCCTATGTGGTCGAGATTCCCTCAGCCAGCGCCCTCAATGTCGAACGCCATCTCTACGAGAAGGTGGTGCTGGTGGTCGAGGGCCGCGGCTCGACCGAGGTCTGGCAGGAAGGCCAGAGCAAGCGGCATGTGTTCGAGTGGCAGAAGGGCTCGCTCTTCACCATCCCGCTCAATGCGTTTCACCGTTTCATCAACGCGGCGAGCGCGCCGGCGCTGCTCCTGTGCGGCACCACGGCGCCCAATGTCATGAACCTGATCGACAATCCGAAATTCATCTTCGATTGCCCGCACAGCTTCACCGAGCGTTTTTCCGGGGCCGAAGATTTCTTCAAGCCGAGCGACGACCTCGAGCCCGATCCGATCCGCGGCCTCGCCATGCGCCGCACCAATCTCATTCCCGACATCGTCAATACCGAGCTGCCGCTCGACAACCGCCGCTCGCCCGGCTACCGGCGCGTCGAGCCGTCGATGGCGGGCAACCGGTTCTATCTCTGGATCGGCCAGCACGAGACAGGACGCTACTCGAAGGCGCACAAGCACGCCTCCGCGGCGGTGCTCATCTGCGTCAAGGGCAAGGGCTATACCTATACGTGGCCGGAGACGCTCGGCACCACGCCCTGGAAGAACGGCAAGGCCGACAAGATTCTGCGCCAGGACTACGAGCCGGTCGGCATGGTCTCGGCCGCGCCGATGAGCGGCGACTGGTTCCACCAGCATTTCGGCACCGGCAAGGAGGGGCTGCGCATCAGCGCCTGGCACGGCCCCAACAATCAGCGCGCCCGCAAGCCCGGGCGGCCGGGCGAGCAGCTCATGGACTATGGGGCGATCGACCTCGGCAAGGGCGGCAGCGCCATTCCCTACCATCAGGAGGACCCGGCGATCCGCGAGGAATTCACGCAGACGCTGGCGCGCGAGGGCGTCGCCAGCCGGATGAATCCGGAATTCTACGAGCGTCCGCCCGGCGTGGGCGAGGAGGTGTTGGGCGACGTGATGTGAGGTCGATCATGGCGCGAGCTTCGGTTGCCGGCGCACGCTGCGCCACCGCGAAAAGGGAGGAACATATGCAACAGAAACAGAGGCAAAATTTCGGGCGAGCCGGTGTCACGGTCTTGAGCGTGGTGGTCTTGAGCGCGTTGCCGGCCGGTGCTCAGCAGCAGTCGCAAGAGGGGCAAAAAGGCGCGCTGCCCGCGGTGACCGCATGTCCGCCGGTGCTGGCCGAGATTGCGACCTGCTACTCCGAGAAGCTCCCGAGCGGCGCCTATCTCACTGCCGCCATGCCGAAGGCGTGGAACCACAATCTGGTCGTGTTCGGGCACGGCGGTCCCGCGGTGGTTCCGCCGACCGCGGCCACGAGCCAGAACGACCTCGCCAAATATTCCGTCGCCGTGAAGATGGGCTATGCCTGGATCGCCTCGACCTACCGGCGCGAAGGTTATGGGGTGCAGATGGCGGCGGAGGATTCCGATCAGGCGCGCCGCTTCTTCATCGAGCGCATCGCCAAGCCTACCCGCACCATCTATCACGGAGCGTCCTATGGGGGCCTGGTGGGGGCCAAGCTGATCGAAGCCTATGCCAGGAACGCGGACGGCAGCGTCAACTACGACGGGGTGTTCTTCAACAGCGGCTACGTGGTGGGGGCGCCCGTGGGTCATCAGTTCCGGGCCGACCTGCGCGCCGTCTACCAATATTATTGCAAGAACCTTCCGCGCCCCGACGAGCCGCAATATCCGCTGTGGAGCGGAATTCCCGCCGACTCCAAGCTGACGCTCAAGGACCTCGGCGTGCTGGTCGACGCGTGCACCGGGGTGGCGCATCCGGCGACCGAGCGCACCGACCTGCAGAAGCAGAACCTCGCCAATATTCTCGGCGTCATCCGGATCCCAGAGACCATGCTGATCCGCCACATGCAGGCGGCGACCCTGTTGTTCCGCGAGATCGCCGAGCGCACGACGCACGGCCGTAGCGCGTTCTCGAACATGGACGTGCGCTACAGCGGCTCGAGCGACGATGCCGCGCTCAATCGCGGCGTCGCGCGCTTTGCCGCCGACCCGCAGGCGCTCGCCGAGCTCAGGGCCGACGGCGAGCCGACCGGGGCGCTGCCGGTGCCGGTCGTGTCGATCCACTCGATCAACGATCCGCAGGTCGTGGTCGAGGTGCAATCGGCCTATCGCGCCGCGGTCGAGCGCGCCGGCAGCGGCGACCGCCTGGTGCAGGCCTTCACCGACGAGGGCGAGCATACCGGGCAGAGCGCGCCCGAGCTCGCCGCCGCGCTCGACGGGCTGATGCAGTGGATTGAGAAGGGCGTAAAGCCGACGCCGCAGAGCGTCGCCGCCGCCTGCGAGCGCTGGCGCGGCAGCTTCGATGGTCCGTGCCGCTACCATCCGGACTTTTCGCCCAAGCCCTACGGCACGCGCTTCTATTCGCGCGAGGCCAGCCGCTGAGGCCGAGGGCGGGCACAAAGGACCGCCGCCCCTACGGTCACCACGCGATGGATTTGTAGGGGCGGGCTTTGTGCCCGCCCTCTGCGCTCTATCCGTTCCGGCCGTTGAGGAGCGGCGTGATCCGCCGCACCGTCACGCGACGGTTCTGCCGGTTGGCGTCGGGCGTCGGTATCTTGAGAAAGTGCGCGCCGTAGCCCTGGGTGGTGAGGTTTTCCGGCGGTATCTGGTAGGACTCGGTGAGAATGTTGGCGACGGTCTCGGCGCGCCGATCCGAGAGCGACAGATTGTCCACATCCTGGCCGACCGCGTCGGTGTGGCCTTCGACCAGGAACACCTCGTTCGGGTTGCGGGCGACGATGTCGTGGATCGCCTGGGCGATGAACTGCAGCCGCCCCGCTTGATCGGGTTCCACCTCCCACGAGCCGAAATCGAAGTTGATGGTGTCGACGTCGATGCGCCGCATGCGGTCGCGCAGCGTCACGTTGTAGCGGATTTCGTCGAGCGAGTAGGGCCGCTCGATCGGCACCAGCGGCGGCGCCGCCAGCGTCTGATAGATGAACGGCGCGGGCGCGACCGCGGTGTCGACGATATATTGATCCTGCGGGATGCCGATGATCGGCGGCGGCAGGTTGAGAAAGATCGGCTCGTTGCGCGGGCGGCGGTTGTCGATGAAGATGATTTCGCGGCCGTCGTGCTCGCGCCGGAAGCGGCGGATGAGGCGGCCGTCGTCGTCCGTCACGGTGATGATCTCGTCGCCGTCCGGCCGAACGATGATCGAATAATTCCCGTCGTTGCGTCGTTCGCGGCGGCCTTCCCCGAACAGGAAGAGACGCTCGTTCTCGTCATGACGCACGAAGGCCTGCCCGCCCTCGCGCACGATCATCCGATGATCGGGCTCCTCGATGACCACCCGGCCGCCGGCTTCGGTGCGCTCATGCCGCTGGGCGCGCAGATCCTGGACGTTGGCGAAGGTCGGCGCGGCGGACGGGGCTGGCCGCCCCGGCGCCTCGGACGGGGTTGGCTGCCCGGGCGCGGGTCGGAGGACCCGCTGGAAGGTTTGCACCGGCTGCTGACCCCCCTGCACCCCGGTCTGAAGGCGTTGTTGCTGGCCTGGCAACGGCTGGCCCGGCAGCGCCTGCTGTCCCGGCGGCTGGCCCTGCACCGGTTGCCCGGTCTGAAGGCGTTGTTGCTCGGTCTGGATGCGTTGTTGCTGGCCTGGCAACGGCTGCTGGCCTTGCTGCACCGGCTGGCCTTGCTGCACGGGCCGTTCTTGCTGCACGGGCTGTCCTTGCTGCACAGGCAAACCTTGCTGGGGTGTCTGCTTTGGCTGCGCCTGCTGCTTCAGCAACGGCTGCCCCGGGAGCGGCTGTCCCGGGGTCGGCGTCGGCGTCGGTTGCGGGGTGGGTTGTGGTTGCGCCTGTTGCCTGATTTGAGGTTGTGGCGCTGGCTGGGGTTGCGGCTGGGGCTGTGGCTGGGGTTGCGCCTGCTGCTTGGGCTGCGGCCGCTCTTGCTGCTGGGCCGGCTGCTTCGGGGCAGGCTGCCCCTGCTTGGGAGCCTCCTTGGGGCAGGGCGGCAACGGAGGTTGACCGCACTTTGGGGGCGGGGGCGGGCTCTGGGCCACGCTTTCGGAAGTGAAGCACCATTGCGCGGTTGCCAGCGCCGATACCATCGCGAGCGTCAGCAACAGGCTCCTACGAGCCGTTTCCGTCTTCAAAACCTTGGGCAATATCCCCTCCTCACGTTGCGGCGCCGCTTGCTCGGGCACACGCCATGAATCGTGTTGGCACGCGACTACCTACATATTACGGCCGGACTTTGATGGCGGGAGCGATAAGGTGACGCCGGCCGTGGCCGGTGATGGCGCCCCACCTGTGACCGTGCCCCCCGTGTGAACGACGGTTAATCCCGACCGCGCTTTCGCGGACCAGATAGAACGCAATCGGGTCGGGATTGTTCCATCGCCGCGGCCACGAGACCCCGGAACCAAGGCCATCCCGCCCGCTTCGGGCGCCCTCGCCGCCATGGTTGACACGCCCCGTCGCCTGGCCGAAATGCTCTTTCGACCTCGAGCTCGGTCGGCGACAAGCTTGGCCGCAGATTGGCCGAAGCCATGCGGTGCGGCCGCAGGAGAGCGGTTGATGGAGCTGACCGACGACGACGTGCTCGAAATCCTGAAACTGTTCGAGCAATCCAAGTTCGACTTCCTTCAACTGGAGCAGGGCGAGCGCAAGATCACGGTCAGCAGGAACGGCTATGTGCCGGCCCGAACCGACGCCGCGCGCCCCCCTGCCGCGCCGGTTGCCGCCGCGACCCCGGCCGTCGAGGAAGCGCCGCCACCCCTGCCGGCCGCGGATGCGGCGCCCGAGCCCGGATTGCTACCGATCACCGCCCCCATGGTGGGCAAGTTCTACGCCGCGCCTTCGCCCGCCGACCTGCCCTTCGTGTCAGCGGGCGCCAAGGTGGCGGCGGGTGCCACCGTCGGGCTCATCGAGGTGATGAAAGTGTTCGCCAGCATCAAGACCGAAACCGCAGGCGTGATCGAGCGCATTCTGGTGTCGAACGGGGAGTTCGTCGAATTCGGTCAGACGCTGTTCTGGATCAGGCCCGACTGACATGGATGAGATCCGATTCGTCGACACCACCATCCGGGACGGCCATCAGAGCCTGTGGGCCGAGCGGATGTCGACCGGCATGATGCTGCCGATCGCCAGGCGGCTCGACCAGGCCGGCTTTCTGGCGATCGAGCTGCTCTCGGGCTCGCATATCAAGAAGGCGGTGCGCGAGCTGCGCGAGGATCCGTGGGAGCGCATCAAGCGGGTGGCTGAACGCGCCCCCGATACGCCGCTGCGCCTCATCGCCGGGCGGGTCAACACGTTCGGCTTCGATCCGCCCGCCATGTACGAGCTTTTCATCGAGCGCATGGCCGCCAATGGCATCCGGCAGGCGCGCATATCGGAGCCGTGG
>DATDGG010000004.1:0-5494 GCA_036522235.1 Xanthobacteraceae bacterium
GCAACCTCGCTTCTGGCCGCTGGGCAGGATCGCCCGCTAAGCGGCCCGCAGGCCGCTCGGCGCGCAGCCCTAGGACTGTCGCTTGGTCGTCCCCCATACCCGCCAGCGTGGACGACCCTGCATGTCGCGCGGCTGATCCCGCAGCCGAACCGGCCCCAGCCGAAATTGACGGCGTAGGGCGGCCAGGCGTCGGTGAAGCGAATTTCAATGTGGCGGAAGCGGAGTCGGTTCATGGCCCTCTCCGTGCGAGGACGGGGCCAATCTTCCCATGCTCTTCCCAGCGGTAATTTCTGGGAAGATGAGGGACCTTAAAAGTGTGAGAAGTACCTGATTTTGTTGGTCGGAGCGCCGAGATTTGAACTCGGGACCCCCAGTCCCCCAGACTGGTGCGCTAACCGGGCTGCGCTACGCTCCGCCGGGACAAGTGGCCCAGGACGTGCAGGATTGCCTGCCTATTGCACGTCCAGGAAATGGGCCGATGCCGGGGCTTAATTCCCACAGCTGGGGGCAGGGCGCAAGGGCGGGATCGGCTGGATCCCGCGCGCGGATGGCGCCGTAGCGGCCGAGCCCATATCTCGGGAGCGTGTCGCTACTGATGCGCGTCAGCGATGACAGAAGGCAGCACGAGCCGTCCTTCGGGAACGAATGCTCCCCTGGCCATAAATGCGGGCCTGCCCGACCACCGACTCGCGACCGTGCTGGCCGCCACCGAACCAAAGCCGGCACGCGGGTAATATTTGGGATGGCCAATCACGAAGAACAGCGCCTCGCCGCGCGCTTCCAAAGCCTTCAGGGCGAAGTCCATCAGCTGGGTGCCAATGCCGACGCGCTGACGGTCGGGGCGAACCGCCAAGGGCGTGAGCATTGCGGCTTTCGCTCGTTCTCCCTTTGGCAGTTCAACCCAGGCCCGCGAAAACACGATATGCCCGAGAGGCCCGCTCGAGTCTTCCGCGAGCCACTCACCCAAGATGCAGCCGTCCGCCCTCAGCGAGTCGAGAAACGTGACCACGTCCGCCGGCCTGAAAGCGTCATCTACGAGCTTTCGCGTTGAAGCGAGGTCCCGATGCTCGACGGCGCGAAACTCGATTCTCATCGCGTCATCCAACCGGCCCCAAAATTCCACAGCCGGTGGCTCGGCGCAAAGGGGGCGGAGAGGCGGTGAGGGGAGGCTCTCTTCCCCTAGGCGGGCGCCCGGCGCAAGGGCGAGGGGTGTGGTAAGGTCCGGCCGGGCGGTTGGGCCATGCGCTTCCAATCTCGGAGGGGTCGTGAAAGTGCCGCGCCGACAATTTCTGTGTCTCACTGGGGTCGTTGCTACTGTTTCGACCGCCTCGCGGCTCGCATGGGCGCAAACCCACCCGAACCACCCCATAGCTGTCGTCTTCTCTCTGCCGGCGGACTCGCTTGCGAGCATTCGGGCTGGATTGACAGTCGGCGACATCGAGGTGAGAGCGCAGGAATCCAACGAAAGGGACTTCGTCGGCAGACTTACCGGTATCAATAATCAGATAGACACCGGCGGCACGATCGGTTTCAAGGCGCTGTTCGACAATCCGAGTGAAATCCTAAGGCCCGGACAGCTCGTCAATGTCCGGCTTCTTGGATACAGCGCGATCGGAAAGGTCTACCTGAAGTGACCCGGGTCACCGAGCGACTGGCTTGGCTGCTGCTCATCACCGCGGCACATTTGGGCGTTGCCGCCACCCACGCCGGCGCGCAGGAGACCCTACGGGTCGGCCGCGCCATCGCCAATTCCTGGTCCTTCGTGCCGCTCGATGTCGGCGTGGCGGCAGGGATTTTTGCCAGGCACGGGCTTGCCATCGAGTCGGTGTCGTTCACCGGCAGCGCGCGGCTGCAGCAGGGGATGGCGGCGCAGAGTATCGATATTGGGCTCGGCTCCGGGCCTGAGCTCGCCATGGTGGCCAAGGGCGCGCCGGTGATTGCCGTCGGGGCGATCGTGCTGTCGCCGCGTATGACCGTCACGGTGCGCGCCAGCGGGCCGATCCGCAAGCCGCAGGAGCTGCGCGGCAAGCGCATCGGGGTATCGACCGCCGGCTCGCTGACGGAGTGGCTCACCCGGGAATTGTCGCGCCGCGAGGGCTGGGGACGCGATGGCGTGCAGGCCGTCGCACTCGGCAGCGATGCCGCGCAGATCGCCGCCATGAAGACCGATCAGATCGACGGCCTCGTGCTCGACGTCGCGACCGCGCTGCGGCTCGAGAGCGCGGGCGAGGGGCGCATCGTTTTACATTTCGGCGACATCATCAAAGATTTCATCCAGAACGCCGCCTACGCGCGCCGCGACCTCGCGGCCGCCAATCCGGATCGTATCCGCCGCTTCCTCGCCGGCTGGTACGAGACCATCGCCTATATGGGCACCCACAAGGACGAGAGCATCAAGGTCGCGCTCCCGATCGTCGACCTGCCGGGGGACCTCGCGGCGCGCGGCTACGAGCAATGGATGGAGGCCTATTCGCGCGACGGCCGCTTCGATCCGGTGGCGCTCGCGCTGCTCGCCAAGTCCTTTGTCGAGATGGGCGTGCTGCCCGGCGCGCCCGACATGAGCAAGCTCTACACCGAGGAATTCCTGCCGGCGCGCAATTAGCTTCCGCTTTGCGGCTAGCCGTTGCAGAGGAGGGCGGTATGAGATGGTTCGGGATCGTGTTGGCGATGCTGATTGCGAGCCCCGCTGTCGCAGCTCCGATCCAGCTCGACTGCAAGGGCGAAACCAACCGGTTTGACAATAGGGGTCCATTTTCGCCCACACCCGAAACCTTGTCGGTCTCGATCGACTTTGCCCGTGGAACCGTGACAGTCGGCAATCAGAGAGGCACATGGACGGTGCCGATGATCAATCGACCGAACGAGGACATGGTGACATTGGCGCATCGGGACGAGGGCGTGACAATGGGCTCGATCAATCGAATAACCGGGGTGGCTTCCTTCGGCTTCGCGGCACCTGGATTCAGCATGTTCAACGGCGTCTGCCAGCGCGCCCAGAATCTGTTCTGAGGCGGGATTGTCATTGCCGGGCTTGTCCCGGCAATCTCCGCAAGGTAGGCGCCACTTCGCCAGCCCAAGCGAGATGGCCGGGACAAGCCCGGCAATGACAAAACAAATCATCCCGATTGCAAAACATGCCCGCCCGCATCGTCGCCCTTGAAGAGCACTTCTGGACGCCCGAGCTCGTGGCCTTGCGGCGCTCGGTCGAGGCGGTCAACCCGAAATCGGTCGAGCGCCTGGGCGATCTCGGGGAGCTGCGGCTCGCCGAGATGGACGTGGCCGGCATCGACATCCAGGTGCTCTCCGAAGCCGAGCCGGGCGCGCAGAACCTCGAGCCCGATCAGGCCGTGGCACTGGCGCGCGTCTCCAACGACCTCCTGCACGAAGCCGTCAAGCGGCACCCCGACCGCTTTGCGGGCTTCGCGACCTTGCCCACGCCCGATCCTCCCGCGGCGGCGAAAGAGCTCGAACGCTGCGTCAACGCGCTCGGCTTCTGCGGCGCCATGGTGCATGGATCGAGCCGCGGGCATTTTCTCGACGAGCGGCAATTCTGGCCGATCCTCGAATGCGCGCAGGCGCTCGATGTTCCGATCTACCTGCATCCCTCAACGCCGCCTGCGGCGGTGTTCGATGCCTATTACAAGGACTATCCGGTGCTCAGCCGGGCGGCGCTCGGCTTTGGCATCGAGATGGCGGTGCAGGCCGCGCGCCTGGTGATGAGCGGTGCGTTCGACGAATTTCCGCGGCTCAAGATCGTCCTGGGCCATCTCGGCGAAGGGGTGCCGTTCCTGCTGTGGCGCACCGACGACACGCTCGCGCGCCGCGGCAGGCTCAAGCGCCGCTTCGGCGAGTATTTTCGCGACCACTTCCACATCACCACGTCGGGAAACTTCTCGCATCCGGCCCTGCAATGCACGATCGCGGAAATGGGCGTCGGGCGAATCCTGTTCGCGGTCGACTGGCCGTTCCAGCCCAACGCCGATGCGGTCGCCTTCATCAACGATGCCGAGCTCGGCCCCGCCGAGCGCGAGCAAATCTTCGCCGGCAATGCCCACGCCCTGTTGCGCATCCCGATTTCAACGGCATAATGCAGCAAAGGCAAAGCCAAACAGGGAGGACACCATGAAACTTCGCTTGACCTTCGTCGGATTGATCGCCGGCCTGACCGCACAGGCCGGAATGGCGCTCGCGGCGGACCCGTTCGCGGTCACCTCGTCGGCCTACAAGGACGGCGATGTGTGGCCCGCGAAATTCGCCGGCGCCGATCCGAGCCGCACCAATCCGCCGTGCCCGGGTCAGAACGTATCGCCGCCGCTTGCCTGGTCGAACGCGCCCGCCGAGACCAAGAGCTTTGCCATCGTGATGTTCGATCCCGATGGTGGCAACGGCACCGGCGCCAATCACTGGGTCGCCTATGACATCCCCAAGACCAAGACGTCGCTGGCGGAAGGCGAGGCGAGCGTCAGCCCGAAGGATTGGCTCGGCGGCAAGAACAATGTGGGCACCGATCATTATTTTGGGCCCTGCGGACCGACCGGGCATTCGCTCCACCACTACATCATCACCGTGATGGCGACCTCGCTCGAGCCCGGAACCCTCAAGGCCGGCCTGACGCGCGAGGAGCTGCTGGCGGCGGTGCGCGGCAAGAGCCTCGCGCCCGCGAGCATCGTCGGACGCTATACCCGGCCGACACCCTGAGCGCAGGAACCGGCGCGACCAAATAGGACCCAGGTGAGGAGGAACGTCATGAAATATCTGCTTTCATCAGCCGTCCTCGCGCTTGTGGTCGGCAGCTCGACTTGCGCGAGCGCGGTCGAGATCACGCTGATCGCGCCCGGCGGCATCAGGGCCGCGCTGCAACAGATGTTCCCGGCCTTCGAGGCCAAGACCGGGAACACCGTCAAGGGGACCTTCGGCTCCGGCGGCGGGACCAAGGCGCGGGTGGTGAAGGGCGACGCGTTCGACGTGCCGGTCGTGCAGGTGCCCTACGATGACGTGATCAAGTCGGGCCATGTGGTGGTGGCGAGCGAGACGCCGCTTGCCAATGTCTCGGTTGGCCTCGCGGTGCGGACCGGAGCGCCCAAGCCCGACATTTCGAGCGCGGACGCGGTCAAGAAGCTCCTGCTCGGCGCGAAATTCATCTCCTATCCCAATGCCGCCAATGGGGCGGCTGCCGGCGTCAGCTTCGACGAGACGCTGATGAAGCTCGGGATCGCCGAACAGATGAAGCCGAAGATCAAGCTCGCCCAGGGCGGCTCCGGCGCGATGAAGCTGCTCGCCGACGGCGAGATCGACTACGGCCTGACCTTCGTCAGCGAGATCATCACCGAGCCCGGCGTCGAGGCGGTCGGCCCGCTGCCGCGCGATATCTCGACCCCGACATTCCTCTCGGCCTTCCTGTCCGCGGACACGAAGAATGCCGAGGCCGCGAAGGCGCTGATCGCGTTCATGTCATCGCCCGAGGCGGCGGCGGTGTACAAGCAGCGCGGCATGC
>DATDGG010000005.1:0-6451 GCA_036522235.1 Xanthobacteraceae bacterium
GCCATTGCGCGTCTGTCAGTTCTCGCCGAATCAAGATCGCCCTCCTCAGTTGCGATCTTGAATCACAATCGCGAGAAAGAGGGAATCCCTCAATGTCCACAGGACCTAGGGGTGCGAAGTCCACGCGCGCGCGCGCTACGCGCGTGGTTAATAAATCCCAGGCTTTTCGGCAATCTCCTAAACATTCTTTGAGGCTTTTTCGCTAACCGTGTACCGGAGCGGGCACGCGCGATCGTGCCGTTGGATCGTTTTGAGTTTCCAGGCAGGGCCCATGTTCAAGCTTGATGCGCGACGATCGACCAGCGGGACTTCGGGCCTGGCTGCGCGGCGGATGGCCGATGCGCGCCCCGCTCAGGCCGCCAGTCCGGTGCGGGTGCTGTCGGCGGCTGCGCTTGACGTCACCGCCGAGCCGACGGTTGCCGCCTATTCGCCGATCGTGCTTGCCGGAACCGTGCGCCTGATCGAGTTCGCGCTCACCGTGCTGATCGGATCGGCGATCTACGCCGCCTATGTGGTCCCGGTCGAGGGATTGGAGTGGCACTATGTGGTGGCGATCCTGGCGATCGCCACCATGTCGACGCTCGCACTGCAGGCAGCCGACGTCTATCAGGTGCAGGCCTTCCGCGGCCACGAGAAGCAATATATGCGGCTTGCCTCGGCGTGGTCCGTGGTTTTTCTGATCGCCATCAGCATATCGTTCTTCGCCAAGGCCGGTGACGAATTCTCGCGCGTATGGCTCGGCAGCTTCTACGTCCTCGGTCTCGTGAGCCTGGTGGCCTTCCGGCGCGGCCTGTTCCTGTTGGTGCGGCATTGGACGAAGCAAGGCCGGCTCGACCGCCGCACCGTCGTGGTCGGCGCCGACGCACGCGGCGAGAGCCTGATCAATTCCATCGTCGGGCAGCGCGACAACGACGTCCGCATCGTCGGCCTGTTCGACGACCGCGCCGACGATCGCGCCCCGATCACGGTCGCCGGCCGCGCCAAGCTCGGCACCGTCGACGATCTCGTGGAGTTCGCCCGCCGCACCCGCATCGATCTCGTGATCTTCGCGCTGCCGATCTCGGCCGAGAGCCGCATCCTGCAGATGCTCAAGAAGCTGTGGGTGCTGCCGGTCGATATCCGGCTCGCCGCGCATTCGAACAAGCTGCGCTTTCGGCCGCGCGCCTATTCCTATATCGGCAATGTTCCGGTGCTCGACGTTCTCGACAAGCCGATCACCGACTGGGACGTGGTGACCAAATGGCTGTTCGACAAGTTCGTCGGCAGCCTGATGCTACTCGCGGCATCTCCCTTCATGCTGCTGGCGGCCATCGCCATCAAGCTCGACAGCCGCGGCCCGGTATTCTTCAAGCAGAAGCGCTACGGCTTCAACAACGAGCTGATCGAGGTCTACAAGTTCCGTTCGATGTATGTCGACCAGTGCGACGCCTCGGCCTCCGTGCTGGTGACCAAGAGCGATGCGCGCGTCACCAGGGTCGGCGCCTTCCTGCGCAGGACCTCGATCGACGAGCTGCCGCAGCTCCTCAATGTGGTGCTGAAGGGCGACCTGTCGCTGGTCGGGCCGCGCCCGCATGCGGTTCACGCCAAGGCGGAAAACCGCCTCTACGACGAGGCCGTGGACGGCTATTTCGCCCGCCACCGGGTCAAGCCCGGGATCACCGGCTGGGCGCAGGTCTGCGGCTGGCGCGGCGAGACCGACACGCAGGAGAAGATCCAGCAGCGCGTCGAGCACGACCTCGCCTATATCGAGAACTGGTCGGTGCTGTTCGACCTCTCCATTCTGGCGCGAACTCCGTTGGCGGTGATCAGCTCCAGGAACGCGTATTGACGGCGCCGGCCGATGCCCTCCCCGCCCGCTGCCCTAAGCCCCGGCCGCGCCCTGACCGTCTCCACCGAGCGGGCGCGCGGCCTGTTGCTCTGGCTCATGGGCTTTGCCGGCGCCTTTGTCTTCATCGAGCCAAGCCCCTACGAGATCGTGGGCCTCGCAAGCATTTTTCTCCTGGGCGTGAGCGGGTTGTCGTTGCGCGGCGCGCTGATGCCGCTCGTCCTGATGCTGATCGTGCTCAATCTCGGCTATGCCATCGCGGTCGTGCAGGTGGCGAGCGAGCAGAAGGCCGTGACCTGGGTCGGCATTTCGATCTTTCTTGCGGTCACCGCGGTTTTCTACGCCGCCATCGTGAGCGCCAACACGCAAGCGCGGCTCGATCATTTGCTGCGCGGCTACGGGGCGGCCGCGCTGGTCGCGGCGGTGGCCGGGATCGTCGCCTATTTCCACCTGCTCGGTACCCTGTCGGAGCCGTTCGTGCTGTACGGCCGTGCGCGCGGGACCTTCAACGATCCCAATGTGCTCGGTGCCTTTCTGGTGCTGCCGGCGGCGCTCATGTTCCAGCGCGTCCTGATCGGCCGGCCGGCGGTCGTCGTCCGCAGCAGCGCCTTGCTATCGGTGCTGCTGGTGGCTCTGCTGCTGAGCTTCTCGCGGGCGGCATGGGGACAATTCATCCTCGCAGCCGCCATCGTCATGGTGCTGGGCATCGCCACCGCGCGGACCGCCGGCATGCGCGTGCGGATCGTCTCGATCGGGATCGCCGGCGCCGTGATGGCGGCGATCTTTCTCGCCGCGCTCTTATCGATCCATCAGGTGGGCGATCTCTTCGCCGAGCGCGCCACGCTCGATCAGACCTACGATGTCGGCCATTTCGGCCGCTTCGGGCGCTATGTGCTCGGCGCCGAGCTCGGGCTCGAACGTCCGTTCGGCATCGGGCCGCTGCAGTTCTCCAAGTTCTTCGGCGAGGACCCGCACAACAGCTATCTCAACGCCTTCATGTCCGGCGGCTGGCCGTCAGGCTTCGCCTATCTCACCCTGACCGCGGTGACGCTCGCGAGCGCCACCCGCTTTCTGCGCGCCGACACGCCCTGGCGGTCGACCTATCAGGTGGTCTATGCCGCCTATGTGGGCGTGGCAGTCGAGAGCGCCATCATCGATAGCGACCACTGGCGCCACTATTTCCTGATCCTCGGCGCGCTGTGGGGCCTGATGGCCGCTTCGCGGCCATATCTGTCGGTTGAGGCGAGCAATTCAGCGCTCCTCTCCCCGCTTGCGGGGAGAGGGGGACACGGCACGAAAGAAATCCCGATCTCGGCTCGGTGAGGGGGCCCGTCCCGGCGCCGGAACGCACCGGCGAGGCCCCGCGGGCGGCGCAGCGGGCATCGAATCAGGGGACTGTGGACCGCGCGCGCTTGCCGGCGGCCGACGCGACCGGTATTTGGAGCCCCGGCGGCGGATTGCCCCCCGCGCGCCATCCAGCGAAACCTCGGAAATGAAGGAGCGGCTCCGATGCGATCAATCGCGCACTGCGTCACCCTGGTCGCCGTGCTGACCCTCGCGGCGTGCGCGAAGAAGGACCAGGACCAGGTCGAGTTCGATCGCGATGCTGTCTTCGTGAAGATGTGCGGACAGGATCCCGCGGTCGCCGGCGGTGCCCCCCCTCAAGGTCTACAGCTTTCGGAACGAGCTGTGGTTTTACGATCGTGGTGTCAGGCGCCGGGTTGCCGCGAAGCCCGAGAACGTCTGCGACACTTTTTTCCCGCCGCCGGGCCTCGGAAAATAGGGCCTAATTGCGTTTCGCGCTGAATAATTCGATCGCGTCCTCGATAAGGCTGTCCTCCACCCTTTTCCGCTTCACGGGGTCATCCATCGCGGATATGGCAGCAGCACGTAAGACCTCCATCTCCGCCCTCACTTCCTCGGTTGGTAGATCTGATCCGCGCAGCTCAAGCTCGCATGCGATATCGACGCGTTCCTTGTTGGCGATGGGGGTGCCCGTCGTCACGGCGGCCGCCCTGGCCTTGATGCAGGCTACCCAACGGCGGTTCAGCTCTTGGCTCTCGACCTTCTCGAGCGGCCTTCCGCGTCCGAGATAGTCTTGCAGGTGATTCATTTCCTCGTTGCGGAGGAAGACAGCGGCAGCGTGGTCGGGATCCTCGTCAGACATGCGCGGTTGCCTCCATGGCCATGAAGCCATCCTCGTCGGGTGGCGCCTTTGCGCCTCATACCGCGCCGGCGACTGCGCCGAAAGGGCCTTTCAGCGCCCGCCAGATAGACGCCGCCGCGATCGGGCCGGGCCGGCCGCGACCAGGAAGGGAGCGTCTGGAATGACGGCCCCGGTCTTCGGGTCGACCGCGAGGGTGACGGTGACGATCTCCTTCATCGCGGCATATCTTACCCGCCATGCCCCCTCGACGGCACCATGGGCGGATTGGTCGGGATGCCGAGGTGCTGCGCGTCGAGTGCCCGACGCGCGGCCGGCAGGGTCGCTATCACGTCGCCCGCCCTAGTCGCCGAGCTCGGTCCCGATCATCGGCTGACGGATTGGCTGCACGAGCGCACCCTCGATTGCCCGCAGAAGAACCAGACGGGCGTCACGCGAGCGTGCGGCGCGCACATGCCCGACCTGTTGAGATTCAGGGACCGGACACTTTGAAGCCCTGCCGCATCGAGGAGCGGCTTTGCCGAGACGCTCGAGCAAGCCAAGGGCCGCGTTCAGGGACGAGTACGAGCGCTGGTTCAAGGAGCAAAGACCCAGGTGACCGAGCCAGAACTGAACTACTTTGATTGTGGCGTAAAGCCGCTGATTGCCCAAGCGGTCAGGCATCCAAAAACGAGGAGCCCTAGGGACGGGAGGAATACTATCTTGGCAGCATCAAAACGCTTGGCCCAAATCATCCCCTGCACCTCGGCGATCTGACAGTGCAATAGACTATCGGTCCATTCGCTGAGTGGCCGAGCGAGCTCAGCAGCAGATGGCTGTGGGCAATCGAATGCCGGCTTTTGGCTCATTGCCCATCCTGAGGTAACCGCCAAGTCGTCGCGGAGCACCCATCCCGAGCCAGCAATCCAACAGACGCTCATCACAATCCAGAGACGGAAAAATCCACGCTTGGTATTCATGACGCCCTCTCCTGGGCGATCTCCCAGACTTCCACCACATCAACAATATCACCAATTTCCCAAAGTCGCGCGCGCTCCGCCTTGGCCTCGGCCTTGGCGGCGAGCTTCGCCACAGCAGGACCGGCGAGCGAGGGTGGGACATTTGTCCCAACGTCACGATCAACCGTCTGTCGATTGATCCCCAGCACTTTCGCGACGGCGCGGTTGCGTATCTTCGGTTGCCACACCGAAGCGGGGCCGAAGGGATATCACGGGGCCACGGCCCGGGCTGCGCCCGGGGGGATGGTGACCATTCCTCGCACGAACGATATGGTGATGACGGCCGAGCTAGAGAGGGCGCTGAGTCAATGTCGACGATTGAACCCCGAGATTTGCCTGATCCGCGTTACAGGCTAGCGGGTCGAAACAGGTACGATGAGAGCAAGGCAGAAGAATGGGTGAAGGTTGGCAAAATACCACCCTCACCTGATTTCAGCGCACCAACCCATGCACATTATCGACGGCGTCTAGCCGAAGTAGGGGAGCTAGCACGCCAAGGTGACTTGGATGGGCTGCGGCGGTTGCAACAACAAATCAGGCCAGAGAGTTCATCGCGGAGACGCATCGTGGTCTACCTGGACCATTGTATCCGGGCGCTCGAACAGGCAGGTCGCCAATCACCTGCAATTGAGGAAGACCCCGCTGAGGGATCGAGTCTGACGGGTACCCCGTTGGCATCAGATCTCGGTGATCCCAATCCATCAAGGGTACAGACGACGCGATACCGCGTCCTACGCGATACGACGTTGGCTTATACGATAAAACAATTGCACCAAGACAAGTGCCAGATCTGCGGATTCACAATACCGTTAGGCGAGGGACAGACTTATTCGGAGGCCCATCATGTGAAGCCCTTGGGAAAGCCTCATAACGGACCGGACACCGCGGCCAATATCATCGTTCTGTGCCCAAACCACCACGCCATGCTGGATTTCGGAGCACTTAAGTTGACCCGTAAAAAACTCTTAAGTGTGGAGGGGCATGAAGTCCACGACGAGTTCCTTAACTATCACAACCAAGAAATTTGGCGAGAGCGGCGACAACAAGTAGGGTCAATCGACAGTCGTCGCCGCCCGGATGATCACCGAGGAAGCGATCCGCAACGATCCGCGCCCTCCTCGAAGCGAGCCCTCAAGGGCGAATGATCCCGGGTGCGGGAAGCATGCGTCACCGTCGCGCCGCGGCAAGCAGCAACACCGCCGCCGGATCGAGCAGCAGCGCGACCACTAGGATGAACCACCGCATGGTCTGCTCGTCGGTGGCGCCGATTAGGATCGCCAGGTAGCGCACCGGTCCGAGGTCGGCCTCGTCACCGCCCCGGCTGCATGCCGCGCTGCTTGTACACCGCCGCCGCCTCGGGCGATGACATGAACGCGATCAGCGCCTTCGCGGCCTCGGCATTCTTCGTGTCCGCGGACAGGAAGGCCGAGAGGAATGTCGGGGTCGAGATATCGCGCGGCAGCG
>DATDGG010000006.1:0-15343 GCA_036522235.1 Xanthobacteraceae bacterium
CGGCATTCCGGCGATGTCGGCGCGGCCGCGCGGCGGCGGCTCGGCCCGGCCGCTGCCATTGGCGGCGACGGATTCCTCGCGCGCCATGCGGCGCGGCGCGGCCGCCACCGCTCCCGGCTCGCTGCGGCGCGCGGCCGGATCGGCGGTGTCGAGGCCGCGGCCATGGCGGGCGACGATGCGGTTGAGCTCGGCCAGCGCCTCGATCTGATCGACGATGACGCGGCGCATCTGGGCGGCGCTTTCGGAAGTTTCCTGCGGCAGCTCGAGGATGCCCTTGCGCAGCTCGGCGCGCGTGGATTCGAGCTCCCGCTGCATCTCGGCGGTCATGCGCTTGAGCCCGTCCACCACGTCGGCGAAGCGCTTGGCCGCCTCGGTGAACATCGTGTGCGAATCGCCGGTGGCGCGCTCGTAGAGGGAGCGCATCGATTCCGTGGTGCGCTTGCTCTGCTCCTCGGTATTCTCGCGAATGGTCTCGAAATTCTCGGCGATGGCGCGGGCGCCGCCGGTGGTCGAGTCGGCGATGATGCGGGCGATCTCGCGCGCGCGTTCCGCCGCCCCGTCGAGCGACTGGTCGAGCAGGCCGGAAAACCGCGTGAGGCGCTGGTCGAGATCATTGGCCTTGCTGTCGAGCGTCGCCACCAGCTGCTCCATCGAATCGCGCCGGTCGCTGACGGTGCCCTCGGCGCGGCGGTTGCTCTGGTCGACGAGCGTCACCGCCTCGGCGAGCGAGCGGCCATGGGTGTCGAAATGGCCGGCGAGCCTGCCGAGATCGTTGACCGTCTTGGCGGAGATGGCCTCGAAGCTCGCGATATGCTCGCCGATCTGGCTGTTGGCGGTGCCGGTCTTCTGGGTGACGTCGTTCATGGCGGCGACGAAATCGGACACGCGGGTCACGAGCGTGCGCTCGATCTCGCCCATGTTCTCGTGCGCGCCGCTCAGCACCTCCTGCAGCAGGATATTGGCCTCGCGCAGCCGCTCGAACAAAGCGGTGGTGTCGGAGCGCAGCATGCCGTGCGTCTCCAGCATCTCGGATACCGCGGCGGCGGCGGTCTGCTTGGAGTGCTCGACCGCCGAATGGGTCTGTTCCTGCAGGTCGCGCAGCGTGCGCTGGACCGTCGCCGCGGCGCTGCGCGACACTTCGAGCGAGTTGTTCTGCAGCTCCTTGATCGACTGGTTGATGGCGGTGGTGGTCGCCTGGCTCGCTTCGGTCGCGGTCGTCTGGATCTGCTTGACCGACTGGCTTACGGAGCTCGCGGTCGCCTGGCTCGCCTCCTGCGAGGTCGCCTGCATCTGCTTGATGGACTTGTTGACGGAGGTGGTCGCGACCTCGCTCGCCTCGTTGATGAGGCGCGCGATCTGCTCGCTGTTGTCCATCATGGTCTGGGTGAAGGTGAGGCCCTTCACCTCGATCGCCTTGACGGCATGCTCGGTCACGCGGCTGAGCTCGCCGGCGAATTCCGAGCTCTTGTTGCCGAGCGCGCTGAGCAGCACGCTCGACTTGTCGTCGAGAATCTCGGTCAGCTCGGCGGCGCGTTGGCTGACCACGGAGGCGATCTCGTCCGCCTTGCCGACGAAATTACGCGCCACCTCGGCGCTGACGCCGAGCAGCGTCCGCTCGACGTCATTGGCGTTCTGCTTGAGCACGTTGCTGACGCCGGTCGATACTCCGGTCAGCGTGCGCTCGACGTCGGCGGCGTTCTGGCGCAGCGTATTGTTCACGCCGGTCGACACGCCGGTCAGGGTGCGCTCGGCATCCTGCACGCTGGTGCGGATCGCGGTCGTGGTGCTCGCCGCCAGCTGGGCGAGCGCCCGCTCGGCCTCGCTCGAATTGGTCTTGATCGCGGTGCTCAGCTGCTCGAGCCGCGAGTTGACCACCGCGGTGGTCGACGTCGCCATGCTGCCGATGGAGGTCGAGGTCGAGTTGGTCAATGCCACGATCGCGCGCTCGGCCTCGCTGGTATTGGCCTTCACCGCCTGGCCGAGCTGCTCGATCCGCGTGGTGATCGTCCCGGTGGTGGAGTTTGACAGCGCCTCGATCGAGCGTTCGGCCTCGCTGGTATTGGTCTTGATCGCGTTGGAGAGCTCGCTCATGCTCGCATTGAGCGCGTCGGCGGCCGCCTTGGTGCGCGTCTCGATCTCCTTGGTGACGACCTCGGCCCGCCCGAGCAGCAACTCCTCGAAGCGGTTGATCCGGGTATCGAGATTGTTGGCGACCTCGATCGAGCGGCTGCCGATGGCGCGGTCGATGTCGTCGATCTTGGCGCTGATGGTTTCGCCGAGCTTGGTGCCGCGCACATTGATGACGTTGGTCACGTCGCTGATGCGCTGATCGAGCGCGGAGACCACCTCCTTGCCGCCGTCCGCCATGGTCTTGGCGATGTCCATGACGCGCGAGCTCAGCGCCTCGTTGAGCGTCTGCGTGCGGCCGTCGAGCGCGTTCTGGAAGCGGGAGAATTGCTGGTCGACGGTGGTGGTGACCTCGGAAATCTTGGCGCCGATGTCGCTGACGCGGGCGGTCAGCTGATCGTTGATGGTCTGGGCGCGGCCGTCGAGCGCGTCGTGGAAGCGGATGAACTGCTGGTCGAGGCTGGTGGTGATCTCGGTGGCCTTGGTGTTGACGCGGGTGTCGAAGCTGTCGAGGTAGTCGCGCATGGCGGTCACGACTTCCTGCGTGCGCTCGCCCAGGCGCTCGACCATCTCGCCGCCATAGGTCTTGACCGTGCGATCGAACTCGCCGAGGTGGCGGGTGATCAGGTTGCCGAGCGTGGTGGAGTCGCGCGCGATGCGCTCCGCGAGCTCGGCGCCGCCGTGATTGAACATGTCCTCGAAGGATTGCAGGCGGGCGGCCAGCATCTCGCGCACCGCGTCGCCGCGGCCGCCGATGACCTCGGCGATCGATTCGGCGCTTTCGCGGAACGTGTCGCTCACCTTGTTGCCGCGCTCCACGATGGCGTCGGTGATGCGCGCGCCGGTCTGCTCGAGCTTGGACACGACGTCGCCGCCGCGCAGGCTCAGATCGAGCACCAGCGAGTCGCCGGTGTTCTTGAGCGTGGTGTTGACCTCCTCGACCCGGTTGCCGATGGCGTCAGCGAGATTGTTGCCGGTCTCGACCACGAGGTCGGTGAGCTGCTGCGTGCGGCCCGTCATCATGTCGAGGATGCCGGCCGACTTCTGCGAGAAGCCCTCGGTCACGCGGTCGAGCCGCACCGACATCATGTGCTGAAGGTTGGCGGCGATCTCGGTGAACTCGTCGCCGATATGGTCGGTCTTGAAGTTGAGCGTCGCGGTCAGGCGGTCGCTGGCGGCCGCGATCGCGTCGGTGGTGGAAGCGCTGGTGCCTTCGAGCCGCTCGAGCAGGTCGCCGCCGCGCTCGCCGAGCGCTTCGATCATGGTGTCGCCGGCATGTCCGAGCGCGCGCGTGATGTGCTCGCCCTTCTCGGCGAGGGTATGGGTGATCCGCCGCGACGCCTCGTTGACCTGGTCGGCGACCAGCTGGCTGATCTGGGAAATGTCGTGGCTGAGGTCGAGATGGACGCTGTTGATGGCGTCGCGAACCTGCTCGGCCTGGCCCACCAGCGTATCGCGCTGGCCGCCCAGGTCCTGGAGCAGCGCCCGGATGCGCACTTCGTTGTCGTTGTAGGCGTGCTCGAGCGCGGACACCTCGTTGGCGACCAGCGTCTCGAGCTCGGCGGCGCGCGCCAAGGCGCGCTCGACGCCGTCGCCCATGGCCGCGACCTCGCGCCGGATCGCCTGACCAACGGTCACGATCGACTCGCGCGCCACCGTCTCGGGCTCGGCGAGCCGCATGGCCACCTCGGCCATGGATTGGGCGATCAGCCGCAATTCCTGCGACCGCCAAGCCATATGGGCGAGGACATAGAAGAACACGACGGGCGCGAGATAGATGCAGCCGAGCACCGCGAGCACCGGCGCGGTCAGTCCGCTCGGACCGAGCGCCTCTTGAATGTCGGGCAGATAGACCCGCCCCAGGCCCAGTCCGGCGATCACCCAGACGCCGGCGAATATGCTGGCGAGAATATAGGACGTGCGCGCCGGGCGGCGCTGGAGGGTGCGCAAAATCTGGCCGATCGACTCGCGGTCGTCGTTGGCCGGGCGGCGCAGCGTGTCGGTCTCCTCGGGGCGCGGCTCGTCCTCGAAGGTCTCGGTCTTGGCCGTCTTGCTCGCCCGCAGGCCCGGCCAGGTGCGCGCGGAGGCGGTATCGTCCGCTCCCATAGCGGCGATCGGCGGGGCAATCATGGTGGCGGAAGGCTCGGCGTCCCGCACCTTGAGCGCATCCTGGATGGCCGACAGCGCTGCTTCTGTCGGGTCCTTCATCTTCGGGGTGTTCGCCATGTCGGTTGTCGCCTCGTCAGTTACGCCAGACCAAGTCCGCAGCCGCCGGCATAGATATACCGGGCCGCGTCACGAGCGCGTCAGTTTTTAGCTTTCTCCCGTCCCTGGGCAGCCGGCCCCAACGCGCCGTGGACATATTCCCTTGCCGCCCGGTGCGCATCCTATCGGCTTGGCAGACCGAAGAAAACCAGTTGTTAAGCTCTCTTTAATCATCGTTAACGCTGCGCCGCCCCGATCAAGGCAAGTATGAACGCCCGGCGACTGGTTTTTCCCAAGCAAAACCGATGACTTATTCCAGTCTATTGCGGCCGGGATGCGGCTGGACGAGGCGCGCGCCACGCCGTGCACAAGAATTGTGCCCACCTGTGGGAAACCTCCGAATCGGTTTCGATCGCCGCATCGACGGGGCCTCGACTGGAGCCTCGACTTGGAGCCTCGGCGGGCGTCCGGCCGCGGCAAGCCGCCGCACGCCTGGGCCTCACCTTGCCGGGCCGCTCGGCAGCGCCCCATTAGCTCCGCCTTAACCGCGCAACACGCGCTCGGAGCGGTCTTTACCGGCCGTTGGTCGTTACCGGGCAAAGTGGCGTCTTCAGGGGGCCAGAAGAGCCCTCGGGAGGCCGACATGGAGCCCACGGCAGACGCCACCGCTCCGACCGAGGCGCCGGTGCGCCCCCCGGTCGGGACCGGACCGGTCGAGACCGCGCCGGGCGAGACCGCGATCGATCTCGCGCATCTCGCGCGCATGACGCTCGGGGAGGCGAGCCTCGAGGCCGAGGTGCTCATGCTGTTCGACCGGCAGGCGGCGATCCTGCTCGCGCACATGCAGGACGCGACCCCCCCGGCCGCGGCTGCCTTCGCGCATACCTTGAAAGGGTCGGCACGCGGGATCGGGGCCTGGGGCGTGGCCGCGGCGGCCGAGGCCGTCGAGATGAACGCGACGCGGGCCAATGCGAGCGCGACCGCCTGCGCGGTGACGCGGCTCGCGGCCGCGGTGGCCGAAGTCAAGGCCGCGATCGCGGATCGGCACCGTCACCATGGCGAGCGTGAAGAATAGTCGTTCCGCTCCGGCGTTTTGTTGGAGCATGATCTTTTCTGAATAGTTGATTTGGCGCGCGATCCGGCCGCGGCTTGAAAGCGTGCTGGCGCGTTCGCTCCGCAGCGGTTATAGGACCGGCGCCGCGAGGCCGACCGTTCTCGTAACCATCCCCGGAGCCCATGCCCAAGATCACGTATATCAGTGCCGACGACACCAGCCGCACGGTCGATGCGGAGCCCGGATCGACCGTCATGGAGGCGGCGATCAGGCAGGGAATTCCCGGCATCGAGGCCGAGTGCGGGGGCGCTTGCGCCTGCGCGACATGCCATGTCTACGTGGACGACGCCTGGCGTGCGATCGTGGGCGAGCCGTCGCCCATGGAGGAGGACATGCTCGATTTCGGCTACGAGGTGAAGCCGAGCTCGCGGCTGTCCTGTCAGATCAAGGTGACCGCCGACATCGACGGATTGATCGTTCGGATACCCGAGCGGCAGGCTTAACCATCCGCGGCGCGCATTCCAGCCGTTCGCATGTTGGGGCTTTTCGCCCCATGGCGCCACGTCTACATACGCGCCACACCCCGACCGACGCGGCAATCCCGCGAGAGACCTAAAGGCGAAAGACGGAAAGACGTATGAACGAACCGATCAAGACCGACGTGCTCATCATCGGCGCCGGCCCGTGCGGGCTCTTTGCCGTGTTCGAGCTTGGGCTCCTCGACATGAAGTCGCATCTCGTCGACATTCTCGACAAGATCGGCGGCCAGTGCGCGGAGCTCTATCCGGAGAAACCGATCTACGACATTCCCGGCGTGCCGTTCACGACCGCTAATGGGCTGGTCGATGCGCTGATGGCGCAGATCAAGCCGTTCGCGCCGGTCTTTCACCTGCAGGAGATGGTCGAGACGATCGAGAAGATCGGCGATCCGCTGTTCCGCGTGAAGACCGACCTGGGCAAGCTGTTCGAAGCCAAGGTCGTGCTGATCGCGGCGGGCGGCGGCTCGTTCCAGCCGAAGCGGCCGCCGATACCGGGCATCGAGGCCTATGAAGAGAAGTCCGTGCACTATTCGGTGCGCAAGATGGAGGCGTTCCGCGGCAAGCGCATCCTGATCGTCGGCGGCGGCGATTCCGCGCTCGACTGGACGCTCAATCTCGCGCCGGTCGCGAGCCACCTCACGCTCTTGCACCGGCGCGACCAGTTCCGCGCCGCCCCCGACAGCGTCAACAAGATGATGGCGCTGGTCGGCGAGGGCAAGATCGACTTCGTGCTCGGCCAGGTTTCGGCGCTCGAAGGCGAGGGCGGGCAGATCGCCAAGGCGATCGTCAAGCGCAACGACGGCTCCGACTTCCATATCGCCTGCGACGCCTTGCTGCCGTTCTTCGGGCTGACCATGAAGCTCGGGCCGGTCGCCGATTGGGGCATCGAGCTCAAGGACGGCGAGCTCATTCCGGTCGACACGGCAGCGTTCGAAAGCAGCGTGCCGGGCATTTTCGCCATCGGCGACATCAACTGGTATCCGGGCAAGCTCAAGCTGATCCTGTCGGGCTTCCACGAGGCGGCGCTCGCGGCCCAGAAGGCGCATCGCTACGTGTTTCCGGACAAGCGCCTGGTGTTCCAGTACACGACGTCGTCATCGAGCCTGCAGAAGAAGCTCGGGGTGCGCTGATTGCGCTGAGCGCCGCGCACTACCGCGTCGTTCGCGGCGGCGGCGCGTTGGCATTGAACGGCGGCAGCGGCTCCGACCGTACCGGCGGCTCGAGCGGCTGCAGGCCGAGCGCCGCGCGCATCGTGGGCAAGGTGGCATCCGCCATGACGGCATGCCCCTCCGCGGTCGGATGGATGGCGCCGCCGAAGACCGCCGACATGATGCCCCACGTCGCGTCGTGGATGTTGCTCGGCTGCAGCATCGAGGATTGGCCCTGCGGATACGTCAGCGCCGCGAAGTAGCTGTCGTTGGGGGTTCTGATCCAGCGCGCGCGCGGCGCATAGGCGCGGTACTCGCTCGCCGGCCGCCCGCAGGCCAGCGGATCGAGCGCGGCCTCCTTCGGATTGGTGCGGAAGCTCGCGCCGGTCGGCGAAAAGCAGGCGCGGTCGAATTCCGGATCCTCGCTCGAATGCGCGCACAGGCCGTGGCTCCCGAACGCCGCCTGGTGGGCGTCGACGAAGGTCATGCGCTCGTGCGAGGGGTCGCGACAGGCGGTGCCCTCGCACAGCGCCAGCGCCTTGATCATCGGCAGGAACTGCCGGGCGAGGTAGTCCGAGACTTGCTGCAGGCGCGGGCCGTTGGCCGAAAACGCCGGATGGACGTCGAAGCCGTCGCGGCCGCCCGAGCAGAGCGTGTTGCCGGAGCCGAGCACCGGGTTTGCGTAGCTGACATACAGCACGCGGGAAAAATCGCCGCCCACGAAGGGCTTGAGCGCGGCGCGCAGCTTGGCGAAGTTGGCCGGCAGGTCGCTCTCGAGGATCTTTTGCGAATCCTCGATGCTGGCGATGGCGCCGCCGCGCCCGATCAAGAGGCGATCCGTCGTCGACTCGATGATGACATTGGCGATCAGTCCGGAAAACAGGATGTCGTTGGCCCCGATCGTCAGCAGAACGAGATCGAGGCTGCGCTCGGGCGCCCGGCGACGCGCCTTGGCCATGAGCTCCTTGAGCTCGTCGATCTGCGCCGGCGAGCTGCCCGGGCAGGCCGCGCTGGTTCCCGGGCTCGGGCACTCGCTGATGCGCTGGCTGCCCAGGAAGCCTGCGTCGATCTTGGCACCCGTGCAGCCGAGCGGCAGAAAAGTCACCGCGATATGGCTGTTCTCGACCGCAAGACCGAGCGCGCTACGCAGCTGATAGCCGTAGAGCGAGCGGTGGCAGGGACCGCTCTCCCACCGCGCGCTCTGGCGCGCCCATTCTTCGCTGCCCGACTCCTCGGCGGTGTTGAAGCTGCAGGATCTGTTGCCGGTGAAGCCGTCGCGTCCGGGCCGGTAATATTCGCTGCGCACGGTGCCGAGAAAGCGCTGGAAGCAGAAGCCTTCGTTGGAGAGCCGCACCGGCCGGTCGGGATTGCCTTCGCCCGCCGCGATCGAGTCGCCCATGCCGGCGATCAGAATGTCGCGCACCGCAATGTCGGCCACGACGCGCTGCGCGGTGCCGTCGGGCAGCAGGATGTCGACGCTTGCCAGCGTGGTGCGGCCATAGGGGACGCGCAGCTTCACCTCTTCCTCGCACGGCGCCATCACCTGCCGCGCCGTGCCGGAGCCGTCATTGACCTCCCAGGCGCAGCCGGTATTCGACGGCACGGTCCCGGCGAGCGCAAGGCCGATGCGATGGTCGCGCGGCGCCAGATAGTCTTCCTGCGTTCCGTCCCGGTCACAGGTATCGAGCAGCTTTCCGGCGCGATCGACGCAGAGCCGCTCCACCGTGTCGCGCGCCCAGCCGCGGCCCTCGCTCTCCCGCGCCAGGCGATCTTCCGCCGCCAGCAGGCCGTCGCCCCGATCGGCGGCGACATGGCGCTGGAAATCGGCTTCGCTGCGGAACAGGCGGAACCTGTTCTTCACCTCCCACTCGATGCGCGGGCCGGCGCTCCTCGACTGGGCAAGCGCCATCGATCCGGGCCACGTCGCCAGCGTGAGCGCAGTCAGGCCGAGAACAACAAACTTCCGCATGGCGGCCCTGTGATGGACTGACCCCATGAATAGCGTTTTGAATAGCACTTTGCTTGCGGCGGAAATATGGGCCTCGTCTTACGCTTATTGTGCGGTGCTGACGACGGCGTCCTCATAGCGGCCCGCGCCCATGCCGCCGTCGGCGAAAATGCCATGGTCGGCGATCCACTTGAAGGTCTCCGCAAAGACCTCCTTGGTATAGGGCTCGAACACCAGCCGTTCGCCCGGACCCCAGCGGCGCGTATCCATCGCCGCGTGATAGCGCAACGGGAACTCGTTCTTGTAGTAGTGGGTGTAACGATCCGGCCGCAGATCGATGTCGCGTTGCGCGCGCCGGAGCGCGCGGAAGAACTTGCGCAGGTCCTCCGGGTCCGGGTCGCCTGAGATCATCGTGGCGATCATGAAGGTCGTGTCGATGATCTTGCGGAAGCCGAGCTGCTCGGCGAAATAATAGGGTCCGCTGAACAGCGCCGAGGCCGGCGCCTTCTCCTCGATCAGCAATTCCATCCGCTTGAACAACATTCCGTCGGCAAATGACAGATTGATCTGCGCGGCGGCCATATAGGGCTCGAGCGCCTGGATGGTGGAGTAGTGGCTGCCCGACTGGTAGCCGACCGAGATCGGCACGCCGGCGAGGTCTTCAGGTCGCTTGATGGGAGAGCTGGCCGGCACGAAGACGCCCGCGGGCGCGACCGAATAGACGTCGGCGTAGAGCCGCCCCTTGCCCGTCGACGCCGCCACTCCCACGGTCCAGTGGCAGGCGCAACTGACATCGGCTTCTCGGCCACGCTCGAACGACTGATAGGCGCCGACCTTGTCGCCCCGGTAATGATGGGCGCCGTCGGTCGACTGAATGAGCTCGCGGAAGACGTAGTCGAGCCCTTCGTCCCGGAAATAGCCCTTCTCCTCGGCCACCCATTCCTGCAGCCGAAAATGCGGCTCGACGATGAATTTCTGTCTTGGCACGACGCGGACCTCCGGGATTGGAAGCGTTAAGCCTATCCCAGGTCGCGGGCAAATTGTAGGCCGGCGGCGGTGTTGCCGTAATCGTTACCGCGGTGGCTCGAACCGCGGCTCGCGGCCCCGCTGGAGCGCCGCGACCAGGACGGCGAGCGCCGCGATCGGGACCAGGCGACTCTGATAGCGCGTGTTCGGACCGGAAAAGATCCCGCAGATCGCGGCGTTGGACAGCAGCGCCAAGAATGCGCTCAGCGCCAAGGCGGCGGCCGCCGGCCGCCGTCGGCGCAGGCCCACCAAGATGAACGGCAAGGCCGCGGTCGCCAGCAGCGCCAGGGGGACGTCGATCCGATTGATCACGGTGAAATCAAAGAGGTTCTTCTGCTGCGCCGCCGCTTCGAATCTCGGCATCGCGTGCGGCGCGACCTGCGACAGGGCCCACACCGCGTGCTGGGTATTGTCGGGATTGATCCCGTCGCCGGTGTCGAGCGTCACCAGCTGCTGCAAGCTATCCCTGACGGCGGTGGTGATATGCGTGAGCGGATCGCTCACGAGGGTGCCGATGATGATGCGCTCGGCCTCGGGCGTGAATTCCCGCCAGCCGCCGAGCTTGAAGAGCGGGCTGTCCGACCACCACATCCAGTCGTCGGTGGACGCGGGAAGCGCGTTGCGATAGGGGCAGATGCGCAGCGTCGGGTCGGGGCACACGCGCTCAAGATAGCGCCCCACGATCCCGTCCTGCACCAGCCGTCCGAACAGAAAATTCGGGCCCCCGGGCGTGAACGCGAACTGCCCGGCGATGATCGCATTGGACGTGAGCGCCAGTGCGATGCCGGCGCCGATTGCCGTCGCGGCGCCCGCCAGGCGCGGGCGCGGCAGGAGGAGGCGCGAAGCCGACAGGCCGATGAGCGCGTAGGCGACGAGCAAAGCGAGCGCCACGGCCAGCGTCGTCATATGGCTCGCGATCGCGAAGGCGATGATGGCGTAGAGGCCCGCGATCTCGATCACCCGCAATCGCGGCGCTGGGAACGCCAGGAGGTGCAGCGCCAGCGCAGCCATCAGCAAGAAAATATCAGGCATCAGCTCGCTCACCGTCCACGGCAGGCTGGTGGCGAGCGTCAATCCGAGCACGACCATGACCGCGACGGCGGGCTGCAAGGTGTGCAGATGCGTGCGCAGCGTGAGCACGATGATCCAGACCGCAAGCGCCGCCTGCAGCAGCAGGTTCGGCCAGAATTCGAGCGGTATGGCAGCAGCGAGGAACGCCCCGTAAAGGGCCGAGCGTCCGATATCGAGGGTGCCTTCGAAGGGACGCAGCACATAGCCGCCGGTATCGGCGAAGATGAGGGGGAAGCCGTTCCACAAGGCCGGGCCGAGCAGCGCGACCATCATCAGGACGACCGCGGCCGGCCAAGCAAGGCGCTCGGCGGCGGACTTAGAGATGGCCCGCCGCGGGATGTCCGACAGCGCGATGTTCTTGCTGGACATGATCTAGTTGACCGGCACAGTCTATGGCAGCTCGATGACGCGGCCGTGACAGGCCCTGCGGTTTCCGGTCGCGGATGCGGAGCGCGTGCATGTTCGTCACCTTTTTCCAGGAATTGAGGTCGGCCGGCGTCCCGGTGACGCTGCGCGAATATCTCACCTTGATGGAGGCGATGGCGCAGGACCTGGCGGCGCGGCAGGTCGAGAATTTCTATTATCTCGCGCGCGCCGCATTGGTGAAGGACGAGCGCAATCTCGACAAGTTCGATCGCGTTTTCGGCCATGTGTTTCGCGGCTTGGAGCCGATGCAGGAGGGGATGGCGATCGAAATCCCGGCGGACTGGCTCAAGGGGCTGGCCGAGAAATATCTCAGCGCGGAGGAAAAACGGATGATCGAGGCCATGGGGGGCCTCGACAAGCTCCTCGAAACCTTGCGGCTGCGCCTCGAGGAGCAGAAGGGCCGCCATCAGGGGGGCAACAAATGGATCGGCACCGGCGGCACCTCACCCTATGGGGCGCATGGCTACAATCCGGAGGGCGTGCGGATCGGCCAGGAAGGGAACCGCAACTTCCGCGCCATCAAGGTGTGGGACCGCCGCGAGTTCCAGGACCTCGACGACGCGGTCGAGCTCGGGACCCGCAACATCAAGGTCGCGTTGCGACGCCTGCGCAAATTTGCCCGCACCGGCGCGGCCGAGGAGCTCGACCTCGAGGGCACCATCAAAGGCGCCGCGCGCAAGGGCTATCTCGACATCCTGTTGCGCCCGGAGCGGCACAATGCCGTGAAGGTGCTGCTGTTCCTCGACGTCGGCGGCTCCATGGACTGGCACATCCAGGCGACCGAAGAGCTGTTCTCGGCCGCCCGCACCGAGTTCAAGCACTTGGAGTATTTTTATTTCCACAATTGCCTTTACGAGAAAGTGTGGAAGGAAAATCGCAGGCGCTTCGACGACACCACGCCGACCGCGCAGGTGTTGCGCACCTATCCGCGCGACTACAAGGTGATCTTCGTCGGCGACGCCGCCATGAGCCCCTACGAGATCAGCGCGCCCGGCGGCTCGGTCGAGCATTTCAACGAGGAGCCGGGGGCGGCCTGGATGGAGCGCGTCACGCTCACCTACAAGGCCTCGGTGTGGCTCAATCCGGTGCCCGAGCGGGACTGGGAGCACACCCAGTCGATCCGCATGATGCGCCGCCTCCTGGGCGAGCGGATGTTTCCATTGACGCTCGCGGGACTGGACCGGGCGATGCGGGAATTGGCCCGCTGATGGGACGTGGAGTAGATTGATCGCTAGAACCATTGTGTGGGGTGGACGAATTGCCCGGCACTGCGATCACGCCTGCGCGGAGCTGTGCAATCTTGTCCACCCGGTTGCACTGCCATCTGGCGCCGCCAGGACCTTCAACATGTCAGACAAAAAGCTCTTTTGTGCCTTTTGCACGCGCTCCAGCGATGAAGTGAAATATCTCATGGCTGGACCAGGCGTTGCCATTTGCGACGAATGCATATCCGAATTGATGTCAGTTATTGCTGAGAAGAATGCGGATTGGCGGGACGCTCAAATTGAACGTTTGTCGAAGATGCGAAATTAGACGAGCCGCCGCGTCGCCGAAAAGCATTGCGCGCAGGTCACATCATGCAACCCGCGCGCAAGAAAAAATGGACTTATGGGGCAGGGGTGTCCGCGCCAGGATCAGTCGCGACGCTCGGCTTCCCAGCGGCCGGAGCACTCGCCACCGCTCCACTGGCCGGTGCCGACCTTGGCGGAGAGCTTGCCGACGCCGGTCGCGCTCTTGTCGCCGGCGCTGACCAGCACCCTGACCGCGCCATTGCCGCCGACCTTGCCGGAGACATTGACCAAGCTCGGGCCGTCGTTCTGCACGGCGCCGTTGGAGATGCGCACCGGATACCGATAGGACCGATCGCAGCTGCCCTTTTCGGTCATGATCACGACGCTCCAGAGGCCGTCGTAGCTCGGCGTGGCGGCGGCCGGCGCGGCGGCGGTGAGCGCGCCCGCGAAGGAGATGGCGAAGAGCGCCAGGGCGGCGCGGCTAACGTTGGTCTGCGACTTGGTCATGGCCTCATCCTGTTTCATGCCGGCTTCCCGCCGGGTTTCTCGGTGACAGACGGCGAGTAATGTTTGGTGAACCCCGTCCCTGCTCCGTTAGACGCGTTATGGCCGAAATAGGTTCAAATACCGTCAACGGTGCCGGAGTGCGGTTGCTGCGCCGGCTTCGGCAGCAGATACGGGCCGGCGGCTCGACCGGACGTAA
The DNA here is from genome assembly GCA_036522235.1 of Xanthobacteraceae bacterium. GTDB lineage: Bacteria > Pseudomonadota > Alphaproteobacteria > Rhizobiales > Xanthobacteraceae > VAZQ01. The sequence goes on from DATDGG010000006.1 coordinate 13,759, forward strand.
GCGGACTAACCCTTTGCAGCATCAGTGAATTTGCGCCGCCCGCGCCACGCCCTTGGCCAATCTGTTAACAGAAGGTTGCGCAAGCACCGATCCCGATGAGGAGGCCAGCGATGCCGGCGGAGCCGTTCGATTTTTTCAATGCCGAGGGGGAGCGCCTGGCGGGCCTCCTGGACAATCCCGCGGGTGAGGCGCGCGCCTATGCGCTGTTCGCCCATTGCTTCACCTGCGGCAAGGACAGCCATGCGGGCAGGCGCATCGCGCAAGCCCTGACCGCGCTCGGCATAGCGGTGCTGCGCTTCGATTTCACCGGGCTCGGCTCGAGCGAAGGCGAGTTCGCCAATACGACGTTTTCCTCCAATGTCGCCGACCTCGTGGCCGCGGCCGACCAGTTGCGCCTGGTCAAGCGCGCGCCCGCGATCCTCATCGGCCACAGTCTCGGCGGCGCCGCCGTCCTGGCGGCGGCCCATAAGGTGCCGGAAGCCCGCGCCGTGGTGACGATCGGCGCGCCGTCCGACCCCGCCCATGTGGCCGGCCTGTTCAAGGATCGCCTGGCGGAGATCGACGCCCAGGGCGAGATCGAGGTGCGGCTCGCCGGCCGGCCGTTCCGCATCCGCCGCGCGTTCCTGGACGACGTCGCCGAGCAGCGGTTGAGCGCCCACATCGCCGACCTGCGCAAGGCCCTGCTGATCTTCCATTCGCCGAGCGACGAGGTCGTCGGGATCGACAATGCGAGCCGCATCTTCCAGGCCGCCCGGCACCCGAAGAGCTTCGTCTCGCTCGCCGGCGCCGATCATCTGCTCAGCCGCCGGAGCGATGCCGCCTATGTGGCGAATGTCATCGCCGCCTGGGCGGAGCGCTACCTCGACATGGCGGCGACGGCGGAGGGCGAAGACGAGCTCGAGGACGCCGGCGCGGTGACCGTGCGGGAGACGCGGGCAGGGCGCCTGCAGCAGGAGATCACGGCCGGCGGGCACCGTCTCATCGCCGACGAGCCGCTCGCGGCCGGCGGCAACGACAGCGGTCCCAATCCCTATGAGCTCCTGCTGGCGGCGCTCGGCGCCTGCACCGCCATGACGCTGCGGCTCTATGCCGAGCGCAAGGCCTTGCCGCTCGACCGGGTCACGGTCCGGCTCCGCCACGGCCGCATCCATGCCGCCGACTGCGAAACCTGCGAGACCCGGGACGGAATGATCGACCGCATCGAGCGGGCGATCCGCCTCGAAGGCGCCATCGACGCGCCGCAGCGCGCGCGCCTCCTGGAGATCGCCGACAAGTGCCCTGTCCACCGCACGCTGACCTCGGAGGTCGATATCCGCACCACCGAGATCAGCTGATCGATGGCCGCAAGACTAGAGCGGTTTCACACGATCTAGAGACAGAAACCGCTCCAGCATTTTTGCATGGTCGCATTTTCGGACGGAAGACCGGATTCCACCCTCGCTTTCGCAAGGGCAAGCTTTTCCTGAAAATGCTCTAGACGTTGATCCAATCCAGCGTCTTTTCGGTCTCGATGTGCTGCAGCCGCTCGAACATCGCCTCCATCTTGGCGCGATCGCGATGGGCGGTCATCAGCATGAACTTTTCC
>DATDGG010000007.1:0-23223 GCA_036522235.1 Xanthobacteraceae bacterium
GTACTCGACGATGCGCTCCTTGACCTTCTCCAGGCCGAAGTGATCGTTGTCGAGGATCTCCTGTGCCGCCTTGAGGTCCTTCTTGACCTTGGTCTTCTTGTTCCAGGGGATCGACAACAGCCAGTCCAGGTAGTTGCGCACTACGGTCGCTTCCGCCGACATCGGCGACATCTGGCGCAGCTTCTTGAGCTCGTGCGTCGCCTTCTCGCGCGCCTCCTTCGAGAGCTTGGTCTTCTTGATCTTGTCCTCGATCTCGGCGAGCTCGTCCTTGCCTTCCTCGTCGCCGAGCTCCTTCTGGATCGCCTTCATCTGCTCGTTGAGGTAGTACTCGCGCTGGGTCTTCTCCATCTGCCGCTTGACGCGCGTGCGGATGCGCTTCTCGACCTGCAGGACCGAGATTTCGCTCTCCATCAAGGCGAGCACCTTCTCCAGCCGCTCGGTGACGGTCGCGGTCTCCAGGATCGTCTGCTTGTCGGGAATCTTGACCGCGAGGTGCGAGGCCACGGTGTCGGCGAGCTTGGCATAGTCCTCGATCTGCTGGACCACGCCGACGACCTCGGGCGACACCTTCTTGTTGAGCTTCACATAGTTCTCGAACTCGTTGATGACCGAGCGCGCGAGCGCCTCGGCCTCGACCTGCTCGCCGGGAGCGTCGGCGGCGACGACCGCTTCGGCTTCGTAATATTCGGTGCGCTCGGTATAGCGCGTGACCTGCGCGCGCGCAGCGCCCTCGACCAGCACCTTGACGGTGCCGTCGGGCAGCTTGAGCAATTGCAGCACGCTCGCCAGCGTTCCCATCTCGTAGATGGCGCTGGTCGCCGGGTCGTCATCGGAGGCGTTCTTCTGGGTGGCGAGCAGGATGAATGTGTCGGAGCGCATCACCTCTTCCAGCGCCTTGATCGATTTCTCCCGCCCGACGAAGAGCGGCACGATCATGTGCGGAAAGACGACGATGTCGCGCAACGGCAAGACCGGATAGGACCGGGTTTCGCCGGGGATCAAGGGAGGTCGAGGCTTTGCGCTTGTCATGGCGCGGATTCCTTGTTGTTGTGCCCCTCGCCCGCGACCTGCACATGCAGCATGGCGGGTGAGTGCCGAGGTGATGCCGGGAAGGTAGCTCGGTCCGCAGATGGACCGTGCCGGGCGGTGGGGGGAGGCCCTTCCCGGAGGCGGGACGTGAAAGTGCGAGTGCCCGCGTTCCTATAGTAGGTGGCCACGGTCGACGACGGTGTCAAGTAAGCCCGGAAACTCAGGCAAATTGCGCGCGCGGGCCGCCCTCCTGGGGGCTCATCGGACGAATCGGCGCGGAGCCGGCGGGGCGCGCGCACTGACCGCCGCTCAGGCGCTGGCCGAAGTGTCGCTCGCCCGGTCGGCCCGGTCGGTATAGATGTAAAGCGGCCGCGCGGTGCCCTCGACGACTTCCTTCGAGATCACGACCTCCTCCACGCCCTCAAGGCTCGGCAGATCGAACATGGTGTCGAGCAAGATGCTCTCCATGATCGAGCGCAGCCCGCGCGCGCCGGTCTTGCGGTCGATCGCCTTGCGGGCGATGGCGCCGAGCGCCTCCTCGGCGAGCGTCAGGTCGATGCTCTCCATCTCGAACAGGCGCTGATACTGCTTCACCAGCGCGTTCTTGGGCTGGGTCAAGATGAGCTTGAGCGAAGGCTCGTCCAAGTCCTCGAGCGTCGCGACCACCGGCAGCCGCCCGACGAATTCCGGGATCAGGCCGTATTTCAGGAGATCCTCGGGCTCGACCTCGCGGAAAATCTCGCCGGCCTTGCGATCCTCCGGCGCCAGCACCTTGGCGCTGAAGCCGATGGAAGTGGAGCGCCCGCGCGCCGAAATGATCTTCTCCAGGCCGGCAAAGGCGCCCCCGCAGACGAACAGGATGTTGGTCGTGTCGACCTGCAGGAATTCCTGCTGCGGGTGCTTGCGGCCGCCTTGCGGCGGCACCGACGCAATGGTGCCTTCCATGATCTTGAGCAGAGCCTGCTGCACGCCCTCGCCGGAAACGTCGCGGGTGATCGAGGGGTTGTCGGACTTGCGGCTGATCTTGTCGATTTCGTCGATATAGACGATGCCGCGCTGCGCCCGCTCGACATTGTAGTCGGCCGACTGCAGGAGCTTGAGAATGATGTTCTCGACGTCCTCGCCGACATAGCCGGCTTCCGTCAGCGTGGTCGCATCCGCCATGGTGAAGGGCACGTCGAGGATGCGGGCGAGCGTCTGCGCCAGCAGCGTCTTGCCCGAGCCGGTCGGCCCGATCAGCAGGATGTTCGATTTCGCCAGCTCCACGTCGTTGTGCTTGGTCTGGTGGTTGAGCCGCTTGTAATGGTTGTGGACCGCGACCGAGAGCACCTTCTTGGCGTGATCCTGGCCGATCACATAGTCGTCAAGAACCTTGCGTATCTCTTTAGGGGTCGGAATCCCGTCGCGCGACTTCACCAGCGAGGACTTGTTCTCCTCGCGGATAATGTCCATGCACAGCTCGACGCATTCGTCGCAGATGAATACCGTCGGCCCGGCAATGAGCTTGCGCACCTCATGCTGGCTCTTGCCGCAAAACGAGCAATACAGGGTATTCTTGGAATCACTGCCGCCGACTTTGCTCATTCCTCGTCTCCATCGGAACGTCGCTGCCGCGGCGAACCGGTCATTCGACCGACAAACATAACAGGCGGACCCCTAAGAGTCCGTAGCATTGAAGCCACACGTCCCCACTGCTTTTGGCCTTATCCCGTCCGGTCGACCCTAGCGAAGCACGGTAACGTAGCGATAATCAAGAATTCATTAATAATGAAAATTCAGGCTGATGGCGACTTTTTGACCAGCCTGAGGGATTGCGGGCCGGCCGGTTCCCGGCGGGAAGGGATGAACGGGGCTAGATCTTGCTCGCGGCCTCCTCCGGCCGCTTCTCGATCACTTTGTCGACAACGCCCCACTCCACCGCCATCTCGGCGGTGAGGAAGTAGTCCCGCTCGAGCGCCTCCTCGATCTTCTTGAGCGGCTGGCGGGTATGCTTCACGTAGATTTCGTTGAGGCGCTTCTTGAGATTGAGGATCTCCTGGGCGTGCAGCATGATGTCGGTCGCCTGGCCCTGGAAGCCGCCCGAGGGCTGGTGCAGCATGATGCGGGCGTTGGGCAGCGCGAAACGCATGTCCTTGTTGCCGGCGGCAAGCAGCAACGAGCCCATGGAGGCGGCCTGGCCCACGCACAGGGTCGAGACCGCCGGCCGCACGAACTGCATCGTGTCGTAGATCGCGAGCCCCGAGGTGACCACCCCGCCGGGCGAATTGATGTACATCGCGATCTCCTTCTTCGGATTGTCCGCTTCCAGGAACAGAAGCTGGGCAACGATCAACGATGACATCGTGTCCTCGACCGGACCGGTGATGAAGATGATCCGCTCCTTCAGCAGGCGCGAAAAAATGTCATAGGCGCGCTCGCCCCGGTTGGTCTGCTCGACCACCATGGGGACGAGGTTCATATAGGTCTGGACCGGATCTCGCATGAATCAACCTGTGATCAACCTGTCTGAGGGGACGACTTGGGATCGGGATCGACTTGGATCAACTCTGATCAACTTGGATCGGCTTGGATCAACTTTGCCTGCGCCGCCCCGGGAGCCGCGAAGCCACCATGCTGCTCGAGGACCGCGACGCATTTGGTAATGCATTCGTCACAGATATGTGCGGATGCGCCTGCCACAAGACGTGCCACGCAATCCGCCTGGCGCCCGCAGAACGAGCAGCGCAGAGGTCGCGGACGCCGCCGCAGCAAGCCTTCGAAGGTTGCCAGGCCCTTCATATCCCTACCCTTCCGTGATTCTCAAGGCGGTGGCGGCGCGTCCTCTTCCTCCCGGAAGAGCTCCTCGCGCGAGACCGGCTTGTCGGTCACTTTCGCCAGCTCCAGGAGGAAATCGACGACCCTCTCCTCGAACAGCGGCGCTCGCACGCTCGCCAGCGCGCCGGCGTTCTTGCGGTAATAGTCCCAGATTTCCTGCTCGCGGCCGGGGAACTGGCGCGTGCGCTCCACGATGGCGCGGCTGAGGTCGTCGTCGCTCACCTGGATCGAATTGCGCTCGCCGATCTCGGCCAATACCAAGCCGAGCCGCACCCGCCGCTCGGCGATGGCATGATACTCCTCGCGCGCCTTCTCCTCGGTCGTGCCTTCGTCCGCGAAGGTGCGTCCCTGCGTCTTGAGATCGTTCTCGACCACCGACCAGACGTTCTTGAACTCTTCCGCGACCAGCGTCGGGGGGGCGGCGAATTTGTGCAATTGGTCGAGCTCATCGAGCAGCTTGCGCTTGAGCTTCTGACGGCCCTGGGCCGCATGCTCCTGCGTCAGCCGCGTCTTGAAAGTTTCGCGCATTTTCTCGAGCGAATCGAGACCGAGCGACTTGGCGAAATCCTCGTCGACCGTGACCGTGCCGGGCGCGTCGATGGACTTTATGGTCACGTCGAACTCGGCGTCCTTGCTGGCGAGCTGCGCGCTCACATAACTGGGCGGGAACGTCACCTTCACGAGCTTGGTCTCGCCCACCGCCATCCCGATGAGCTGGTCCTCGAAGCCCGGGATGAAAGTCGCGGAACCGACATTCACCCCGATGTCTTCGCCGCTGCCGCCCTCGAACGGGGCGCCGTCGATCCGGCCGGTGAAATTGATCATGGCGCGGTCGCCGTGCTCGACCTTGGCGTCGGCGCCCTTGGGCGTGTAGGGCTTGGAGGCCTCGGCGAACCGCGCGATCGCCGCGTCGATCTCGTCCTCGGTCACCTCCGCCACCAGCCGCTCGAGCTTGATCTGGCTGAAATCGCCGAGCTCGATCTTCGGCAAAACCTCAAGCGCGAGCCGGTAGGCAAGGTCGGACTGGCCGGCGAGCACCTTCTCGACCTCGACCGCCTCCTGCGGCATCGTGACGGTCGGTTCCATGGCGAGCTTGAGGCCGCGCTCGCCTACGATCTTGGCGTTGGTCTCGCGCACCACTGTCTCGATGGTCTCGACCATCACGGAGCGGCCGTAGAGCTTCTTCAGGTGCGCGATCGGCACCTTGCCGGGCCGGAATCCGTTGATGCGCACCCGGTCCTTGAGCTCGCCGAGGCGTTCGGCGACGCGCGCTTCGAGCGCTGAGGCCGGGACCTTGACCTCGAATTCGCGCCGCAGCCCTTCGGAAAGATTTTCTGTGACTTGCATGACGACAATCTACACGTTGCTGGCCGTTGCGGCCGTTTTCGGTTCGGGGATCGGGCTGCACCCGGCGTGGTGCGGGCGGAGGGGCTCGAACCCCCACGACTTTCGTCACGGGAACCTAAATCCCGCGCGTCTACCAATTCCGCCACGCCCGCGAAGGGCGCCTGCGCGCCGAACGCCAGGCGGCGGGGCTTATATCAGCACGAAACCCTTGGCGCACGCTAAAAAAATCACGCGCGGGACAAAAATAACCGTGGCCGGGACGCTTCTCAACCGCCGGCTGCCGGTCTTTTTTGCGCCGGCGCATGTCCTTTTCGGAAAGCGGTATCCACTTTTCCGGGACATGGGCTAAGCCCTGCCGGGCCCTATGGGGCGCGCCGAATCGGATTTGCGATGTTCTCAGCCGCCGCGATCGTCTCGCGCCGCCATGTGCTGGCCGCCATCGGAGCGCTCGCGACCTGGTATCGCGTCCCGGCCGGCTTGCGCGCCGAGGGGGTAGCGGACTTCACTCCCGAGGGCTTGCGGACCCTGCATGCGCGCGCCGGAGGCTATGAAGGCGCCGCACCGGGGCCGCTGTTGCGCCTCAAGCATGGCGCGGAGCTGCGCCTTCGCCTGGTCAACGAGCTGCCCGACGCCACCGCCATTCATTGGCACGGCGTCCGCATCGAGAATCCCATGGACGGCGGCCTCATGCCGGCCGCGGTCGCGCCCGGCGCGAGCTTCGACTATCGGTTCCAGCCCCCGGATGCCGGCACCTTCTGGTATCACGCGCCGTGGCGTGGGAGCCCGGCGAGCTCCGGGCCCGCCCGTAGCCAACACCTCCATGGGGTCTTGATCGTCGAGGAGGCCGAGCCGCCCGATATCGACCGCGAGCACGTGCTCCTCTTCGACGATTGGCCGGTCGCGGCGGAGGGCAAGCCGCTCTTTCAAATCCGGGCGAACGGCCTCGCGGCACCGGACCTGCCAGTGAAAACCAATGAGCGGCTGCGGCTGCGGCTCGTCAATGCGGCGAGCGCACGCGTTCTGTCCGTGCGGATCGATCGCCACGTCGCAACCGTCATGGCGATCGACGGCCAGCCCGCGCAGCCGTTCCGGGCGCGCGACAGCCGCGTTACCCTGGCGCCGGGCAACACCGCCGACCTGTTCGTCGATGCCGGTCTCGAGCCGGGCGCGGTCGCGCCCATCCTGCTCGGGAGTGCCGGCGAAGAGACCGTCCTCGCTCGCCTGGCCTACGAAAGCGGCCCACCTTCACGGCCGGCGCCCCGACCGCCGGCAGCGGCGCTGCAAGAAAACCCCCTGCCCGCGCGGCTCGATCTTGTCCACGCGGTGAAGGTCGATCTGCCGACCGATAGGCTCGCCTCAAAGGCGCCGCACGCGCTGCCGGCGCTGTTCCGGGCCAAACGCGGCCGCACCGTGGTGCTGGGGCTCGTCAACCGCCAGGAGGCTCCCTGCGCGGCGCATGTGCACGGCCACGTTTTCCGATTGCTGGATCGGCTCGATGACGGGTGGAAACCGTTTTGGCTGGCCACGGTCCTGGTCGACGCCGGGCAAACCGCAAGGATTGCCTTCCGGGCCGACATTGCCGGCAAGTGGCTGATCGAATGCGTTGCCATCGATCGCCCGGACTCCGTCACCGCCGGCTGGTTTGAGGTGGCCTAGGCTCAATCCTCAGTGGGTGTGCGCGGCAAACAGGCGCCGGTAGACGCGCGGCAGCACTTCCGGCAAATCCTCGGCGATCAGTCCGGGACCCACATCGGTGCCGGCCTCGCCATGCAGCCAGACCGCCGCGGCCGCCGCCTCGAAGGTCGGCATGCCTTGCGCGAGGAGGCCCGCCACCAGGCCCGCAAGGACGTCGCCGGAGCCGGCGCTGGCGAGCCAAGGCGGGCCATTGTTCGCAATGGCGGCACGGCCGTCCGGCGCCGCCACGACCGTATCGGGGCCTTTGAGGAGCACGACCGCGCCCGCGGCCGCGGCGGCCTGGCGCGCTTGCGCGAGCTTGGAGTCGGCGCGCGCAATATCGGGCAATGTCTGAAACAGCCGGCTGAATTCGCCCGCATGCGGCGTGAGCACGGTCGCCCCGTCAAAATGTCCCTGGATGGCGCTCAGCAGTCCCTGCGGCTGTTCGCAGAAGCTCGTCAGCGCGTCGGCGTCGAGCACGACCGCACAATCAACCGCGAGCGCGGCGAGAACCATGTCCTGCATTTCGCGCCCGACCCCGCCGCCGGGGCCCAGCACCAGAACGTTGCGCCGAGGATCGGACATGAAAGCGGTGAGCTCGCTGGCGCCGTCGACCGGACGGACCATGACGGCGAGATTGGTGGCGGCGTTGACGGCCAGCGCCGCACGCGGCGAGGCAATGGTGACGAGGCCGGCGCCGGCACGCAGCGCGCTGCGCGCCGCCAGGCGCGCCGCACCGGTCGAGGAAATTCCGCCCGACACCACCACCGCATGGCCGCGCCCATATTTGTGTCCGTCGATGCGCGGGATCGGGAAATTCTTCGCCCAGAGGCCTCCGGCATTGTGGAAGGCCTTCGGCTTGATCCGAGCGAGGACCTCGGCGCCGATCCCGATATCGGCGACACGAACCTTGCCGCAATGCAGACGGCCCGGGAGCAGAAGATGGCCGACCTTGCGGCGAAAGAAGGTTATGGTATCGCGCGCCTTGACGGCGGCGCCCTGGATGGCGCCGGTCGTCCCGTTGATGCCGCTCGGCAGGTCGACCGCGTAGATTTTCGCGGGCGCCGCATTGATCGCCTCGATCATGGCGCGCGCCGCGCCCTCGACCGGGCGATCGAGGCCGGCGCCGAACAGCGCGTCGACAAGAACCCCCTCGCCTGCCACGCCCGCCGGGGTCGCCGGCAGGGTCGGGCCGCTCCAGCGGCTGGCCGCCAGGGCCGCGTCCCCCTTAAGGCGCCCCACATCGCCCAGCAGGAGCAGGCGCACCGGGTAACCGCGCTCGCGCAGCAGGCGGGCGGCGACAAAACCGTCCCCGCCATTGTTGCCGGGCCCCGCCACTACGACCACCGGGAGCGGGGTCGGATGCACGGCCGCGACCGCGTCCGCCACCGCGCGCCCGGCATTTTCCATGAGCTCGGGGCCTGGCTTTCCGGACGCGATTGCGAGCCGATCGGCTTCGGCCATCTCGGCGGTGGTGAGGAGTTCGATGGGCTCGGTCATCGTCGTGACAGTACCGGGAACCCAGGGCGCCACAATCGCCCGCCGCAATTCCCCCATGGGTGGTGATTCTTCCCCGCCGACCAAGAGCAAAAAGCACAGATGCACATAAATTAATCTTACTGACTATATTTCAATCAATATCCCTTCGGCGCACCCCCGGGGCGCGCCCGGACGTTATTTAAGTTATTGAAAATGCATAAGTTTCAATGCGTGCCGGGGCTTGGCACGGAGCCTGCTAACCGCTAGCGCGGTTCAGCCGGTAACGCTGACCGGCGGGCCCGGGGAGACCTCACAAGATGAAAAAGATCGAGGCGATCATAAAGCCTTTCAAACTCGACGAGGTGAAGGAGGCGCTGCAAGACGTTGGGCTGCAAGGCATCACGGTGACCGAGGCCAAGGGCTTCGGCCGCCAGAAAGGGCATACCGAGCTCTACCGTGGCGCGGAGTATGTCGTGGATTTTCTGCCCAAGGTGAAGATCGAGGTTGTTCTGGCCGACGACATGGCGGACAAGGCCATCGAGGCAATCCGGCGCTCCGCTCAGACCGGACGGATCGGCGACGGAAAAATCTTCGTCTCCAACATCGAAGAAGCCATTCGGATTAGGACGGGGGAATCCGGGTTGGACGCCATCTGAAACGCTGGTCCCGTGAGATTTCGGAAGCGAGACATCCTGTTGCGAGAAAGGGAATGAATTCCATGACAACGGCCAAAGACGCCTTGCAGATGATCAAGGACAACGACGTGAAATACGTCGATTTCCGGTTCACGGATCCGCGCGGCAAGTGGCAGCACGTCACTTTCGACGTCAGCCTGATCGAAGAGGAGACGTTCTCGGAAGGGCAGATGTTCGACGGCTCCTCGATCGCCGGCTGGAAGGCCATCAACGAGTCCGACATGTGCCTGATGCCGGATCCGGCAACCGCCACGATCGATCCCTTCTTCGCCGAGACCACGATGGTGCTGGTCTGCGACGTGCTCGAGCCGACCACCGGCGAGCCCTACAATCGCGACCCGCGCGGCATCGCCCGCAAGGCCGAAGCGATGGTCAAGTCGCTCGGCATCGGCGACACCATCTTCTTCGGCCCGGAGGCCGAGTTCTTCGTGTTCGACGACGTCAAGTACAAGGCCGATCCCTACAATACCGGCTTCAAGCTCGACTCGACGGAATTTCCCTCCAACTCCGACACCGATTACGAGGGCGGCAATCTCGGCCACCATGTCGGCACCAAGAAGGGCTATTTCCCGGTACCGCCGCAGGATTCGGTGCAGGACATGCGCTCGGAAATGCTCGGCGCCATGGCCAAGATGGGCTGCGTGGTCGAGAAGCACCATCACGAGGTGGCCTCCGCCCAGCACGAGCTCGGGCTCAAGTTCTCGCCGCTGGTGGTGATGGCCGACCGGATGCAGATCTACAAATACTGCATCACGATGGTCGCCAACATCTACGGCAAGACCGCGACCTTCATGCCCAAGCCGGTTTATGGCGACAACGGCTCGGGCATGCACTGCCACCAGTCGATCTGGAAGGACGGCAAGCCGGTGTTCGCCGGCAACAAATACGCCGATCTGTCCGAGACCTGTCTCAGCTACATCGCCGGCATCATCAAGCACGCCAAGGCGATCAATGCCTTTACCAATCCGACCACCAATTCCTACAAGCGCCTGGTGCCGGGCTTCGAGGCGCCCGTGTTGCTCGCCTATTCGGCGCGCAACCGCTCGGCCTCGTGTCGCATTCCCTACACCACCAATCCGAAGGCCAAGCGGGTCGAGGTGCGCTTCCCCGATCCGCTCGCCAATCCCTACCTCGCCTTCGCGGCGATGCTGATGGCGGGCATCGACGGCATCAAGAACAAGCTCGATCCGGGGGCGGCGATCGACAAGGACCTCTACGACCTGCCGCCGGCCGAGCTCAAGCAGATCCCGACGGTGTGCGGCTCGCTGCGGCAGGCGCTCGAGGAGCTCAACAAGGATCGCGGCTTCCTCAAGGTCGGCGGCGTTTTCGACGACGACTTCATCGACGCCTATGTGGACTTGAAGATGAGCGAGATCATCCGCTTCGAGCACACCCCGCATCCGGTGGAATTCGAGATGTACTATTCGGCCTGAGTCTCCTCCCAGCATCGCAGTCGCGATGGAACTTCAAAGGGCGCCGCGAGGCGCCCCTTTTTTCGTCGGCGTGCCTTTTGCGGGCTTACTTCTTCAGCAGCGACAGACTTGAAGCGCCGGCGCTGAACGTGTCGCGTCGGCTCCGCCGAGCATCAAATCAAAATATCAGGACAAGCGCGATCAGAAGGCCGATCGCTGCGCCAGCGCCGGCGCAGGCCAGGGAGCGGCGGCGCCGTTTGGGCCCGTAGACGCCGGCATCGAGCCGTGACCTGATGACCGCGGCTTCGAACTCGGCGGACGAGGAGAAAGCGCAGGCCCATGCAGAGCCCGCACGCTCGGCATGGAGCGCGAGGATGTTGGCCGCCGGCCGCGATGGGGTCCAGGGACGCCACATGCGGCCATTCTACCGCCGCATCGGTAAACGAGCCGTTGCGAGCTGAGCATGATCCCGAAAAGTGGATACCGGTTTTCGGAAAAGATCATGCTCCAACAATGAGCCTAGACGGCGTGAGCCACCTTGCCCGCCAGCGTCCCTATCGGGCTCTCGGACTTGCGGGCGGCGTCCGCGGCGGTGGCAAACACGACCGGCATTTCGGCGGGCTTCTCGGCGTCCTGGGCAAGCTCGACCCGGTTGCGGCCGTTCGCCTTGGCGCGATAGAGCGCCGCATCCGCGGCCGCCAGCAGCGCGACGATGTCGGTACCGGGTTGGCCGCAGGCGGCCCCGACGCTGACGGTCGCATTGAGATCATGGCCGGCGATCGTGACGCCGGCGGCTTGAAACGCCTTGCGCACCCGCTCGGCAACGATCTTGGCGTCTGAGAGCTTGCCGGGCAGCAGCGCCACGAATTCTTCGCCGCCGAACCGGCCCAGCACATCGGTGGCCCGCACGCTGACGCTCGCGGTCGCGCCAAACAGATGCAAGGCCTTATCCCCGATCGCGTGGCCGAACCTGTCGTTGATGGATTTGAAATGGTCGAGATCGAACATCATCGCGCTCACGGGCTGGTTCTTGCGCGCCTGCTCCGCGATCAGCCGCTGCGCCGCCTGCAGCACCCCGCGGCGGTTGAGGAGGCCGGTCAATTCGTCGGTGACGGCCGCGTCCTGGTGGATGCGCAACGTCCGCTCCTTGGCCAGCACCAGAACGATGAAGGCGGTGCCGACCGCATAGAGCATGGTCTCCAGCATAAACAGCGCCACCCAGCCGGTGGCGAGCGTCACGGTGCCATGGTCGCCCGGCAGCAGGCTCGCCAGCGGGATCGGGAACAGGAACACCGCGCCGTGCAGCATCGGAACGAACAGCGCCGGCCAGCGGAGGCGCAGCGCCTTGCGGCGCTCGCGCCAGAGCTCGGACGCGGTCAGGAACGTGTAGCTCGCCACGATCACGGAGGCGAGCACGATGCGCGCCGCCGGCCACTGCGCAAAATCCTCGAACATGCACGCGAACAGCCAGGTGGCGCCGCCCCCGATCAGCGCGCTCACCAGCACCGGACGGCCGTGAAACACCCGCGCCGCGTTCCACATCATCCCGCAGGCGATGAACAGCAGCGCATTGGCGATCCCGGTCGGCAGCGGCGGCGATATCAGACCCTCGAGGCTCCAGGCCGCGACCGAAAAGCCGCCGATCAGATAGGCCGCGCCCCACCAGGCCAGCGCCGGAACGCGGTCCCTCGCCCATGCCACCAGCAGCAGAATCCCGAGCAGACCGGTGAGGCAGGTCGCCACGACGAAGAGCGTGGTGACATCCAATGCGATGGGCACGATCGCGGCCGGCACAAGCATGGCTCGTTTCGCTCCCGGCGGTCATCCACCCACCATTTTGTTGATTAGCACAGGCGATGGCCAGTACGTACAAACTCTTAAGCGCAGGCTTTTCGGATCGTTAGGCCGATCCGGCGGCTTTTCAGTGAAAGAAGGACAAATGCACGCCGTCGCGGTCGCCACAAATGGCGAATTCTGCCGCGCGATCAGCTTGCGGCCTCGCCCGGCAGCACGACGAACAGGTCCTCGATGGGGAACGTTCTGGCGATGAAATGCTGCTCGAACATGTATTGAACCAAGGCCTCGAGCGTCGGACGATTGGGCGCAATGCCGTAGGGCCAGGCGTCGCCGCCGAACACCTCGTCGATTTCCTCGATCTCCGCCAGGAGCCACGGCAGCATATAAGCGAGCGAGCCCCCATAGCGCATGCGGGCGAGCGCTAACCGCTTGGATTCGACGAAGGCCTGGTACAGGCTCGTCGCAAGCCAGCGGTGGCGCTCGTAGAGCTCGCGGCGGATCGCGATGAGATGCATGATCGGAAAAATTTTAGCGGTCTCGTAAAGCTTTCGCTCGAGCGCGCGGTAGTCGGGAAACAGACGCACCACGTCCGGATGGCGCCCGAACGATTCCGGCTTGCGCGATCCGATCAGGGCATCGATCTCGCCGCGCGCCAAGAGCTCGCCGAGCGGCGTGCCAGAGCGGTTTTGCTCGATCGCAACCGGCTGCAGGAGCGGCGGCGCATGCGGCCGGCCGTGGGTGCCGGCCAGCTCGACCGCGCCCTGCACCCATCGCACCGATGCAAGATCGACTCCGAACTGATGCTGCAGGTGCCCGCGCGCCCAGATCGCGGCGGTCTGCGTGTAGAGCGGCAGCCCGATGCGACGACCTGCCAGATCCTTCGGCGTGCGGATACCGGCGCGCGCGTTGATGAAGATATAGCCGTGCCGGAACACGCGGGACGGAAACACCGGCAGCGCGACGAAGCGGCAATCGCCGACGCCATGGAGGCTCGTATATTCGGACGCCGAAAGCTCGGCGACGTCGAACTCCATTCCCCCGACCATGCGGTCGAAGACAGCGCGGCCCGATTTGAGCGTGATGCAAGTGAGATCGGCGCCCTCGACCACCACGTCGCCGTCGCGGATGGCTTCGAGCCGGTCGTAGCGGCAGCTGGCGAAGGTCAGGGGGAGACGGGACACGGCCGTGCGGCAGCTCGATATGCGGAGGCGGTATCGCAATCGTAGCCAACGCGCCGCGCGCCGTCACCCGCCTTGCCGGCGGGCGCTGCCGCCGACGTGAACCAATGAACGCGAGCCGATCAGCGCTTGGAGAACTGGAACGAGCGCCGCGCTTTGGCCTTGCCGTATTTCTTGCGCTCCACCACGCGCGAGTCGCGCGTGAGGAAGCCGCCGTGCTTGAGGGCACCGCGCAAATCCGGCTCGAAACCCATCAGCGCCTTGGACAGGCCGTGGCGCACCGCGCCCGCCTGGCCGGACAAGCCGCCGCCGGAAACCGTGCACACCACGTCGAACTGGTCCGCCCGATTGCAGGCCACCAGCGGCTGCTGGATCAGCATGCGCAGCACCGGCCGCGCGAAATAAGTCTCGAACGGCCGGGTATTGATCACGATCTTGCCGGCGCCCGGCTTGACCCACACCCGGGCGACCGCGTTCTTGCGCTTGCCGGTCGCATAGGAACGGCCCTGCTTGTCGAGCCTCTGGACGTATTTGGGGGCCTCCGGCGTCGCCGTCGCGGGCTTGAGCGCCGAGAGCTGATCCAAAGACTGCATGGTTTCGGCCATGGTTACACGCCTCTCGAATTCTTGCGGTTCATGGCGGCGATATCGAGCGGTTCGGGGTTCTGCGCCGCGTGCGGATGGTCGGGGCCGGCATAGACCCGCAGATTGCCGAGCTGGCGGCGGCCAAGCGGCCCATGCGGCAGCATGCGCTCGACCGCCTTCTCGACAATGCGCTGGGGAAACTTGCCCTCGAAGATCGACCGCGCGGTGCGTTCCTTGATGCCGCCGATATGGCCGGTGTGATGGCGGTAGATCTTCTTCTCGCGCTTCTTGCCCGTGAAGACGACCTTCTCGGCGTTGATGACGATGACGTTGTCGCCGCAATCGACGTGGGGGGTGAAAATCGGCAGGTGCTTACCGCGCAGCCGACGCGCCACGATGGTGGCGAGCCGGCCGACGACAAGTCCGTTGCCGTCGATCATCACCCACTTTTTCTGGATCTCGGCGGGCTTGGCCGAAAAGGTGGTCATGGCATCTCTCGACTACATGTCGCGAATGGATCGCAAATCGTGCGGACAAACGGTGCGCGATGGGCGCCCGGCGGCGGCTCATAGCACCAAGGACCGTGGCCGGTCAACGCTCTCCTGAATTTAAAATGCTGAAATTACAATACGTTGCATTTATGGTATGTCGATACCTGAGCTCTCCCCTTTTGTTTCGCGACGGGCATTTTACATTCACGGGCATCGGTAACAGGCACCCGCCATGGACCACACCAATTATCCCGACAGCTATATCCGCGGCATCCTCAACACGGTGAAGACCATCGCCATGGTCGGGATTTCGCCGAAGGACGTGCGGCCGAGCTATTTCGCGTTCAAATACCTGCTCGAGCGGGGCTATCGGATGATCCCGGTCAATCCCGGGCAGGCGGACGGGGAAATTCTCGGTCAGCCGGTCTATGCCAGGCTCGCCGACATCCCCGAGCCCGTCGACATGGTGGATGTCTTTCGCGCGCCCCAATTCGCCACCGCCGTGGTCGAGGAGGCGCTGGCGCTCAAGCCAAGGCCGCAGGTCGTCTGGATGCAGCTCGGCATCCGCAATGACGAGGCGGCGCGGCTCGCCGAGGCCAATGGCCTCAAGGTGGTGATGGACCGTTGCCCCAAGATCGAATACGGCCGGCTGTCCTCGGAAATCGGCTGGTTGGGCGTGAATACCCGCGTCTTGACCTCGAAGCGGGCGAAGCTCGCGGGCGGCGGCATCCAGCGCATGTCGCTTAATCGGGTCACCATGACGGGCGGAACCGCGGGCGTGGCGCCAAAATCCTCACGCCCGGACGATGGCGGGCAATAAGCGCCTGAATGCGGCTCGCCCCTGTTCATGATCGTGGCAATTCACGACGACCGCCCCAGGGTTGCTCGGAGCCCCGAGCTCGCAACTCGTGCAGATGCTGTTGCATAAGTGTCGCAAGGTTGGGGACTTGGGACGCTGCCGGCCTCTAATTCCTGGCAATCGGATGCCGACTCCGTCATGATCATACCCGGATGGGGTCGGGCCGGCGCAGTACCGGCGCAAATCAGCGGGGGGCCAAGACCATGAACAAGCGGGCTTTGAGCAAGCAATTCGCGCTCGCGATCGTTCTCGCGCTCGGCGCAGCAACGGTTGCGCGGGCAGAGACGGCGGAAGAGCAGCAGGCCTGCACCAACGATGCCTTCCAATTCTGCCAGAGCGCAATTCCGGATCGCACCCGGGTGTTCAACTGCCTGGTCAGCAACAGGGATCAGATATCGCCCGCCTGCCACACCGCGATGGCTCCATATCTTCCGGTAGACGCCAAGCGACAGGCCGCAGCGCCTTCGCCTTCGCCCGCGCACGAGAAGACCGCCAAGACCAAAGGCCCGCTCAATCTCACTCCGCATTAGCTCACTCCGCATCAGGGCTAGGATCGTCCGTTCGGCCGGAGCACGAAGCGCCTGCCCGTGAGCAAGCGCGCGCCCGCGCGGGGGCGGTTGCAGCCTTGACGCCTGCAATGCTTTCGATGCACCAACAAGGTCCATGAACGCGGCGATCGGCGAACTCCCATCCGTTCGCCATAGGGGGAGCCATGACCGACCGCATCCCAGGCTTCTCGACATTGGCGATCCATGCCGGCGCGCAGCCCGATCCGACCACCGGCGCGCGCGCGACGCCGATCTATCAGACCACCTCGTTCGTGTTCGAGGACGTCGATCACGCGGCCTCGCTTTTCGGACTGCAGGCTTTCGGCAATATCTATACCCGCATCGGCAATCCGACGACGGCGGTGCTGGAAGAGCGGGTCGCCGCGCTCGAGGGCGGCACCGCGGGCCTCGCGGTCGCCTCCGGTCATGCGGCGCAGATCATCGTGATGCACTGCCTGATGCAGCCGGGCGATGAGCTGGTTGCCTCCAAGAAGCTCTATGGCGGCTCGATCAACCAGTTCAATCATGCCTTCAAGAATTTCGGCTGGAACGTGGTGTGGGCGGAGCCCGACGATATCGGAACCTTCGAGCGCGCGATCACGCCCAAGACCAAGGCGATGTTCATCGAGTCGATCGCCAATCCGGGCGGCGTCATCACCGATATCGAGGCCATCGCCGCGGTCGCGCGGCGCGCCGGCGTCCCGCTCATCGTCGACAACACGCTCGCCACTCCGTATCTGTGCAAGCCGTTCGAGCACGGCGCCGATATCGTGGTGCATTCGCTGACCAAGTTTCTCGGCGGCCACGGCAATTCCATGGGCGGCATGATCGTCGACGGCGGCAGCTTCAACTGGTCGCGCGAGGGACGCTATCCGATGCTCTCCGAGCCGCGGCCCGAATACCATGGCGTGGTCATGCACGAGACCTTCGGCAATTTCGGTTTCGCCATGGCCTGCCGCATGCTCGCGCTGCGCGACATCGGGCCGGCGATCTCGCCGTTCAACGCGTTTCTCATTCTCATGGGGATCGAGACGCTGCCGCTGCGGATGCAGCGCCATTGCGACAACGCCACTGCGGTGACCGCGTGGCTCGCCCGCCACCCCAAGATCGCCTGGGTGAGCTATCCGGGCCTTCCCGGCGACCGCTATCACAACCTCGCCCGCAAATATGTGCCCAAGGGCGCGGGCTCCGTTTTCACCTTCGGCCTCAAGGGCGGCTATGACGCCGGCGTCAAGCTCGTGTCCAACGTCAGGCTGTTCTCCCATCTCGCCAATATCGGCGACACGCGCTCGCTGATCATCCATCCGGCCTCGACCACCCACCGCCAGCTCACCGATGCCCAGAAGGTCCAGGCCGGTGCGGGTCCCGACGTGGTGCGGCTTTCGATCGGGCTCGAGGACAAGGACGACATCATCGCCGACCTCGAGCAGGGCCTTGCGGATGCGTAAGCCAAGAGCCGCGCGCTTCAGCCGCGGCGGAACAGGCTGAACTGGAAGCGCTGCGTGCTTCCCATCGGGGTCTGGTGATCGTGGCGCCGCGTTTCGATGAGCGCGAAAGCGTCGCCCAGGACCTGGCCGAGGCTCGTGGCGTCGTAGCGGACCACCGGAAGTCCGCTGCAGCGCTCCGGGCCGTCGAGCGCAAATGTCGCGATGATGGCGTGTCCGCCGGGCCGTAGCGCTTGGCTCAGACACGCCACATAGGCAGCCCTGTCGGCGGCGTCGGTCAGGAAATGAAACGCGGCGCGGTCATGCCACAGGTCGTAGCTTCGGGTGGGCTTCCATCGCGTGACGTCGCCCACGATCCACGTCACCCGCGCGGCCGCCGGTCCAAGGCGCGCCTTCGCCGCAGCGAGCGCCGATTCCGACAGATCGAGAACGCTCACGGCCGCGTGGCCCTCGCCCACCAAGGCATCCACCAGCCGCGAGGCCCCTCCCCCGATATCGACAATGACTGAGTGGGGCGTGGCCACCGACCGAATGAGCGCGAGCGAGACTGCGGGCGTTTGCTGAAACCAGCTGACCTCGTGTTCGCCCTTGGTCCGATAGACGTTCTCCCAATGCGTGCTGCGGCCGGGTTCGCTCATGCGGCTCTCTCTCAGACATGCGCGGCGGCGCCGAGCTTGTTGGCCGAACCAGCGCCGAGCTCCGCGGGCGCGGCGCCGTCCTTTGCCGCCAGTCGCTGCGCGTGGAGCACCGCGAGGGTCAGCGCGATCATGGCCATGCCCTGATGCATCAAGGCGAGCGCGAGCGGCGCCTGTTGCAGCAAAGTCAGAATGCCGAGCAGAGCCTGCAGCGTGACGGCGCATGCCAGCGCCAGTGCTCCCCAAAGTGCGCCGCCTTGGCGCAGCGTGCGCATCGCGCCGGCGGCATGCAGGAGCGCGGCTGTCAGCACCGCATAGGCGACCACGCGATGATCGAATTGCACGGTCAGCGGGTTTTCGAAGAAATTCCGCCACCATGGCGCGGCGAAGAACAGCTGCGATGCCGCCGGCACCAAAGTGCCATCGATCAGCGGCCAGGTATTGTAGATGAGGCCGGCGCGCAGCCCCGCCACCAGCGCGCCCAGATAGATCTGCACCAGCACCAGAACGAGCAGAAGCATGGCGCTCCGCCGCAGGCGCGCCGGCGGGGGGGGACCGGGCCGAGGAGCCCGCTCCTGCGCGGTCCACAGCAAAGCGACATAGATCAGGCAGGCGAGCGTGAGGTGAAAGGCCAATCGGTATTGCGAAACTTCAACTCGCTCCGCCAGCCCCGAGGCCACCATCCACCATCCGACCGCGCCTTGGAACGCGCCGAGACCGAAGATGATCCAGAGCCGAGGACGCAAGGCCGGTTCGATCGCGCCGCGCCAGAGGAACCATAAGAACGGCACGAAGAACGCGATGCCGATCAGGCGCCCAAGCAGCCGGTGCGTCCATTCCCACCAGAAGATGGTCTTGAACGCGTCAAGGTTCATGCCCGGACCACGCGTCTGATATTGGGGAATGGTCTTGTATTTGTCGAACTCAGCCTGCCACGCGGCCGCGCTCAGCGGCGGCACGGCGCCCTCGACAGGTTGCCACTCCACGATCGAGAGGCCTGACTCTGTGAGCCTGGTGGCGCCGCCGACCACGACTATCGCGAAGACCAGCGCCGCCACGGCCAATAGCCAGGTTCTGATGGCACGGCGGTTGCGGTCGGAGGCGACGCTGCTCATAGGATTGCGCTCTTGGGGTTGCACTCTTGGATGACGGTGCTTGCCGAAGGTGGTGCCGACCATATAGTCGTGTGCCTTGGGTCGCAATGCACGCAGCGTCGCAATCAAGCCCCGAACAGACGAGCCATGCCGGTCAGAATTCGCAAGCTCTTCGGCGCCTTCGCCCTCATCGCTCTGGTCTTGATCTGGGCGCTGCTGGCCATGGCGATCGCGCAGTTTCCGGTGGTGAAGGCGAGCGCGCTGGTCGAGACGATCTACTACGTGGTGGCCGGCCTCGGCTGGGTATTGCCCGCAATGCCGCTGATCAAATGGATGGCCGGATCAGGCGACGGTCATCAGTAGTCACAAGACCCCTGCTCACGCCGCATCGACCCGGCGGAAGCCGTTCCACATCGCGGTCGCGGCGCCGGAGAGCAGCACGCCCACATAGCGCGATTGCTGGTGCTCGCCGTTGAGGGAAATACGCGGCAACGCGGTCAAGTGCTGCCCGTGCTCCGGAAAGATCACGCCCGGCCGGGTGGTCACCGCCGTCTTGAAGCCGAGGTCGGCGGCAATGCGGAATTCGCGGGGACCCGCCGAGGTCGAATCGCCGACCGGATAGCTCAGGTGATCGGGCCGCACGCCGAGCGAGGCTTCGATCACCGAGCGGCTCATCGCCATCTCGGCGCGCGCCTGCCGTTCCGGCGTCTTGGCCAGCATGACGTGATTGACCGTGTGCGCCCCGATGGTGACCAGCGGATCCGCGGCCAGGCGGCCGAGGTCTTCCCAGGTCATGCACAATTCTTCGCAAAAGGCCGCAATATCGACGTGATAGCGCACCGACAGATCCCGCACCACGCGACGCAGCTCGTCCTCGGTCTTGAAGCTTCGCACCCATCCGTAGAGCTGATCGTAGACGTGCCGCTTGTCGTCGAGGCTCGCGCACTCGAAGCCGCGCTCCCGGTCGTCGATCAACAGGACGATGCGCTGGTTGCGGGCCACGACCGCTTCCAGCGCGAGCCACCACAGCTCCCCGAGCCGATCCGG
This sequence comes from Xanthobacteraceae bacterium, assembly GCA_036522235.1. Lineage (GTDB taxonomy): Bacteria > Pseudomonadota > Alphaproteobacteria > Rhizobiales > Xanthobacteraceae > VAZQ01. The sequence goes on from DATDGG010000007.1 coordinate 20,129, forward strand.
AAAGCTCGTCGGAACATAGACCGTGAACGGCACCTTGTGGGCCTTGAGGATCGGATAGGCGAATTGCAGCGTGTCGCGGTAGCCGTCGTCGATGGTCACGCAGACGAAACGCCGCTTGAAATCCCCCTCGACCAGGCGGCGGTGCATCTCGTCCAGGCTGATGAGATCGAGCCGCGCGCGGCGAAGCTTGCGCACCACCTTTTCGAGAAAACGCGGCGTCACTTCCAGGAGCTGGTTGGGCTGGAAGGCTTCCGGGCGCGGCGGGCGCACGTGATGGAGGGTGAGAATCGCGCCGAGCCCGCCGACAAAAGGCTGCATCAGGGCATGGGCGCCCGAGAAATAGAGCGTCTCAAGGCCGGCCCGAATGACGGTTTTCTTCAATGCGGTCAATGGTCTGATCTCTTTTCAACGGGACCGAATATCGCAACTCTTTGTTGATTTTGGGTATACCGAACGGGGGGCGCCTCCATCAGACGGCGGCATCGCCGCGTGGCGCCGCGCTGTCCTAAAGGGCAGTATGGCTGACTCATCCCTCACTTGACTATCACGGTATCGGGGATTGATATCGTCGCCGCAGGTGATCGGGGTCGCCTGCCAACAGCAAAACCAATCCGATCAGGCTAGGTCGCTTCCGCGGCCGGCACGCATTGATAAGGGGAGCGCAACATGTCGTGGAAAATCGAGGTGGTGATGGACGATTCCGGCAAGTGGGAAGACGATGCTCGCCGCTTTGCCACCGAGGTCGAGGCCTTGGTGCAGGCGCGCGATCTGGAGCTGCGCTGCGCCGCCGTCCGTGCCAAGCGCGTCGTGTCGAGCGCCGATCCGGTCAACCAACAATTTGGTCCGCATTGACCGCGGTGTTGCTCGGTGCTGGTCGTTCGCCGCCTCGTACCCGCGAGTGAGAGAGCGATCGCTGTCCTCTCGCGAATTGCAGACGTGACTGCAATTTGTACGTGAACAACGGCAAGAGAAGAAGTGCCCCTCGAAGTATCCAAACTGCGGCGCGTCCTCGGGTGAGTACTGTATGCAGCTGAACCCGCAGATGACCTCAGACACGAGACTGGCACAAATCGCGGATACGATAACGGCGCCATGAGCGACGTTTGGAGAACAAAACGGAGGGATCAATGCCAGCATTTACGAAGCAATGGCGCCCGATCGGTCTCAACGCGATCAAGGCCGCGCTCGGCACTAGAGCCACGCCGCCGACGAAAGACGACCCACAACGACAACAGCGGCAGGCCGCTGAGTTTGCTCGCCGCCGGTTCCGGGGTGATGACGCGGCAAGAGCCGAAGGTGGTTCAGGCGTAGAGCCAGAGACCGGTTCAACGACCAAACGATAGACACTCTGGGCGGGCGGTGGCCAGGGGTGAGTTCCTGCAGCACCCGGAATTCGCCGCAAGGATTGTGAAAGGTTCTGATTCAGTTCGGAGAATCAGCGTTAACTATTTGAAAAAGCTCACGTCAAAACGTTCTGTTGATTTTGGGTTGACCCGAGCAAAGACAACAACTTACGGACCATGGGGGGGTCCGTAAGTTGGCCCAGAAGAACACGAAACGTCGCATCGTGTCTTGATTGAGCCTGAACGGGCGAAAGTCACATGTGATCGCCATGGCGGTCGCCATGGCGGGCTATAATGGCCCATGACACAGACCGATGACGACGCCCTTCGCTTCGTGGTGACCATGGCGATCCGCAATGCGTTGAAGCCTGTGCGCAAGCACATCGGGAAGATCGATGAGCGTATCGTGGTCACCAAGCTCCTCAGGGAGCTGGAGACCGCCGGTTATGAGATCGTGAGAAAGCCGGGCAGCGCCGGGTTCGCGGTCGAGCCGCCGACCGGACGTGTCACTTGACCGCCAGAGGGAAGTTGAACGGCCACGCGATGGTGCCGGTAATCTGTGAACGCCGGAGAACAATTCCTAGGCTACCATTCCGATTCCGACCACTCGAATGGCTCCTGCCAAAATTCGGAACGCGGGCGCCAACCTCGCGATATGGGACGTGGGTGGTGAATTTCTCGCCTTCGCCCTTCGCCACAGCAATTTCGGTCGCGGCGCTCCTCCTTACAGCAATCTCGGTCTCGGCGCTTCTCTTTACAGCAATCTCGGTCCCGATGCTCCTCCTTACAGCAATCTCGGTCGCGGCGCTCCTCCTTACAGCAATCTCGGTCTCGGTGCTCCTCCTTACAGCAATCTCGGTCTCGGTGCTCCTCCTTACAGCAATCTCGGTCTCGGCGCTCCTCACAGCAATCTTGAATGCGAGAAAAGATTGTTGCGGGCCGACAGCTATTCACAAGTGTCACAAGTGGCGCTGGTGGGGGCACAATCTCCTTCTTCGGCCCCTTTGCAGGTACCCAAAACATCTTTTTGTGGTCGGGTGACAATGCAATATTATAGTAGCAGTCAACATAACCGTTGGCCTTTAGCACATAAGTTCCGTCGGGTTCAGGACTCAGCTGACCCCCGTGAAACCTCCGATCTTCCACACGTGTTAATTCTATTTCGACCCTTTCGTTTGGCCATTCTGTGACCCATTTGCCTTCCTGGTATACCTGAGATGTGCTGATTGCAGACTGCGAATCGCCCTGAACAATCGACACGGCCAAAAAAATTAACCCCACCGCGACCGTGCCTATCATCTTGATCGAGAATCTGAGCGCGCTCATGTCGCCCTCCTGAGGTGCAAATTTTGGGTAAATTACTAACCCTAAGGATATTGCAATTCAAGCTTGAATTGGTTGCCTTTAGCAACCATTGTGCGATGCCAGAAATGAGAACGAGCCCGACGTAATCGCCCAGTTCCTGCCGGGTGAGGAACGGGCGCGCTTCGAAGCCGAATGGACCGAGGACGGATGGAAGTTCGGCCGGCGGCTGACCGATGCCTGATCAATCACGCCGCTGCGCAATCAGCCGGCCGAGCTGGTTCGCCGGCACCTTGAATTCCTCGATCGCCTGCTTGATTGCTCGCGCAGCAGAAAGGCACCCACAAGGGTGACGAACCCACGGAAATGGCCATCCCCATCCATCCGGCTCTTGATCGCGCAATCAAAGCGGGGCCGGCCAAAGGCATTTATTTGATCGGCGACAAACAC
>DATDGG010000008.1:0-8625 GCA_036522235.1 Xanthobacteraceae bacterium
CCACCACCTGATTTTGAGTCAGGCGCGTCTACCAATTCCGCCACAGGGGCAGGCGGCGGGGATCATAGTTCGCGGCGGCGTCGGGTCAACGCCTTGTGTCGCGGTTCCAACACGATGATTGGGGTGGCATGCCTGCCCGGCAGCAACGTCGCGATGCGGGCAGCTTGCGGGCGCGCGGACACGAAGTTTTGCACGCCGAAACGCCATTTCTCGGGTATCAAGCCGCGGGTGCGAAAAATCCGGGATACGAGACCATGGACGCCAAGCTTTCCTCCCACCCGCTGCCGCAATCCCTCGCCGCCGGCCTCGCGGCGCGGCCGATCACGGCGGCCGCGACCGCGGTCGCCATCCTGGGGGCGGCGACCATCCTGGGCGCCTGGTTCTTCCAATATGTGCTCGGCTACATGCCGTGCCCGCTCTGCCTGGAGCAACGCTACGCGTACTACTTCGCCATCCCGCTGGCCGTGATGGTGGTGCTCGGCGAATCGGTCGGCGCTTCCCGCAAGGTGCTGCTGCTGGCGCTGTTCGCGATCGCGGCCGGCATGGTCTGGAACACCGGTCTCAGCGCCTTTCACGCCGGGGTCGAATGGAAATGGTGGCCGGGCCCGCGCGATTGCTCGGGGCCGCTCGACAGCCTCAGCTCCCCGGGCGGCCTGCTGCAGGATCTGCAGTCGATCCATGTGGCGCGTTGCGACGATGCGGCCTGGCGCTTTCTCGGAATTTCGCTCGCCGGCTACGACGTGCTGATCTCGGCCGCGCTGGCGGCAATCGCCGGCCGGGGCCTGTGGGCGGGGTGGAAGCGGACGGCGGACGCGCGTTGAGCGCCGCGCGCCTCACGGATCGAGCTCGGTATCCCAGTAGAGATAATCAAGCCAGCTCTCGTGCAGATAGTTCGGCGGGAACAGCCGGCCGTTGCGGTGGAGATGGTGCACGCTCGGTTGGAACGGCATCTGCGCCGGCCACATCTTGGCCTCGGTCAAGGTCAGGTTGCCCTTCATGAGATTGCAGGGCGAGCAGGCCGCCACCACGTTGACCCAGGTGGTGTGGCCGCCGCGCGAGCGCGGCAGCAAATGGTCGAAGGTCAAGTCGTCGCGCGAGCCGCAATACTGGCAGCAGAACTTGTCGCGCAGAAACACGTTGAAACGCGTGAAGGCGGGCTGCGTCGCGGGCTTCACGAAGGTCTTGAGCGACACCACGCTCGGCAGCTTCATCTCCAGGCTGGGGCTGTGCACCGCGCGATCGTAATGGGCGACGATGTTCACCCGCTCCAGGAACACGGCCTTGATGGCGTCCTGCCACGACCACAGCGACAGCGGGTAGTAGCTCAGCGGCCGAAAATCCGCGTTGAGCACGAGGGCCGGCCAGCCCGAAGGCGACACATGCACATTCACGGCAGCGTTCCTCGACCTCCTCGCGCGGCGAACCGCTCTTGCGGCCACAGTTTATAGGGCAGCGTGACAGGATTGTGAAGCAGGCTCCGAGGCTTACGGATTCGCATGGTCAGATGGCGGATGCCGGAGGCCCGAACCGGAAAGGGAGAGCACGAATCACTCGTTCCGACAGTTGTCATCTGACCTCCGTCATCTTCCGAAGAAATTCCCCCCCATAGCGCAGGCCGTCCTGGTCGATGCCATGGCCGATGCCGGCCGAAACATGCCACGCCACCGGCAGGCCGAGCTCCGCCAGCCCATTGGCGGCATGGAACAGGGCCTGCACCGGTATGAGCTCGTCGCGGTCGCCATGCACCAGCAGGAGCGGCGGGCGCGATCTGATCTCGGCGATGAATTTCTCCGCCTGCGCCTGCGGCGGCTCGACCAGCAATCCGGAATAGCCCACGATGGCGCGCGGCGCCGTCTGCCGCCGCAGCCCCACATGCAGCGCCATCATGGTGCCCTGGCTGAAGCCGACCAGCGCGAGCGCCGACGGCGGAAGTCCCCAATGCGCAAGCTCCGCGTCGAGAAAGCGATCGAGGATCGGGGCCGCCTTGTTGACGCCGATCCAGCGCTCGTCCGGATCCCGAAATGTCAAGGCGAACCATTGCCGGCCGACCGGCGCCTGGCCGCACCGCTCCGGCGCATGCGGCGACACGAAGGCGCAATGGGGCAGCAGCGGCTGCCAGGCGCGGCCGATCTCGATCAGATCGTTGCCGTCGGCCCCGTAGCCGTGCAGGAACACCACCAGCTGCCGCGCCGCGCCGCCGGATTGCGGCTCGAGCCGCGGACCGTCAAGCTCCGCCCCCATCAAGCTCTCCGGGCCACCTTTGCGGGCGCCAGCGCGGCGCCTTCGCGCCCTTTGGCGGCGCGATAATAGGTCCACAGCACGTAGGCGGCTGCGCCGCGCCATGGCCGCCACGATTCCGCGAGCGGCCCCATGTCCCGGCTCGAAGGCCGCGTCCGCAACGCGAACAAGAGCCGCGCACCTTCCTGCAGGGCGAGATCACCGGCCGGCCACGCGTCCGCATGACCCAGGCAGAACAGGAGATAGATGTCGGCGGTCCAGGGCCCGATGCCGAGGACCGCGGTCAATCGCGCATGCGCCGCATCGGCCTCGAGCCCAGCGAGCCCCGCAAGATCGAGCTCGCCGCGGTCGATCGCCCGCGCGATCGCCTTGAGGGTGCGGATTTTCGCCGCCGACAGGCCGGCGCGCGCGAGCTTGTCGGTGCGGGCGTGCCGCGCCGTATCGGGACTAAAAGGCTGCAACGCGGTCTCGAGCCGGCCCCAGATGGCCTTGGCGCTTGCGGTCGAGAGCTGCTGGGAGACCACGATCGCGGCAAGCCCCGCAAATCCGTCCGGCCGGCGCCGCAGCGCCGGGCGTCCCGCCGCCGCCAGCGCCTGCCGCCAGCGCGGGTCGGTGTCGATGAGGCCGGCGAGCGCGATGTCGAGATCGGCTTCGGTGTGAATGTAGAAAGACATGCGCGGAGCATCTACAAATGCGTCGCTGGCGCAACCGTTTTCTCCGCATTCGACGCATGCGTGCCGATCGATGAGCCCTCCGGTCTTCCGTTTCGCGCCGAGCCCCAACGGCTATCTCCATCTCGGCCACGCGCTGTCGGCGCTCTTGAATTTCGACATGGCGCGGGCCGCCGGCGGGCGGCTCCTGCTGCGCATCGAGGATATCGACGCGACGCGCTCCCGAGCCGCGTTCGAGACCGCGATCTACGAGGATCTGGCTTGGCTCGGCATCACCTGGGACGAAGACGTGCGTCGCCAGAGCGAGCATTTCGACGATTACCAACAGGCACTCGCGCGCCTGGAGGCGCAGGGGCTCCTCTACCCGGCCTTCGAGAGCCGAGCCGAGATCGCCGCGCAGGTAGCCGCGGGTCCACCAACCTGGCCGCACGATCCCGACGGTGCCCCGCTCTATCCCGGCACCGCCCGCGCGCTGTCGCGCCGGGAACGCGAGCGCCGCATCGCAGCCGGCGAGGCCTATGCGATGCGCCTCGACATGGCGGCGGCATTGGCGCGCGCGGATGCCAGGGCGGCGGAGCTAAGCTGGACCGAGACCGGGTCGGGGCCGGACGGGGAGACCGGCCAGGTTGCGGCCGTGCCGGCGCGCTGGGGTGACGTGGTACTGGGGCGCAAGGAGACGCCGACCAGCTATCATCTCGCGGTCGCGCTCGACGATGCACGACAGGGCGTGACCCATGTGGTGCGCGGGCGCGATCTGTTCTGGTCGACCGGCGTTCACCGTCTGCTGCAGGTGCTCTTGGGCCTGCCGATGCCGGTCTACCACCACCATCGCCTGGTGCTCGACCCCGACGGGCGCAAGCTGTCGAAGTCCACGGCGGCCACCGCGCTGCGAATTCTGCGGCGGGATGGGGTAACGGCCGCCGATATCAGGCGGATTGTCGGCCTCGAATGATGGTTTCGCCCGCCGCTTCGTGGCATTCTGCATTTCTTGTTGGAGCATGATCCCCTCCGAAAACGGCTACCCACCGGGATCATGCTTCTTGAGGATTTCGCGCAATGGCGAAGAAGAAGGCAACGACATCCGCCAAGCGGACGCGTGGACGCAAACGCGCCATGGCGCGGCGGCGCGCGCCTGCCGCGAAGGCCGCCGCCGCGCGAGCGCGCGCCATCGAGGCGACATTGGCGGAGCTTGCCCATGAAATCCGCACCCCGCTGACCGGCATTCTGGCGCTGGGCGAGCTGTTGACCACCTCCGAGCTCGGCGCCCGCGAGCGCGGCTGGGCGAGCGCGATCAAGAGCACGGCCGAGCACCTCGCCATGCTCACCTCGCTGATCGTGGATGCCGCGCGCGCCGACGCCAAGGGCCTCGTGCTGCGGCGTGAGCTGATCCGTCCGCGCCGCCTCGCCGAGGCGCTCGCCGCATCGCTCAGCGCGCGCGCCGATGCCAAGGGCCTCAGGGCCGAGATCGCGGTCGCGGCCGATCTGCCGGAGGGCGTGATCGGCGATACGCTGCGGCTGCGCGGTGCGCTCGAAAATCTGATCGACAACGCGATCAAGTTCACCGAGCGCGGCGGCGTCCGGCTCGACATTGCGGCCGAGAAGTCCGCGCGCGGGCGCGTGCGTCTCACCTTTGCCGTGTCCGACAGCGGCATCGGGTTGTCGGCCGCCGAGATCAGGCGCCTGTTTCGGCCCTTCGCCCAGGCCAGCGATCAGACCGCCCGCCGCTATGGCGGTGCCGGCCTCGGCCTCGCCTTCGTCAAGCGCATCGCCAAGGCCATGGGCGGCGATCTTACGGTCGCGAGCAAGTCTGGCGGCGGCTCGCGCTTCCGCCTGCGCGGCGTCTTTGATCAGGTGATCGAGGCGGCCGCGGCCGGCGATGCGGAGGGCGCGTCGGCCGAGCGCCCGGCCGCGCCGCTGCGCCCGCTCAACGTCCTGTGCGCCGAAGACAATCCCTACGGCCGCGTGGTGCTCAACACCATTCTGACCGAGCTCGGCCACCGGGCCGACTTTGTCGGCACCGGCACGGCTGCGGTCGAGGCGGCCGCGCGCGGCGGCTACGACGCCGTGCTGATGGACTTGACCTTGCCGGGCATCGACGGTTTGGAGGCGACGCGGCGCATTCGCGCCCTCAAGGCGCCCGCCGGCGCGGTTGCGGTCATCGGCATTTCGGGTCGCCCGCATGCGGCGGACGAAGCCGCGACCCGCGCCGCCGGGATGGACGGATATCTCGCCAAGCCCATCAGCCCGGCAGCGCTCATGCGGGCGCTGGTATCGCTGTCCATACGCGCCTGAGCGGAAGGTAAATTCGGAGGACGTAAAAAAGCGAGCGCCGCTCACTTTCGTGAGCGGCGCTGCTGCCCATACCCCCCGTCAACTCGTTGGCGCGAAGGTCTGCCGCGGGCGCGTTTCTGTCAAGCTTCGCGCAGCGGCCACCGTCTGAAAAAATCGCCTGTTGACGAATTGTGGCGTGGTCTAATTCTTTGTGAAATATGATATTTTTCCAGATGTGTTGCAATTGCGCGACATCCTTCGAGCAAATCGCAAGCCGCCCGCAAGGCGATCCCAAACGGTGCTGAGGTGTGTTTTGCCGCAACTTCGAGCAATCAATCGGCCGCGCGCGTGTCCACAATTCGCACCAGGTCAGCCATGATGTGATTGATCTGAAAATCCTTGGGCGTGTAGACGGCCGCGACGCCCGCCGCCTTCAGCTGGCTCGCGTCTTCCGGAGGAATGATGCCGCCGACCACCACCGGAATATCGTCGAGCCCCGCCTCCTGCATGCGGGCCACCACTTCCTTCACCAGCGGCAGATGCGAGCCGGACAGGATCGATAGCCCGACCACATGCGCGCCTTCCTGGCGCGCCGCCGTGACGATCTCGGCCGGCGTCAGCCTTATTCCGGCATAGGTCACGTCCATGCCGGAATCGCGCGCCCGCGCCGCGATCTGCTCGGCGCCGTTGGAATGGCCGTCGAGGCCGGGCTTGCCGAGCACGAATTTCAAGCGGCGCCCGAGCCGGCGCGAGACGCGATCGACGTCGGCGCGAATGTCGTCGAGCCCGGTCGAGTCGTTGCGTACCGCGCTCCCGACCCCGGTCGCGGCCCGGTACTCGCCGAAGGTCTCGCGTAGCGCGAACGCCCATTCGCCGGTGGTGACGCCGGCTTTGGCGCAGGCGATCGAGGGCGGCATGATGTTGCGGCCGTCGCGGGCGCAGGCGCGTAGCGCATCGAGCGCTGTCGCCACCGCAGCGCCGTCACGCGCCGCGCGCCAGGCCTTGAGCTGCTCGATCTGCTCGGCTTCGGCCTCCGGCGAGACCGTCAGGATCGCCTCGGCGGCGTCGGCGAGCGGCGAAGCCTCGGTCTCGGTGAATCGGTTGACCCCGACCACGATCCGTTCGCCGCGCTCGATCGCCTCGACCCGGCGGGTATTCGATTCGACCAGCTGCTGCTTCATGTACCCCTGCTCGACCGCCGCCACGGCGCCGCCCAGGCCCTCGATATGGCCGAGCTCGAGCTTGGCTTCGCGCGCGAGCTCCGCGGTCTTGGCGGCGATCTCGGGCGAGCCCGCGAAAATGTCGCCATAGTCCAGGAGGTCGGTCTCGTAGGCCAGGATCTGCTGCATGCGCAGCGACCATTGTTGATCCCATGGCCGCGGCAGGCCGAGCGCCTCGTTCCAGGCCGGCAGCTGCACGGCGCGCGCGCGGGCATCCTTGGACAAGGTCACGGCCAGCATCTCGATGAGAATGCGGGCGACGTTGTTCTCCGGCTGCTGCTCGGTCAATCCGAGCGAATTGACCTGCACGCCGTAGCGGAACATGCGCTGCTTCTGGTCGGCGACGCCGTAGCGCGTGGACGTGATCTCGTCCCACAGCTCGACGAAAGCGCGCATCTTGCAGATTTCGGTGATGAAATGCAGGCCCGCATTGACGAAGAACGAGATGCGGCCGACCACCTCGCCGAAGGCTTCCGGCGCCACCTCGGCGGACGCCTTCACGGTGTCGAGCACCGCGATCGCGTTGGCGAGCGCGAAGGCGATCTCCTGCACCGGCGTCGCTCCCGCCTCCTGCAGGTGATAGGAGCAGATGTTCGTCGGGTTCCATTTCGGCATTTCGCGGGTCGCGAACACGATCGTGTCCTTGATGAGCCGCATCGAGGCCGCCGGCGGATAGACGTGGGTGCCGCGCGACAGATATTCCTTGATGATGTCGTTCTGGGTGGTGCCCTGCAGCGCGGTGCGGGCGACGCCGCGCTCGTCGGCCAGCGCCACGTAGAGCGCCAAGAGCCAGGCCGCGGTCGCATTGATGGTCATCGACGTGTTCATCTCGCCGAGCGGGATGCCGTCGAACAAGGTGCGCATGTCGCCGAGATGGGAGACCGGCACACCGACCTTGCCCACCTCGCCGCGCGCGAGCTGATGATCGCTGTCGTAGCCGGTCTGCGTGGGCAGATCGAAGGCAACCGAGAGGCCGGTCTGCCCCTTGCTCAAGTTCTTGCGGTAGAGCGCATTCGATTGCGGGGCCGTCGAATGACCCGCATAGGTCCGGAAAATCCAGGGCTTGTCACGCATCCGCCTCCGATCCGCCCCGCCCCGGCAGCGGGCCGCTGTCTCCCGCTAGCGTTTGATCAGTCTCAGCACGAACAGCAGGATGATCGCGCCAATGAGTGCATTGATGACTTCGGCGATGAACCCGCCGCCGATCGCCAGCCCGATGCGCGGAAGCAGAAATCCGCCGATGAACGCCCCGATGACGCCGACGACGATGTCGCCGACCAGGCCGAAGCCGCCGCCGCGCATGATCTGGCCCGCAAGCCAGCCGGCGATCAGACCGATCAGCAGAAAAATGAGCAGCCCCTCAAGCGACATGTTTCCCTCCCGATTGAAGACCGGCCGCGGCCGCTCGGGCCGGGGTCGACTTGCGTCGCAAGCAGCTCAGGATAGGGGGGCCATGCGGCGCTGTCAGCCGCGCCGGGCCAGGACTTGCGCTCATCCCCATGTTTCCCTTGTTTCCCAAAATTTCCCCCTGGGGCCCCTGCGGCGCTTTCGCTTGGCCCGAAGAGCGGGCGCACCATCCCTGTTGCACTGCAGCATAGACTGCGGCAGACTGTCGATCAATCCGGGACCGATGCCCGGGTGCGCCGCGGGAGGATCGCCCAATGTCGGCTGTCGCGCAGCGACCCATCACGCCGCCGGTGTTGAGGGACCTCTACGCCATCGGCGAAATCCCGCCGCTTGGTCATGTGCCCGAGCGCATGCACGCCTGGGCCATCCGCAAGGAACGCTTAGGGCCGCCGGAGCAATCGATGCGGGTCGAGGTGGTCCCGACCTGGCCTATTCGCGACGATGAAGTGCTGGTCCACGTCATGGCGGGCGGCGTGAACTACAACGGCATCTGGGCGGCGCTCGGCCAGCCGGTCTCGGTTCTCGATATTCACAAGCATCCCTTCCATGTTGCGGGCTCGGACGCTGCCGGCGTGGTCTGGGCGGCGGGCGCCAAGGTCAAGCGCTGGAAGGTCGGCGACGAGGTCATCGTCCACTGCAATCAGGACGACGGCGACGACGAGGACTGCAATGGCGGTGATCCGATGCTGTCGCCCTCGCAGCGCATCTGGGGCTACGAGACTCCCGACGGCTCCTTCGCCCAGTTCTGCCGCGTGCAATCGCGCCAGCTCATGGTGAAGCCCAAGCACCTCACCTGGGAAGAGGCGGCCTGCTATACG
>DATDGG010000009.1:0-14121 GCA_036522235.1 Xanthobacteraceae bacterium
CGGTTTTTCGCGCAGCCGCGCCAATTGTGGGGTGCGGTTCCCGTTGGCCAGGAACACCAGCAGGACCGGGGCCTGCGCGAGCCATGGCATGTCGGGCATGAGCGCGGTGATCTCGCGCCGCTGTTTTGAGTCGTTCAGGATCAAAATGTCGGCCTGCTGGAGATCGCTCTTGGAGGGCGCCGACAACGCGCAGGCGCACAACAGCCGCAGCAGCGCGGGCTCGACCGGTTCCGCGCGGAAATCGCGATGCACGCGGTGGCCGGCGATGCGCGCGAGCTCATCGAGGCCCGCGAGCGAGGGGTCGACGGGGAGCCGCTCGCCGAAGCGCTCAGTCAAGCTCGCTTCAATGCGTGCAGCCAATTTGGAATCGATGTGATCCTGCATGGTCGAATGCTCATGAGCCATCAGATAGCCAGGAAAACTCCCGCCGATAGGCGGCCTCGAACGGCTGCATCACGTCCAGGAACTCGGTCGTGAGCGAGACGTCGTCGAGCCCGTTGAGCAGGCATCGGCGGCGCAGGGGATGAATGCTGAACGCGTGCTCCTTGCCCGCGACGTCGGTCACCACCTGGCGCTCCAGGTCGACCGTGATCTCGGCACCGACCCGCGCATGCAGCTCTGCGCGCAGCGCCGCACAGGTGTCGGCGTCGAGCACCACCGGCACGACGCTGTTCTTGAGGCAGTTGTTGAAGAAAATATCCCCAAAACTCGGCGCGATAATCGATCTGATGCCGAAGGTTTTAAGCGCATAGACGGCGCTCTCGCGCGAGGAGCCGCAGCCGAAATTGCGCTCCGCCACGATGATGCCGGCCTGGCGATAGCGCGGCCGGTTGAGGATGAAATCTCCCTTCTGCGAGCCGTCGGCATCAAAGCGCAGATCGTGGAACAGCACTGCGCGTATTTCGGCCCCTTCTCGACCTTGTTGAAGCGCGTCGGGCAAAGCTGATTGGTGTCGATGTTGGCCTGGTCGAAGGGAACCGCGACCGCCTTGAAGATCGTGAACTTGTCCATTGGGGTTTCTCCTGTAGCCCGGATGGAGCGCGGCGTAATCCGGGTCCGCCCTTCCCGCATTTCGCAAGCGCTCCATGCGGGCTACATCGCAAGCTTGCGTACATCGGTCAGCCGGCCCGTGATAGCGGCGGCGGCCGCCATGGCGGGACTGAGCAGATGCGTGCGTCCGTTGCGGCCCTGGCGGCCGCGGAAATTGCGGTTGCTGGTCGAGGCGCAGCGCTCGTGCTCGGCCAGCAGGTCGCCGTTCAAGGCCGTGCACAGCGAGCAGCCGGCGTCGTGCCATTCGAAGCCGGCCTGCAGGAAGACGCGATCGATGCCTTCGGCCTCGGCCTGCCGCTTGACCGCGCTCGATCCCGGCACCACCCAGGTCGGCACCACCGCGCGCCCGCGGGCCGCCACGGCGGCGGCCGCCCGCAGGTCCTCGATGCGCGCATTGGTGCAGGAGCCGATGAACACGCGGTCGACCGCGATTGCGGTCAGCGGGGTGCCGGGGGTCAGTCCCATATAGTCGAGCGCCGCCGCGACCTCCTGCCGCTTTTCCGGATCCGCGATGGCGCGCGGGTCCGGAACCGTGCCGTCGATGGACGACGCCTGCTCGGGGCTGGTGCCCCAGGAGACGGTCGGCGCGATGTCGGCGGCCGCGAGCCTGTGCTCGGTGTCGCACAGCGCGCCTGCATCGCTCGGCAAGGTGCGCCAATAGGCCAGCGCCTGGTCCCATTGGGCGCCGCCCGGCGCGTCGGGCCGGCCGTCGAGATAAGCGAACGTCGTGTCGTCCGGCGCCACGATGCCGGTCTGCGCGCCGGCTTCGACCGACATGTTGCAGATGGTCATGCGCTGCTCCATCGACATGGCGCGGACCGCGCTGCCGGCAAACTCGATGACATGGTCGATGCCGCCGCCGACCCCGATGCGCGCGATGAGGCTCAGGATCACGTCCTTCGCAGAGACGTGCGGATGGAGCGCGCCGTCGATGGCGATGCGCATGAGCTTCGGCTTGCGCCGCCACAGGGCTTGCGTCGCCAGCACGTGCAGCGCGTCGGAGGCGCCGATGCCGAAGGCAAGGCAGCCGAAAGCCCCGTGCGTGGTGGTGTGCGAGTCGGCGCCGGCGATGATGAGGCCGGGCTGCGTGATGCCGCGCTCCGGCGCCACCACGTGCAAAATGCCCTGCTGCGGATCGTCCACCCCGAAATAGCGCAGCGCATGGGTTCGGGCGTTGCGGTCGAAGCGCTCCAGCATTCCGCGCACCGCCGGATCGCGCACGCCCGCAACGCCGAGCTTGCGGTCGCGCGTCGGCACATAATGGTCGGCGCAGGCGATCACCTGCTGCGGCCGATAGACCGCGCGCCCCATCGCTTCGAGATCGTCGAAGGCATGGCGGGCGCCCTCGTGCAGGAACAGATAATCGACGTAGAGCAGCCGCTCGCCCTCCACCTCCGTCACCTGATGGCGCCGCCATATCTTGTCCACCAGCGTCTGCGGGCGCCTTGAATTTTCAGCCATCGGTTTTCCTGTTCTTCGCTTTGCGGGCCGCTTCAGCGCGCAACCACCTGGCGCGGGGCGAACAGCCGCGCCAGCGCGATTGCCATGATGCTGCGGCGGCAAGTCAATTCGATATGCCCATGGACGTCCGCAGCTCTTTGAGCACCACCGGCGAGACATGGGCGAGCGAGCCGATGATCGCGCGCCCGCGCTCGACGTCAACCGGCTTGTAGGGAACTCCGTTGGTTGCGACCGATTGCTCGATGAAATTCGGGTCGGCCGCGGCGCGATCGAATGCTGTGCGCAGCACCGATAGCACGCCGGCGGGCGTGCCGCGCGGAGCAAAAGCCGCATAGGCAAGCTCGCTCGTCTGAGTAGTCAGCCAATTTAATGCATCCCAGTTCTCGCCGGAGGGCGGCCTTCCGTGCACCTCTCGGTACAGATCAGGGAAGGCCGGGACATCGGTAATAAGCTTGTTGTGCTCGAATTTTCCGTCCGGCCCGGTTGAAACGAGATAATAGATCCCGATGCCTTCTCCGCTCTTGATGAAGTCAGGGCTCCGCGTCCGATAGGTGCCGAGACTGGTGCCGTGGAACTGCACCTCTTTGCGCTGCATCGCCAGAAAGATGTCGGAACCGCCGCGATAGCCCACGATGAGCTTGTGCCTGACCCCGAGCACGTCGAGGGAAAGGTGCGACAGCGTGCTTTCGAAATCGGTGTGGGTGTAGGCGCCGACAATCAGATTATCGGTCTTCATGATGTCGGCCGGCGTCCTGGCGCCGCCCGGAACGGCATCGGACCGCATGTAGCCGACGCGAGTATCGCTGATTCCGCCGAGGTACTCCAGATTCTCGAAGCGGGCGCGCAGGCTGCGGTCATCGAGCGCCTGCGCCAGGGCCTGATAGGGGCTGTAGGCGATGGTCAGGCCGTCGGGGGTTGCCTTCTCCGCAAGATAGTTGAACACGAGGTTGCCCGCGGCGCCGGTCATGTTTTCGACCAGCACACCCGGGTTTCCGTGGAGCTCCTTTTTCAGAGCCTCGGCGAACCGGCGCACAAGGGTGTCTGCGGTGCCACCCACCTGGAGGCCAACCAGGATCCTGAGCGTCTTGCCCGCATAATAGTCGGCAGGCTGCGCGGCCGCAGAGCTTGCGGTGCAGCCGCTCCCGATCGCCGCGAGAACAACCAGAGCCCTTGCGTTCATGACCATGTGAACTTCCTTCCTCGGAAAAGAGCGTCGCTTGAGCCCGAGTAACCGCGACTGGCAAGCGGCCCGGAAGGACCGCATCACAGTCGAGAAACTCGCGTGTGAGCGAAATACGGTCAAGCCCCGTTGCGAGGCATCCCAGGCGGAGCGGTGACCGCCGATTTGATGAATGGGAGGAGGCGTCGCCCAATCGAGCGCGCCGGTCGCCAGCATGGTCATCAGGAATGTCAGCTTGTTGCCGGAAACCCCCGGATCGCCCAGCGTGAGCTTTCCCTTCCATCGCGGATCGAGGAAGTCCTTGAGGCTCCGCGGCAGCTGCGTCTTGTCGGTGAACGCCTTGGTGTTGTAGGCCGCCGGCAAGGTGTAGACGTCGGGCGTGTAGAAGGCGCCGTCAGGATCCGCATAGTCGGACGCAAGCCGCGCGAAGCTTGCGCTCTTATAGGGTGCGTAGAAGCCCTTCTGCTTCCAGAGCGCCCGCCACAGTGGGCTGCGACATGTGGCTGACGTCGACGCGATGCTGGCCGGCCGCGCGCTCGGTCTCGATCTGCGCGATCAAGGCCGGCGAGCCTTTTGGCACGATGCGCAGGCTGACGGAGGGAAAATTCGCCTTCCAGTATTTGCTCAGCCACTGCGCCTGATCCTGGCGGCCGTCGGTGTAGAGGATGACTTCGCTCTCCTTGCCGGCGGCCTGATAGAGCGATGCAAATTTGTCTTGGATCGTCTTGTCTTGGATCGCTTCGCCTTGAGCGCAAGCCTCTTGGCCGGATAGCGCATGGGCCAGGAAAAAAGCGGCGGACAGATTGACCGACAATGCGGCGACACGCATCCGGCGCTCTCGGAGCATTGATTATCCAAATCACAGACATCGGGGGAAGGCGACGGAACCGTGATCGGCGAAGAGAGCACGGTCGGTGTCGATGTGAGTTGCGGCAGGCGACGAACTCATCATCGAGGGCCTGGCGTTCGTTTTCCGTTTTGCCCGACCGCGTGCTCGCAGGCGACACGGCTCTCATCAGCCGCAGCGGCGGCGCCAGACACCGCTGATCGGTCAGCTTAGCTTCGGTTGCATCCGATGCGATGTAACACTCCTTGTATAACATTCATAAGCTATTCGCAAATGCATCACACCCCGCCGATACCCTGAAATGCCGGGGTCGGTGAAAACGATCAGACACGTTCAAAAAATTTGGGGTACGGGGGTACATCATGAAACGCAAGTGCTTGTTATCGCTCGCTGGTGCGTCCTGCGTCGCTTTGCTTGAGATAGGACCGGCGGGAGCCCAGTCTGCGGTGTCGACCCAGGCGCTGGAGCAGAAGATCGAGCAACTCCAGCAGCAACAGAAGGCCGAACAACTCCAGCAGAAGCAGAAGATCGAGGAGCTCGAGCGGCTGGTAAAAGCTCTGTCCGATCAAGCCAAGGCCAATAAGAGGGCCCAGCCGGATGCCAGTGCCGCCAGCGCCGACGCAAGCTTCGCCAAGGCCGGTGCCCTGCCCGCAAAGGCTCCCCTGGCACTCAACGCATGGCCCGTGACAATCCCACCTAACGCCGCCTTGGTGGACAAGAAAGGCCGCGCGGCACCGAATATCATATTCGAGCCGCTGCAGCCGGGTATGAACCTCATCAACGACCCGAACACATGGCTTGGCATTTACGGCACAGCTGAAGCCGATATCGTGTCGCAGAGCCACGCCAATGTGAAGGGCGCGACGCGCTACGGCTTTGACGCCGCCCCCTGGATGAGCGCCAACCGGTTTGGCGTCACCGGCGCGCATACGTTCGACCTGGAGCACCGTATGGACGTGATCGTGCGGCTGGAGGCGGAATACCAGCTGCCGACCGGCAATCAGGACACGCCCGGCGTGCTCTTCAACCGCGATGCTTGGATTGGCGTGCAAAGCGAGGAATGGGGAAAGCTGACCGTCGGACGGCAAAACAGCCTGGGACGTGACGCCACTCAATTCTACGGCGACCCCTATGGCACCGCGTCGCCCAATCTGACCGAGGGCGGCTATATCAATCAGACCAATACCCAGGCGTTTAAAGAGTATGTCGGTAGCCCGACGGGCAGTCGCGTCGACAGCGGCATCGTGTGGAAAAAGGTCACCGGTAACCTGTACACGGCCCTCATGTATCAATTCGGCAGCCCGCAGGGCCAATCCGCGACCGAATTGAATCCTGGGAACTTTGGACCCAACGGCGTCGGCTCGGAGTTCGAAAACTTCAATCAGGGAAGCTCACAAGCTGGCGCAATTGCCTACAATTTCGGAATGTGGAATCTCGGCGGTTACTACGAGCACGCCAACATCGTCGGAATGAACCATCAGGTCGCTACGATCGGCGGTAACATTATCCCCGACCCTCATCTGCGCCTGAATGCCGGCTTCCTTTACTACACCGCCGATCAAACTCCCCCGTTCGGGCAACGCAAGGATAAGGTGATCGAGGTTTCGGGCATGTACGCGCCCGAAGGAAAATTTGATTTTGCGCTCGCCTACTACTGGATCAAGGCCGAAAACGCGATGCTGGACAACAACGGGTTCATTTTGAACCCATGGTCCGACACGTCGGCCGTGCCAAACCAAGATGCCAATGGGAATAATTTCGTGACCAGCGGCGTTCGTCAGACGGTTTATGGGTCGGTGCGATACAAATTCGACCCGTTTACGTTGGTGTTCGTTGGATTTGCCTACACCAAGCTGAGCGACGGATTTCCTTACAGCGAAGCGCACGGCTTCAATGACATCCTCGATCTCGGCACCGGCTTTCGCTACATCTTCTAGCGCAGTACGCGTGACCGACTTGCGGCGTAGGGGCGGCCCTTGTGGCCGCCTCTTCCGTGCCCTCAACCGCGGGCGCAGATTTGCCGCCGGGAGCGACCTTGAAGGCGTTGCTTCTGTGGGACGAGCCACCGGCTGAGCTCCCGCAACGGATGTGACGCGGCCCGGACGGCCTCGATTTGGGGTACCGGGCGGTCTCGATTAGGATGCCTTTGGGCAATCCTGCTTCGGGCGTGCGCGATGATCTTCCGGCAGCTTTTCGATTCGACCTCCGGCACCTACACCTATCTGTTGGCCAGCCGGCCGGGCGGAGAGGCGCTGATCATCGATCCGGTGCTGGAGAAGGTCGACCGCTACATCCAGCTCGTCAAGGAGCTCGACCTCAAGCTCGTCAAGGCGGTCGACACGCATCTCCACGCCGATCACGTCACCGGCCTCGGCGCGCTGCGCGACCGCACCCATTGCGTCACCGTGATGGGCGAGGCGAGCAAGGTCGACGTGGTCTCGATGCGGGTTGCGGAAGGCGACAAGCTCACCATCGAGGGCTTTGCGCTCGACGTGCTCTACACGCCGGGCCACACCGACGATTCCTACTGTTTCCGGCTGCCCGACCGCGTGTTCACCGGCGACACGCTGCTCATCCGCGGCACCGGCCGCACCGATTTCCAGAATGGCGATCCGCGCGCCCAGTTCGATTCGATCTTCAACAAGCTGTTGCGCCTGCCGGACGAGACCATGGTGTTTCCGGCCCACGACTACAAAGGCGAGACGGTTTCCTCGATCGGCGAGGAACGCCTGTTCAATCCGCGCCTGCAGGTCAAATCGGTCGAGCAATATGTCGACCTGATGAACAGCCTCAACCTGCCGAACCCGAAGATGATGGACGTGGCGGTGCCGGCGAATATGCGGGTCGGTCTCGCCCAGGAGGAGATCGCGCGCCGCGGCTGGGCGGTCAGCGCCGCCGACGCGGTGGCGCTGGTGGGCCGGAGCGATGTGGCGCTGGTCGATCTGCGCGAGCAGCGCGAGCGCGACAAGAACGGCGTCATCCCGGGCTCGCTGCACGTCCCTTACGGCGATCTCGGCCCCAATGTGCGCCCCGGCGGCATGCTGGGCGAGCTCGCGCGCGCGACCGGCCGGCGCGTCGTATTCTACTGCGCCTTCGGCGAACGCTCCGCCATGGCGGTGCAGATCGCGCAGGAGGCCGGCCTTGCCTCGGCCTGCCACATCCAGGGCGGCATGGACGCGTGGAAGAGGATCGGCGGGCCGCTCAAGGGTTGAGACGGAGTCATCATCAGGCGCGTGCATTCGAGGAGATGAACATGATCGGATCGCAGTACGAGACCTTGGGGGCCGCCTTTGCAACCCTTGCCTACGTTGCGCTGTCGTGCGCGACGCCGGCCGTGGCTGAAACCATGGACGAGCTGTACGCCAAGGCGAAGGCCGAGAAATCGCTGGTGTTCTACTCCGGCGGCCCGGTCGCGCCTTATGAAGGCTTTGCCAGGGAATTCGAGCAGCGCTTCCCGGATCTGAAGGTGATGATCACCGGCGGCTTCAGCAACGTCCTCAACGAGAAGATCAATGGGCAGCTCAAGGAGCGCAAGCTCGAAGTCGATATGGCTTTCTTTCAAACGGCGCAGGATTTCGTCGCCTGGAAGAAGCAAGGCGTCCTGATGAACTTCAAGCCGGAGGGTTTCGAGCAGATCGCACCCGTGTTTCGCGATCCGGACGGTGCGTTCCTGACCACCAAGGTCAATCCGGTCGGTTATGCCTACAACGCGAAGGCGGTCGCGGCGACGGAGGTGCCACGCTCGGCGCTCGACTTTCTCAAGCCTGCGTTCTTGGGAAAGCTGATCACCTGCTACCCCGCCGACGACGATGCGACGCTTTATCAATTCTACACGATCGCACAGAAATACGGCTGGTCCTTCATGGACAAGTACATGGCCGCGAAGCCGAATTTCGTGCAAGGCCACCTCGAAGTGGCGCGCAGCATCGCGGCCGGCACGAACATCGCGACCTTCGACTCGACCGCGACCGCCCTCGACCTCAAACGCGCCGGCCAGCCGATCGAGTTCATGCTTTCGGCGGACGACCCGACACCGATATTCACGCTCACCACCGGCATATTCAAGGATGCCCCGCATCCCAACGCGGCGAAGCTCTTCCTGACCTGGTACATGGCGAAGGAGCAACAGAGCCGCACGGGCGTGTTCTCGGCCCGCACCGACGTGCCGCCGCCCGCGGGGTTCAATCCCCTGTTCTCATACAAGCTCGCCAACGACTACGTAGAGTTCGTCACCAACGCGGCGCAGATGGCCGACCTGCGCACGCGTCTCGAAGGCTTTACCGGGCCGGTGCTCAACAAAGGCGGTGTGCGCTGATTTAAGATCGCCGTGCACCGCGTCTTTCACCAATAGATCAACAAATCAGAATTGTTGGGTCAAGTGGGCACGGCGTTTCACTCCCTCGCCATCGCAAGTCGAGCCTGCTCGACTTGCGCACTATTAGTGAGCGAAATCGAGCAAACCCGATTTCGCGCGGGGAGAGAGTGGGGTGAGGGGGTTACGACGATTCCGTATCGCACCGCCCGAACCCCCTCATCACTCCTTCTCCCCTATCGGGAGAAGGAGTGAGAGACGCTGCGCCCCTGACGCGATCAACTCGTGATGACGGGTGCTGCCGTTAATGCGTCCTCACGCGCCGCGATAGAGCTTCGTCATCGATTCCGTTCGACCGGAATCCGCTCTCGTCGCTGTCGCCGATCAAGCGCCTGGTATAGGCAGAACCGGCATTACTTCCACGGATTCGCCCGGGAATATGACGAAGTGCGGATGGTTTTCGAACAGCTTGGCGGCGGCTTCGTGCGATTCCGCGCGAACGACCGCGTAGGCTCCCATCTCGTTGCTTATATCCTCGATACGGCGTTGAGTGACCTTCTTGGTCTTGCCGAGCGGTCCACCCATGCCGACGATCGCGCCCTGGTGCTTTTCGGCCCACGCCTTCCATGCAGCAATTCCTTCGCGTTCTCTTGCCCGCCGCTGCTCTTCGGGAAGGGCGTTCCATGCCGCCATTTTCGGACTGGTTTTGCTGCCGAGGAAAACAGCGAGATACGTGCCGTTTGTGCTCATGACGCTTCCTTTCCTTCACGTTTGGCGGGTTGAAACAAAAGCTCGACGTAGCGTCGCAGATGATCGATGGATGCTCCGGCAACAGCGGGATCGCGCTTTGCCTTTGCCAATATGAACGCGCCTTGCAGCACGGCCTGTGTGTGGAGCGCGAGGCAGCGAGCCGTCCATTTCGCGCGTATACCGTGACGTTTGATGGCGTCCGCCATGTCGGCTTCGACCTTCCCGGCGTGGCCGCTGATGCAGGCGTCGCAGGCTTCGCGGATCGCCGGGGAAGTTTCGTAGATTTCCTGCACCATCGTTCCGACAAGGCAGGTGAACTCCGGAACCTTGCCGGTGAGGATTGCCTTGCGGAAATCGATGTAGCCAAGAACCCGATCGAGCGGGTCCTCGTGGTTGTGGTAGGGAGCGCCCGCGAAGAACGCTCCGGTCATTTCCGACCAATAGTCGGCCGCCGCAATTCCGAGGGCTTCCTTGCTTTTGAAGTGGTGGAAAAATGCGCCTTTGGTGACGCCAGCATTGTCGCAGAGGTCATCCACGGTCGTTGCGGCGTAGCCCTTGGTACGGATGAGCGAGAGCGCCGCATCGAGCAGCTTTTGCCGCGCGGTCCGCACCGGCTGCTTGCTTGCGCGAACATTACCCATGCCGGTAAAGATAACCCATGCCGGTAAAGATACCAACTAGTCGGTATGCCGTCCAGCCGGCATTTGGTGGGCATTTGGCAGCAAGGGCGGGCCACGAGTTTGTCTGTGAAGTAGCCAAAGGTCCGCATGAGGTCCGTGACGGGTGTGGCATCACTGCACCAGCCCAGCGAAATCGGCCTCGATCTCGCCTCAGGCCTAGCCACGGGGAGCGCCGGCCCGTAAGAATGGATTCGGTAACCCGGTGTGTGGACGTGCGAAGAGCGGGTACGCCAGCACCGGAAGACGCACCGGAAGACATTGGGGGGGCTCTCCATGAAGCGAACCTTACTCGCAGGTTGCGTGGTCTCTGCGCTTGTCTTCGGCGGGGCGGGAGCGGACGCCGCCGATATGCCGGTGAAGGCGCAGGTTGCGCCGGCACCGACATTATCCTGGACCGGTTTCTACTTCGGCGGCGAGGTCGGAGAGCGTTCGGCGGTGGTCGACCCTTCGGTCACCGCCGCGACTGTCACTGCTCCGGGTTTTACTCTCAATGTGCTGAGCCCCGCCACCTGCGCCGGTCTTCCATGCCCGGGCGGTACCTCGCTCGACAACGCAGCGTTCAGAGGCGGCCTCTATGCCGGCATCAATTGGCAGGTGAGCCGCGAGTGGGTGGCCGGCATCGAAGGCGACTTTGGGTGGGCCGACCGCAGCCGAACGCTCGGCGGGCAGATGTATCCGGGCGGCGCGACCGCCTTCGCGCTCGGGGCATCGAGCTTTACGGTCAGGACCACATGGGATGCCAGCGCGCGCGGCCGACTGGGGGTGCTGGTCATGCCGAATGTTCTGTTTTACGGCACCGGCGGGGCGTCATGGCTGCACGTTGAGGCTACCTCCAATTGCGATGTAACACGTTTCTTCTCGACTTGCGGGCTCCCCGGCGGTTTCGCTCCCGCAGTTATTACGAATTCCGCCACGCGGCTCGGATGGACGATTGGCGCCGGACTTGAGGCCGGCGTGGGCGACCACTGGCTGCTGCGCAGCGAATACCGCTTTGCCGATTACGGCACCTGGGGAAATAACGACACCCGCATATGTGCTGGCGCACCCTGCAGTTTCTTCACTGCGCCCGGCCTTTCAACTACCCTTCCGCCGGTGGTCGCCGCAACGACCGCCTATTCGACGCGCCTACAGACCCATACGGTCAATTTCGGTCTGGCATACAAGTTTGGCGACGCGCTGCCGGCCGCGGCCGCGCCCGCCGCAGTAATGCCCGTCAAGGCCACTCCGCGCGCAGAGCCGACCGTGTCATGGAGCGGTCCCTACATCGGCGGCGACGTCGGAACGCGGGCGGCGGTCGTAGATCCGTCAGTAACTGCCGCTACATTGACGTCGACCTTCATTCTCCCGGCCTTCACAAATGTGCTCGGCACCTCGTATTGCGGTGTTTTCGTCCCCTGTCCTGGCCCGACATCACTGGACAATACCGCGCTCCGGGCCGGAGCCTACGCGGGCTATAACTGGCAGGTGAGCCGTGAATGGTTGGTCGGCCTCGAAGGCGACTTAGGCTGGGCGAGCCGCAGTCGCACTCTGGGCGGAGAAGAGTATCCGGGCGGCTCACCGGCCTTCATCTTTGGGGCCTCGAGCTTTACGGTCAAGACCACATGGGATGCGAGCGCTCGCGGGCGCGTGGGCGTCCTGCTCGTGCCTGATGTTCTCCTTTACGGCACGGGCGGCGCTTCCTGGCTGCACGTCGAGGCGACCTCGGTCTGTGATGCGACCGCTCAAGTCGCGAACTGCGGCATCGGTGCACTGGGCGGGGCATTCCGCTCGGCCGCGATCACCAATTCCACCACCCGGCTAGGGTGGACCGTCGGCGCTGGCCTCGAGGTCAACTGGTGGAGTCACTGGCTGCTTCGCGGCGAATACCGCTATGCCGACTATGGCACCTGGGCCAACACCGACACGCGGACCTGCGCGGGTGGCTTCTGTAATTTCTATAGCGGTGGATTCTTTAACGGGACGGAGCCGGGAGCCACGGCCAGGACGTCCTATGGAGTACGCCTGCAGACTCATACAGTGAGGTTTGGGCTCGCCTACAAGCTCTGAACCGTGGACAAATCCCGGCGCGGGACGGCTGCTCGCCGAGAAAGTGTTTGAATATCTCGTCGTGATCGATTGAGGCGAGCGGCCCGCCGCAGGCGTCGCAATGAATAGCCGGATACGTCCCGCCGCGTTCGGGACGGCGGCCCTTCACCATTGATCGCCCCCAGGGCAGGGCAGCCTCACGCGCTCCTATAAAGCTTGGTCATCACAAACTCGCGGTGGCCCAGCGCCTCGGCGGCGGTGAGGCGGCCGCTGGCGGTGCGCAGCACCATCTCGATCAGCGCGTCGCCGGCCTGCGCGATGGTCATCTCGCGGCGCAGGATGCCGGAGACGTCCACGTCAACGTGTTCCGACATGGTGCGGATGGTGCGCGGATTGCCGCTGATCTTGATCACCGGCACGATCGGGTTGCCGATGACATTGCCTTGCCCGGTCGGGAACGTGTGCACCACATAGCCGGCGGCGCCCATCAAGGTGACGCATTCGGCGGCGGCCGACGACGTATCCATGTAGTAGAGACCGGGACCGCGGGCGGGGGCCTCAGCGGGCGCCAGCACGTCGATATATTTGCAGCTGCGGCCGATCTTTTCGAGATTGCCGAGCGCCTTCTCCTCGATGGTGGTGAGGCCGCCCGCGATATTGCCTTTGGTCGGCTGCGATTCGGAAAGATCGTCAGTCTTGTGCGCCTGGATCACCTCGTCCTCATAGGCCTGCCAGGTCTTGAACCATTTCTCGCCGATCTCAGGGCTCGCGGCGCGCGCCTTGGCGAGATGCTCGGCGCCGGTGATCTCTGAAGTCTCGCCGAACACGCCATAGAGGCCGCGCGGGATCAGCTTGTCGTACATGTTGCCCACGGTCGGGCAGGAGGCGAGCCCGGTCGTGGTGTCGCTCTCGCCGCATTTGGTCGACACCCACAGCTCGGAAATATCGCATTCCTCGCGCCTCCGCTCAGAGGCCCATTGCACATAGTCCTTGGCGGCGCGCGCCGCCTTGGCGACCGTCATCAGGTCGCCATGGCCCTCGATGCCGAAGCCGGTGACCGGCTTGCCGGTCTTGGCGATGCCGTCGACCACGCGCTTGGTCCAGCCGTCCTCGATGCCGATCACCACCACGGCGGCGACGTTGGGATTGGCGCCGGTGCCGATGATGGTGCGGAAGAACAATTCGAGGTCGGCGCCGAACTGCAGCCGCCCATAGGCATGCGGCAGCGCCAGCGTGCCCTTGATGTTGTTGGCGACCGCCTCGCAGGCGGCGTTGGAGAGATCGTCGAGCGGCAGGATGACGACGTGGTTGCGCACGCCGACGCGGCCGTTCTCGCGCCTATAGCCGCTGAATCACAGGTTCGACTTGGGTTCGCTCATGTTGCTCACCAGCGCTTGGTCTTGAGGTTATGGACGTGAACGTGCTCGCCCTTGGCGATGGCGGCGACCGCCTTGCCGATGTCCTGGCCGTATTTCCAGACCGTATCGCCGGCCTTGATGTCGATGAGCGCGATCTTGTGGCCGATCGGCACGTCCATCCTGGACTTGAGCGCGAAGGCCTTATCATTGGCGGTGATCACGCAGGTCATGTCGGTGCCGGCCTTGAGGCCTTCCACCACCACGACGCCGACCGTGTCCTTCGGGTCGTGAACCAGGAGATGCGGGGCAGTCATGGGACGTTCCTTGGGAAATTGTGGCGGGAATGACCAATCCGCTCTTAACATTAATGACTATATCAACCCCGGACGGCACACGCCATTTGTTTTTTCTAAAGACTTCACGAACCAACCGTCTTGAACGATTGCGAACAACCGAGT
>DATDGG010000010.1:0-12499 GCA_036522235.1 Xanthobacteraceae bacterium
ACCGCTCTGGCGCTAGCGTGCAGATTGCGGGCGCGCGCGTAATAGCCAAGCCCCGCCCAGGCGCGGAGCACATCGTCGAGCGGCGCTGCGGCGAGCGCCCGCACATCCGGCCAACGCGCGAGGAAGCGATCGAAATAGGGCGCGACCGCCGCCACCGTGGTCTGCTGCAGCATGATTTCCGACAACCAGACCCGGTACGGATCGGGCGTGACGCCGCCGGCGGCGCGCCACGGCAGTTCGCGCCGATGGCGGTCATACCAGTCGAGCAGATCGGCGGCCTGTGGATCACGGTCAGCAACACGCGATCGCGGCGCGTCCTGCTTTCCTGATGATTTGGCGCCTGCTAGCGTCATGACCGATCTGTGACAGAGGCAAGCCCCTTGAACAAGCCGGCATCATCGTCGCCGCGTCCGCTCGCCGACATTCTGCGCAAGACGCTCGGCGAAGCGTTCGCCAAGCAGGGCTTCGCCTCGGTCGAGCTGGTGACGCGCTGGGGCGAGATCGTGGGAGCTGAGATCGCGGCCCATTCGCAGCCGGAGAAGATCCAGTGGCCACGCACCCCGCAGGCGCGCGACGCGCGCGAGCCCGGGACTTTGCTGCTGCGGGTCGAGGGCCCCGCTGCGGTCGAGATTCAACATTTGTCGGGCGTCATCGCCGAGCGCGTGAATCAATTCTTCGGCTGGCAGGCGGTCGGGAGCGTGCGGCTGCGGCAGGCCCCGCTGGCGCGGCCGGTGACGCGCGATCCCTTGCCGGCTCCCGATCCGGCCGCCACCGCGCGCATCGCCGCGGCCCTGCCGGAGATCAGGGACGAGAAACTGCGCGACGCGCTCGCAAGGCTCGGCGCCGCCATGGGAAGCGACCTGGGAGAGGACACGTAAAGGGACTTGGAACGCGATTGACCGCAGCCCCTTACCCGACGGCAGCCTCCGAATGCGGCGGCGTGGCGCGGGCGATCGGGGTGCGGCAATCAAGATCGGGGTACGGCGATCAATGAGACGTGACCGCGCAACCGGGCTTGGCTTCATGGGCCGCCATTGCCACTTTTGGGGTTTCGGGATAGCCACTTGAGGGTGCCAATGACGGCGGTCCGGCCCCCCGCAGTTGAAACACGGAGTCCTCACTTGAAGATCACCCGTCGCGAATTCGCCTTGGGCACGTTGACCTTGGGCACGGCTGCCTTGGCGCTCGGCGGCGCCGCCGCGGCCTTGAGCCGTTTCCCGCAGCTCGGCCTCGACTTCGTGCGCCCGGCGCTGGCCGACGACCCTTCGGTCGCCGAGCTCATGCAGCCCAATCCGCTCGGCGAGATGGCGATCGGAGACCCGAACGCGCCGATCACCGTCATCGAATATGCCTCGATGACCTGCCCGCACTGCGCCCATTTCTCGGAGACGACGTTTCCGGAATTGAAGAAGCGCTACATCGATACCGGCAAGGTTCGCTTTATATTCCGAGAGTTTCCCCTCGACCAACTCGCCGCCGCCGGATTCGTCCTGGCGCGCTGCGCCGGCCCCGACAAATACTTCCCCCTGATCGAGACCCTGTTCGCCCAGCAGCGGGATTGGGTGGTGCAGAAGCCGTTGCAGCCCCTGCTCGCCATCGCCAAGCAAGCCGGCCTGAGCCAGCAGACGTTCGAAGCCTGCCTGGACAATCGGCAGATGATCGAGGGCATCGAGAAGGTGCGCAACCAGGCGGCCGAGAAGTTCGGGGTCAATTCCACGCCGACCTTCTTCGTCAACGGCAAACGCCTCCCCGGCGCCCTGTCGATCGAGGAAATGGAGAAGGAATTCGCCCCCTATCTCAAGAGCTGACAAGGGTTTTTCCGTTTCCGCGGGACGCCGGCGGCGGCCCCCGCTTCCCACAGGGGCGCTGGATGCGGCGCGGGACAACGTCTTCTTCCTGTTGCCGAATCACGTTCGCCGATTCATGCTCTGCGGCGAGGCGGCACCCTCCCCTTGAACCCCCTCGGGGCGGGCGGATGCGGCGATTCCTCTAGCGATCTTGTCCTATAGCGATCCTTGTCTTCCAGCGCTTGCAACCGAGCGGCCGAAGGCAAGAACCGCCGAGTTTGGAACAACCCCCCATGAAACTGACGCGACTGCGCCTGCTCGGCTTCAAGTCCTTCGTAGAGCCGACCGATTTCCTGATCGAGCCCGGGCTGACCGGCGTGGTGGGCCCCAACGGCTGCGGCAAATCGAACTTGGTCGAGGCCTTGCGCTGGGTCATGGGCGAAGCCTCGCACAAGGCCATGCGCGCCGCCGACATGGACGACGTGATCTTTTCCGGCACCAACAACCGGCCGGCGCGCAACAATGCCGAAGTCTCGATGATGCTCGACAATGCCGAGCGCAAGGCGCCGGCCCAGTTCAACGAGCATGAGAGCCTCGACGTCTCCCGCCGCATCGAGCGCGAGGCCGGCTCGACCTATCGCATCAATGGCCGCGAGGTGCGCGCCCGCGACGTGCAGATCCTGCTGGCCGACGCCTCGACCGGCTCGCGCTCGCCGGCGCTCGTGCATCAGGGCCGGATCGGCGAGATCATCCAGGCCAAGCCCGAGCAGCGCCGACGCGTGCTCGAAGAGGCCGCCGGCATCGCCGGCCTGCACGCGCGGCGGCACGAGGCGGAGCTGCGGCTGCGCGCCGCCGAGCAGAACCTGGCGCGGCTCGACGACGTCATCAACCAGCTCGCCGGCCAGGTCGAAGCGCTCAAGCGCCAAGCCAAGCAGGCGGTGCGCTATCGCGTCGTCGCCGAGCAGGTGCGCAAGGCCGAGGCGACGCTCTTTCACCTGCGCTGGGTCGCCGCCAACCGGGAGAACATCGAAGCCGAGCACGCCAAGGACCTCGCGGTTCGCGTGGTCGCGGCGCGCACCGGCGAGCAGGCCGAGGCGTCCAAGCGCCAGGCGCTCGTCGCCGCCGACCTTCCCTCGCTGCGTGAGGCCGAGGCCGGCGCCGCTGCCGCCTTGCAGCGGCTGGTGATTGCCCGCGAGACGCTCGAGCGCGAGGAGAGGCGCGCCCGGGAACGCATCGCCGAGCTCGATGGGCGCCTCCTTCAGCTCGACGCCGACATCGAGCGCGAGCGCCGGCTGGCCGTGGATGCGGAGACGGCGCTCGAGCGGCTCTCCACCGAGGAAGCGGCGTTGCGGCGCGAGGCGGAGACGAACGCAGAGCAGCGCGGGAGCGCCGATGCGCGCGTGGCCGCCGACGACGAAGCGCTGGCGGCGGCGGAGAAGACCTTCGCGGAGCTGACCGGCACGCTCGCCGACCTCACGGCGCAGCGCAATCAGCTGGCCGGGACGGTGCGCGAGCACACCGAGCGCCGAAACCGGATCGAAGCCGAGATCGCCGCGGTCGAAGCGGAGCTCGCGACGCTCAATCCGCAGGGCGGGCCTGATCTCACCGCGCTGGGTGCCGCCGTCGAGCACGCGCAGGCGGCGGTGGCGGAGGCCGAAGCCGCTACGCTGCGCTGCGAGGCCGCGCATTCCGCCGCCCGCCAGGCGCTCGAGGTTGCCCGGCCGCCCTTGATCGAGGCCGAGCGCCGCGTGCAGCGTATGGACACCGAAGCCAAGACGCTCGCCCGGCTGCTCCATGTCGATACCAAGAATCTCTGGCCCGGCGTCATCGACAGCCTGACCGTCGATAAAGGCTTCGAAGGCGCGCTTGGCGCAGCCTTAGGGGATGATCTCGAAGCCCCGGTCGATCCCTCAGCGCCCATGCGCTGGGCCGGCGCCACCATCGACGCAGCCGATCCGGCGCTGCCGGCGGGCGTCGAGCCGCTGGCGCAGCATGTGCGGGCGCCGGCGGAGCTTGCCCGCCGGCTCGCCCAGATCGGCGTGATCGCGCGCGAGGACGCGGCACGCCTGGTGCCTCTGCTCAAGCCGGGCCAGCGGCTGGTCTCGCCCGACGGCGATCTCTGGCGCTGGGACGGCTTTGCGGTCGCCGCGAATGCGCCGACGGGCGCGGCGCGGCGGCTTGCCGGCAAAAACCGGCTCGCCGATATCGAAGCCGAGCTCAAGACGCTGCGGCAGGATGTCGAGGGTAAGCGCGCGGTCGCGACCGCCGCCGAGGCCGAGGTGGCCGCCGCCGCCGAGGCTGAGACCGCCGCTCGCGCGCGCGGCCGCGAGCTGCAGCACAACGCGCTCACTGCGCTCGAGGCGCACGCGGCTGGCGAACGCGAGGTCGGACGCAATGCCGCGCGCCTGTCGGCGCTGGCCGAAGCCACTGCGAGGCTGAACGCCAGCCGTGACGAGACGCTCGCCGCTGCCGGCGAAGCCGAGCGCCTGCTCGAGGGTCTGCCGCCCGCCGCCGACGTCGAGAGCAGGCTCGCGGGCGTGCGGGCGGAGGTCGAGGAACGCCGCGCCCGGCTTGCCGAGCTGCGCGCGCAGGCGCAGGCGCTCGCCCGCGAAGCCGAGCTCGCGCAACGCCGACTGCAGGCGATCGGCGGCGAGCGCGCCGGATGGGCCGAGCGCCGCGAAGGCGCGGCCGCGCAGATCACCACGCTCGAAGGGCGCGTGCAGGAGGCCAAGACCGAACGTGAAAGCCTGGTCGACGCCCCGCAGATCTTCGCCGAGAAGCGCGTCGCCCTGATCGGCGAGATCGAGGCCGCCGAAGCGGCGCGCCGGCAGGCCGCCGACCGCCTGGCCGAAGCCGAGAATGCGCTCGCCGCCGCCGATCGCGACGCCCGCGCCGCGCTCGAAGCGACCGGCGCGGCCCGCGAGGAAGCGGCGCGCGCCGAGGAGCGGTTCGAAGGCGCCAAGCGGCGGCTGGCGGACGTGTCCCACGAAATCCGCGAAATGCTCGAAGTCGCCCCCGAGGCGGTCGGCGAGCTTGCCGAGATCAAGCCGGGGGCCGAGCTGCCCGATGTCGACGAGGTCGAGAAGCGGTTGGACCGGCTGCGCCGGGAGCGGGAGCGTCTCGGTGCCGTCAACCTCCGCGCCGAGGAGGAGCTCAACGAGGTCGAGACCCAGCATAAGACACTGACCACCGAGCGCGACGACCTGGTCGAGGCGATCAAGCGCCTGCGCCAGGGCATCCAGAGCCTCAACCGCGAGGCGCGCGAGCGGCTGCTCGCCTCCTTCGAGGTGGTCAACAGTCACTTCAAGCGCCTATTCACGGAACTGTTCGGCGGCGGCACCGCGGAGCTGCAGCTGATCGAGCATGAGGACCCGCTCGAGGCCGGCCTCGAAATCGTCGCCAAGCCGCCCGGCAAGAAGCCCGCGACCTTGTCGTTGCTGTCGGGCGGCGAGCAGGCGCTGACCGCGCTCGCGCTCATCTTCGCGGTGTTCTTGACCAACCCGGCGCCGATCTGCGTGCTCGACGAGGTCGACGCACCGCTCGACGACCACAATATCGAGCGCTTCTGCGACCTGCTCGACGAGATGACGCGTCTGACCGCCACGCGCTTCGTCATCATCACGCACAACCCGATCACCATGGCGCGGATGAACCGCCTCTTCGGCGTCACCATGGCGGAGCGCGGCGTATCGCAGCTGGTCTCGGTCGACCTCGAAGGCGCCGTGAAGCTGCGCGAGGCGGTGTAGGGCGGATTAGCCAAAGGCATAATCCACCGCTTTGAATGGAGGATCGCGCTCGTGCCGATCCGCCTAAGCATCTGCATGGGGGTAGGAACTTCAAATCCGCCGCGCTAGTCTGCGCCCGCTATCGACCCCATATCAGCCTCCGCCGCAAAGCCCTCAAGGAGCCCGTCATGTCGACCTCCACCTGGATCGTTCTCGGCGTCATTGTCGTGGTCGTGCTGTTCGCCATCACGGTCTATAACGGGCTGGTGGCGCTGCGGCAGCGGGTCAATCAATCGTTTGCCGACATCGACGTGCAGATGAAGCAGCGCCACGATCTCATCCCCAACCTGGTCGAGACCGTGAAGGGCTACGCGGCGCACGAGCGCGGCACGCTCGAAGCCGTGATCCAGGCGCGCAACACCGCGATGACCGCCCAGGGCCCGGCCCAGCAGGCGGCGGCCGAGAATGCATTGAGCGGCGCGCTGCGGCAGATTTTCGCGCTGTCGGAGGCCTATCCGAACCTGAAGGCCAACGAGAATTTCCAGCAATTGCAGGCCGAGCTCACCGATCTGGAGAACAAGATCGCGGCCTCGCGCCGCTTCTTCAACAATGCGGTGCAGGAGTACAATACCGGCATCCAACGCTTCCCGGCGGCTTTGTTCGCGGGCATGCTCGGCTTCACCGAAAAGCAGTTCTTCGACCTCGGCGCCGAACGGCAGACCGTCGGAGAGGCGCCGCAAGTCAAGTTCTAGGCGCCCCGCCCAAGGCCGGCGGTGCGAGGCATCCATCATGGCGGCCTACGGTCTCTACAGCCATATCCAGTCGAACAAGCGGCGCTCGGTCGCGTTGCTGATCGGCCTGTTCTTCCTCGTCTATGTCCTCCTCTATGCCGGCGCGGTCCTGGGCGAAGCGCTGACCATCAACGCGCCGCTCGATTTCATCCTGCGCCGCGCCCTGAGCGATACCATCGCGGCGCTGCCGTGGGCCACGATCGGCACGGTGCTGTGGATTCTCATCGCCTACAGGTTCCACCAATCGATGATCGACGCGCTCACCGGCGGCCGCGAAGTGACCCGCCAGGAAGAGCCGCGCCTCTACAACCTGCTCGAAAATCTCTGCATCTCGCGCGGCATCACCATGCCCAAGCTCAAGGTCGCGGACGATCCGGCGCTCAACGCCTTTGCGACCGGCATGAACGAGAAGCAATACGCCATCACGGTCACCTCGGGCCTGCTCGCGCGCCTCGACGATGCCGAGCTCGAATCGGTGCTCGGCCACGAATTGACCCATATCCGCAACGGCGACGTGCGGTTGCTGGTGATCGCGGTGATCATCGCGGGCGCGATCTCGTTCTTTGCCGAGCTCGTCTTCCGCCTGTTCTTCCAGGGCGGCCTGAGCTTCCGGCGCGGCGGCGGCGACCGCAAGGGCGGCGGCGCCATCGTGGCGATCCTGATCGCCGTTGCGCTCATCGTGGTGGCCTGGGTGCTGTCGCTGGTGATCCGCTTCGCGCTCTCGCGCTCGCGCGAATTGCTCGCCGACGCCGGCTCGGTCGAGCTCACCAAGAATCCGGACGCCATGATCTCGGCGCTGCGCAAGATCGAGGGACGCGGCGAGCTTGCGGGCGCCACCTCCGCGGTCATGGAAATGTGCGTCGACAATCCGCGCGAGGAGTTTGCCGACCTGTTCGCGACCCATCCGCCGATCGAGGAGCGCGTCGCCGCGATCATCAAATTTGCCGGCGGGCACGATCCCGGCCCGCTGACCCTGCCGGATCAAGCGGAGCCGGAGCGAGGCGAGGAACCGACGGCCATTCCGGCGGGGCCCTGGAGCGACCCGGCCGGCGCGGCCACCGGCGCTGCGCCGAAGCCATTCCTGCCGCCGCTGCAAACCGGCGACTCGTCGCGCGACCCTAATCCCGGAGCGGACGAGCCTGGCCCGTGGGGACCGCATCGCCCGAATTGAATCTCGGCGACGACCCGCGCGCAACGGCTTGGCCGCGGGAAGCTCAGTGGCCTTCGAAGGTCAGCAGCGTGCGCACCGGCACGTCGAGCGCCCGCAGCTTGGCGGCGCCGCCGAGCTCGGGCAGGTCGATGATGAAGCAGGCGGCGAGCACCGTCGCCCCCATCTGGCGCAGGAGCTTGACGGCGCCTTCGGCGGTGCCGCCAGTGGCGATCAGGTCGTCGATCAGGATCACGCGCTCGCCGGCCACCACCGCGTCCTCGTGCATTTCCATCTCATCGAGGCCGTATTCCAGCGAATAAGCGATGCTCACCGCCTTGTGCGGCAGCTTGCCCTTCTTGCGGATGGGGATGAACCCGGCCGAGACCTGGTGCGCCACCGCGCCGCCCAGGATGAATCCGCGCGCCTCGATGCCGGCAACCTTGTCGATCTTCATCCCGGCCCAGGGCTGCACCAGCTCGTCGACCGCCCGGCGGAACGCGCGCGCGTCGCCGAGCAGCGTGGTGATGTCGCGGAACATGATCCCGGGCTTGGGATAATCCGGGATGGTGCGGATCGAGGCCTTGAGGTCGTGCTCGAATTGAGGGCTGATCATGGGAATCTCGCAACTGGGACTTGATGTCGGCGCCGCTCACTCTGGCGAACCACGGGGATAATCGCAACGGACCAAGCTTCGGCTGCAGCCCGGATGGGCCGCAGCGCAATCGGGGGCAGCCATCCCGGATTGCGCCGCGCTCCATCCGGGCTACCCGAGCTTCCCCAGCACGCGGCCGGCGACCGCGTCGAGCTTCCTGACGAGCAGCGGGTCGCGCGCTTCCGGCGCCGTGATCAAAGCGGTGTCGAGCGCGCGGTCGGAGCCGATCGGGCATGGCTCGTGCTCGCGCGGAAAATCCTTTGCCAGGCGGGCAACCAGCCGCTTGGCCTTGTCGGCATTGGCGCTGAGCACCCGGATGATGTCCTGCACCGTGACGGCGTCGTGGTCGGGATGCCAGCAATCGAAATCCGTCACCATCGCCACGGTCGCGTAGCAAATCTCCGCTTCGCGGGCGAGCTTGGCCTCCGGCATGTTGGTCATGCCGATGACTGAATAGCCGAGACCCTTGTAGGTCAGGCTCTCGGCGAGGGTGGAGAATTGCGGGCCCTCCATGCACACGTAAGTGCCCCCGCGCGCGATCGCGATGCCTTCCGCCTCGGCGGCCGCCGCCAGATGGAGGCGCAGCCGCGGCGAGACCGGATGCGCCATCGAGACATGCGCCACGCAGCCCTTGCCGAAGAACGAGCTTTCGCGCCTGTGAGTGCGGTCGACGAACTGGTCGACCAGCACGAAAGTCCCGGGCGGCAGCTCCTCCTTGAACGAGCCGCAGGCGGAGAGCGAGACCAGATCGGTCACGCCGGCACGCTTGAGCACGTCGATATTGGCCCGGTAGTTGATGTCGGAAGGCGACAGCCGGTGCCCGCGGTCGTGGCGGGAGAGAAAGACCACCGGCAGGCCGGCGATCTCGCCGATGCGTAGCGCCGCCGACGGTTCGCCCCACGGGCTCTCGATGCGCTCTTCGCGCACGCGCTCGAGCCCCGGCAGGTCGTAAATCCCCGATCCGCCGATGATGCCGAGGATGGTCTTGGTCATCAGGCTTTATTGCTGCAGCATGATCTCTTCCGAAAACCGGTGACCACTTTTCGGGATCATGCTCTGAGAGAGATATGCGCCTTAGCTGTGCGCTTCCGCTTCGCGCCAGACCTTCTTCTTGGTGAAGTACAGGAGCCCGGCCAGCACGACCAGGTAGATCATCACCTGAAAGCCGATGCGCTTGCGCTGGTCGAGATGCGGCTCGGCCGCCCACATCAGAAAGGCGGCGACGTCCTGGCTGTATTGCTCCACCGTCTGCGGGGATCCGTCGTCATAGGTGACCTGACCCGGGAACAGCGGTTGGGGCATCGCGATGAAATAACTGGGGAAATACTGGTTGAAGAAGGTGCCGGGCGGAGCGGTGACGCCGGCAGGTGGATTTTCGTAGCCTTTGAGCAGCGCCGCGATGTAGTCGACGCCATGCTCCTGATATTGCGTAAAGAAGTCGAACACGAAGCCGGGGAAGCCGCGCGAATAGCTGCGCGCCTTGGCGAGAACCGACATATCCGGCGGCTTCGCCGGAAAGGCGCTGATCACCGCAGCGTTGGGTGAGGGGAAATGATCGGCAACGCTCAACTTGTATGTGGCGGCAAGCGCGGCGGCTTGCGCTGCCGAATAGCCGGGTCCGCCCGCATCCGCGAGGTTGCGGAAGGCGACCATCGACAGGCTGTGACAGTTCGAGCAGACGTCGTGATAGACCTTGAGGCCGCGCTGAAGCTGGCCGGGATCGAAGGTGCCGAACGGACCCGCGAACGACCAGTGGAGCTTCGGCGGCGTGGCGGGTTCCTTGGCGGCGGCCGGCGTGACCGGCACCACGACTAAACCGGCGAGCATGGCGCCGGCGAGCATCACTGCGAGGAGCTTGGTCTTGACGATCATGAGATTCCCCTCGCGCTTTAGGCCTTCGCCCCGGCCGTCTTGCCGTGCAGGATCGATTCCGAGATCGAGCTCGGCAGCGGCTTGGTCTTCTCGACCAGCCCCAGCACCGGCAGGATGATCAGCAAGTAGGCGAAGTAGTAGATGGTGAACAGGCGGGCGAAGAGCACGTAGTAGCCCTCGGGCGGATTTGACCCGAGATAGCCGAGCCCGATGCAGACGATGACGAAGACCCAGAAGAATTGCTTGTAGAGCGGCCGGTAGCGCGCCGAGCGCACTGGCGAGGTGTCGAGCCAGGGCAGGAAGGCGAGGATGAGGATCGACGCGCCGAGCGCCATCACCCCGACGAGCTTGTTCGGGATCGCCCGCAGGATGGCGTAGAACGGCAGGTAGTACCATTCGGGCACGATTTCCGGCGGCGTCTGCGCCGGATTGGCCTGGATGTAGTTGTCGGCATGGCCGAGATAGTTCGGCACATAGAACACGAACCAGCCGAACAGGATGCAGAACACGATCAGCACGAATGCGTCCTTGCTGGTCGCATAGGGCGTGAACGTAACGGTGTCCTTCTCCGACTTGGGCTCGACGCCGGCCGGATTGTTCTGTCCGACCACGTGCAGCGCCCAGATATGCAGCACGACCACGCCGGCAATCACGAACGGCAACAGGTAGTGCAGCGAGTAGAAGCGGTTCAGCGTCGGATTGCCGACCGCGTAGCCGCCCCACAGCCAGCTGACGATCGATTCGCCGACCACCGGAATGGCGGAGAACAGGTTGGTGATCACGGTCGCGGCCCAGAAGCTCATCTGGCCCCAGACCAGCACGTAGCCCATGAAGCCGGTCATGATCATGAGCAGCAGCAGGATCACGCCGAGAATCCACAGCACCTCGCGCGGCTCCTTGTAGGAGCCGTAATACATGCCGCGGAACATGTGGATATAGGCGGCGAGGAAGAACATGGACGCGCCGTTGGCATGCACGTAGCGCAACAGCCAGCCGTAATTCACGTCGCGCATGATGGTTTCGACCGAGTTGAAAGCCAGGTCGACGTGCGGCGTATAGTGCATCGCCAGCACGATGCCGGTGACGATCTGCAGCGCCAGCATGAAGGCGAGGATGCCGCCGAAGGTCCACCAGTAGTTCAGGTTGCGCGGGATCGGATAGACGACGAAGGAGGAATAGATCAGCCCGCCGATCGGGAGCCGCCGCTCGAGCCATTGCATGACAGGGCTCGATGGCTTGTAGGTCGATTGTCCGCTCATGGTGCAACCTTAGGTGTGGGCCGACTCGGTTTCGCCGATGCGAATCTTGCTGTCGGAAAGGAACAGGTAGGGCGGGACCGGCAGGTTGAGCGGCGCCGGACCCTGCCGGATGCGTCCCGACGAATCGTATTGCGATCCGTGGCAGGGGCAGAACCAGCCGTCATAGTCGCCCTGATGCGCCAGCGGGATGCAGCCGAGATGGGTGCAGATGCCGATGAGCACCAGCCACTGGTCGTGGCCGGACTTGACGCGCGACTCGTCGCTCTGCGGATCGCGCAGGCTGTTGATGTCGACGGCGCGCGCCTCATCGATCTCCTTCTGGGTCCGGTGGCTGATATAGATCGGCTGGCTGCGCCAGAACACCTTGACGATCTGCCCGGCGGCGATCGGGGCTAGGTCGATCTCGACCGGCGCGCCGGCCGCGACCGTCGAAGCGTCCGGATTCATCTGCGTCACCAGCGGCACCAGCGCCGCCGCCGTTCCGAAGGCCGCAACGGACCCGGTTGCGATATAAAGAAAATCGCGACGCGTCGGCTCGGCCGAAGACATCGTTGTCACGTTTGCGATCCCTCTCTTAATCCCTCGATCCACCCCGTGCGAATCCACCGCCCTGGCACCCTTCACGCCCGAAACGGGCGCCACCCGGCAGCAGCGGGTGAACCGGCCGCTTTCCGTCCCGGAGACGGGAGGCCAAGCGGACGACCCAGCGGTTCTATTGGCACCCTTGACGTGGGAGTGCAAGTGCGCCAACGCCCCCTCCCGCGGGGGCCGCACAGAATTGCCGGCGCCCTTGCCGCCCCGGCGGGCGCGCCTGCCGGGCGGGCCATGATCGAGATTTGGGCCAACCCGGATGGGGCCAATGCGGATCGCGCTCTATGAGCCCGACATTCCCCAGAACACCGGCACGATCCTGCGCCTCGCGGCCTGCCTCGGCGTTGAGGCGCATATCATCGAGCCGGCCGGCTTCCCGACCTCCGACCGCGCCTTCCGCCGCGCCGGGATGGATTATCTCGACAAGGTGAGCCTGCAGCGGCACGCGAGCTGGCACGCCTTTGCGGCCTGGCACGCAAAAGCCTCCGCCCGGCTTGTCCTGTTCACGACGCGGGCCGACATGTCCTATCTCGACCACGCGTTCCACCCCGACGACCTGCTGCTGTTCGGCCGCGAATCCGCCGGCGTGCCGGAGGCGGTGCATGCCGCGGCCGCGGCGCGGCTCGCTATCCCGATGCGCCCTCACCTGCGTTCCCTCGATCAGTTGGAACA
>DATDGG010000011.1:0-42069 GCA_036522235.1 Xanthobacteraceae bacterium
GACGCCACCGAGGCCGCCATTGCCGGGATCGAGCGCGGACTAGCCGAAATACGCGATGCGCTGCACGCCCTGACGCCCGCCGAGAGTCTCGTCGGCGTCGAGGAAACCGTACGGGAGCTCGCGCGCAAGATCGACCGCATCGCCGCGAATGCCGAGGACCCGGCATCGATGCAGCAGCTCGAAGGCGCCATCGTCGGACTGCGCGGCATCGCCACCCACGTGGCATCCGACGGTGCGCTGGCGAAACTCTCCGATGACGTCCGTGGCCTCGCCGCCAAGGTCGACCAGATCGCGAGCTCCGCCAGTAGCGGAGTTGATCTCCTGTCGACGCTCGAGCAGCGCCTCTCCTCGATGGCAGACGCGCTTGAAACGCGTCAGCCGGCGGGCACGGCCGTGCCGAGCGATCTCGACGCCCTCGTCAGGGGGCTTGCCGATCGACTCGAACAGCTTGGCTTGGCCCGCTCCGATCAGGCGGTGGTCAACCAGCTCGAGGAGCGGATCACCAGCCTGGTCGAGCGGCTCGACACTTCCAATGCCCGCTTCGATCATCTCGAGACCATCGAACGCGGGCTCGCCGAGCTGATGGCCGATCTCGAGCGGCAACGCCGGTCGGAGCTCGAACGCATCATCACGGCGCCGTCGCCCGAGGTCAAATCGCTACGGCAGGACGTGCAACAGACCAGGACTTCGCTCGAAACCGTGCAGGGCGCGCTCGAGCAGCTGGTCGATCGTCTCGCCATGATCGAGACCGACATGCGAAGTGCCGGCCCGCCGCCGGCCGTGCCGGCGATTGCGGCGGCCGCCGCGGCACCTGCTGAGAGGTCTGCGGAAATTGCCGCGGCGATGGCGGCTCTGGCGCCGCTGCGGCCCGCCGCTCCCACCGTTGCGGCGCCTGCGGGCCCGGCACCGCCCGAGCATCGGCCCATTGATCCGAACCTGCCGCCCGATCATCCGCTCGAGCCAGGCGCCACGCGCGGACGGACCGGCAATTCCCCGGTCGATCGCATTGCGGCATCTGAAGCTGCGCTTGGGGCGGTCAAGCCGCCGGCTGTTCCCGATCCGGATGGCAAGTCGAACTTCATCGCCGCCGCCCGCCGCGCCGCGCAGGCCGCCAACAGCGAGGGCATGGCCGGCGGCGAGAAGCGCGCGCCGGCGGTAGCCGCCGACAAGACTTCAAGGCCCAAACTCGCGGGCGGATGGGGCGGCCGCGTGCGCTCGCTGCTGGTCGCCGTGAGCGTGGTCCTGATCGTGCTGAGCTCGGTGCACGTGGTGGTGAGCCTGTTCGGATCCTCCGACGAATCGGGTGACAGGTCGCGGCCCGCGGAAATCCAAACCGCGCCGAAAGGCGATGGCGAGACCGCCGTTCCGAGCCCCGATGGCGTGACAGCGCCGGGAACAAAAACGCCCGCGGCCGCGGCACCAGGCCGACAATCGATGATCAGCCCCGCAGGCGGCGAAGCCTCCGCTCCGATCCCTCCCGCAACCTTGCCGGTGGCGGCCGCGCAGCAATCGCCCGCCGCCGCACCCGCCAGCCCGTCGGGGGTGGTCGAGAAAGACATCACCGGCACAATATCGCGTCCATTCGCGGCAATGCCGGCGCCGGCCACGGCGGTGGCGGCCGCGGAGCCGGTGGCGGCTTCGCCCGCGCACGGGGCCCGCGTCGACAAGCTGCCGGCAGCGATCGGCGGCACTTTGCGGGCAGCTGCCGCCAAGGGGGACGCCGCCGCCGAATTTGAGATCGCCCAGCGCTTTGCCGAAGGACGCGGCGTTCAGGAAAATCTGGCCGAGGCCGCCGAGTGGTACGACCGGGCCGCCAAGCAAGGACTGCCGATCGCGCAATTCCGTCTCGGCGGATTCTACGAGAAGGGTTTCGGGGTCAAGAAGGACCTCGAGGCCGCGCGGCGCCTCTATACGGCGGCGGCGGAGGCCGGCAACGCCAAGGCGATGCACAATCTCGCGGTGCTCTATGCCGAGGGCATCGACGGCAAGCCCGACTATCAGAACGCCGCCAAATGGTTCCGCAAGGCGGCCGACTACGGCCTCACCGACAGCCAGTACAATCTCGGAATACTGTTCGGGCGCGGGATCGGCATGCAGCCGAACCTGCCGGAGGCCTACAAATGGTTCACGCTGGCGGCGCGCGATGGCGACAAGGAATCGGCCACTAAGCGCGACGACGTGGGCGGCCGCATGGACCCGCAGTCGCTCGCGGCCGCCAAGGCCGCGGCGCAGGCCTGGGCCCCGCTGGAGCAACCCGAAGCCGCCACGCAGGCGGTGGTCCCGCCGGGCGGCTGGGACACTCTCGCCGCAGCACCGCCCGCCAACCCCAAGCCGCGTGCGGGCGGACCCAAGCCCGACCATACGGCCCCGCCTCCCGGACGCTGAAAGCCGCGTCATTTCCGCCCGGCA
Organism: Xanthobacteraceae bacterium; assembly: GCA_036522235.1. Lineage (GTDB taxonomy): Bacteria > Pseudomonadota > Alphaproteobacteria > Rhizobiales > Xanthobacteraceae > VAZQ01. The sequence continues at coordinate 2,410 of DATDGG010000011.1, forward strand.
TCGCGGCCCGCTCAACGGCAATTCCCGCGCAACCGGATTTCCGAAAACCGGTTTCCCCTTTCCCTGAAAATGCTTTATCGCTGGCTGAAGCGTCGGGTCGCATGGCGGCCCTTGCCGCCGTTCCGATCGCTCGAACCGACGGACCATCCAGTGCAGATTTATCTTCCGATCGCCGACCTGCCGGTGAACATTTTTCTCATCTTGGGAATGGGGCTCGCGGTCGGCTTCATCTCCGGCATGTTCGGTATCGGCGGCGGGTTCCTGATGACGCCGCTGCTGATCTTTCTCGGCGTCTCGCCGGCGGTGTCGGTGGCGACCGTCTCCAGCCACATCGCGGCATCGTCGTGCTCGGGGGCGATCAGCTACTGGCGGCGACGGACGATCGACATACCGCTGGCCGGCTTGCTGCTCGCCGGCGGCATTGCGGGCACCGCGTCCGGGGTGTGGCTGTTCACCACGCTGCGCGCGCTCGGCCAGCTCGATATCACGATCGGCATTTCCTATGTGTTGCTGCTCGGCATCGTCGGCGGCCTGATGGTGGTCGAAAGCGTGCGCGCGATCATGCGGGCGCGGCAAGGCAAGCCGGTCGAGCTGCGCCGGCCAGGGAGCCACACCTGGATCCACGGATTGCCGTTCAAGCTGCGATTCAAGCGGTCCGGTATCTATGTCTCCGCGGTTCCGGTCCTGGGGATCGGCTATATCATCGGCTTCGTCGGCGCCGTCATGGGGATCGGCGGCGGGTTCTTGCTGGTGCCGATGCTGATCTACATTCTGCGCGTGCCGACCGCGACCGTCATCGGCACCTCGATGGTGCTCACGCTCGTGACCATGGCGTCGGCGACCGTGATGCACGCGGCGACCAATCACCTGGTCGATGCGGTGCTGGCCCTGTTCCTTATGGTCGGCGGCGTGATCGGGGCGCAGTTCGGAGCCCGCGCCGGACAGCGGATCAGCGGCGAGCGGCTGCGGCTCCTGCTCGGCTTGCTGGTCCTGGCGGTCGGCATCCGCTTCGGGCTCGACCTCACGCTGCCGCCGGAAAATTTCTTCACGCTGCGGCCGCTGGAGGGCGGCTGATGTTGCGGCCGCTCGCCCTGATCCTTCTGGCCGCTGCCGCGATCGTCGGACTGGCGCGACCGGCGGCGGCCGAGCGGCTCATCACGTCGCTGTCCGAGCACCGCGTGATGGTGACACCGAGCTTCAACGGCCGTGAGGTCGTGCTGTTCGGGGGGATCGAGCGCGAGGCCGGCGCGCTGTCGCCGCGCGGCGGCTACGATATCGCGGTCACCGTCATCGGGCCGCGCCAGACCGTCGTCACGTTTCGCAAGGAGCGAATGCTCGGCATCTGGGTCAACTATGAATCGCGGGTGTTCGAGAACGCGCCGTCCTATCTCGCGGTGCTGACCAACCGCCCGCTCGATGCGATCACCAATGCCGACACGCTGCGCCGCCTTCAGCTGGGTCTCGACAATATCGCCTTGCCGCAGCGCATCGACCCGGTGGCAGGCGACGATCTGCCCGGCGATGTTTTCCGCAAGGCATTTCTGAGCCTCAAGGACGAGCATGGCCTCTACCGCCAGGAATCGAACGGCGTCACCTTTGTGGCGCCCGCCTTGTTCCGCGCCTCGATCCCGCTGCCGGCCGAGGTCCTGGTCGGAACCTACGAGGTCGACGTGAAGCTGTTCGCCGACGGCGCCGTGATCGCGCGCACGCCCTCGGCGCTCGAAATCTTCAAGGCCGGCTTCGAGCAATTCGTCACCACGAGCGCACAGAACCACGGGCTCCTTTACGGGCTCGCGGCCGCGTCGATGGCGATCCTGACGGGCTGGTTCGCCTCGGTCGTGTTCCGCCGGGATTGACCTTGTCAATCCGCCAGGCACCGCCCGGCGGCGATGGCGTAGAGCCGCCGCTCGCCCAGCACATGCGCGGTGAATGCGAGCGTGCCGAACACGTCCGCGAAGGCGCGGTCGCGCACATTGAGGCCGCCCGTATAGGCGCCGAAAGCGGGCATCACCAGGCGCCGGCCGTCGCCGGCAAAGCAGCGGCGGCTGGTGGTACGGCCGCGTTGCGCCACCCGGGCGACGGGGTGGAGATGGCCGGCGACCTCGCCGTCGCAGGCCTGCGTCTGCGGTGCGTGGCGAAAAACGATCGGATCGCAGGCGAGCGTCTCGGCAAAGCTGCCGCCGATGCCCTCCGAAGGTTCCGGATCGTGGTTGCCGGCAATCCAGATCCAGTCGCGTCCGCGCTGCAACGCCCGTAACGTCGCCAGATCGCTGTCGGTGATGCGCGCCGGCCCGTCCGGATCGTGGAAGCTGTCGCCGAGCGCGACCACCAGGCGCGGCGCGTAGCGGGCGATGAGGCGCGCGAGCTGCGCCAAGGTCGCGGCGGTGTCATAGGGCGGCAGCAGCACGCCGCGCGCCGCATAGCTCGAGCCCTTTTCCAGATGCAGGTCGGCGACGGCGAGCAGCCCCTGCTCGGGCCAATAGAGGGCGCCGGCCGGATCGCCCACGCAGGCAACGCCGGCGACCGCAACCGCCATCGCGGCGTGCGCCTGCTCGCATCCGCGCTCCGCCCGGGGAGCGTGCGCCGTCCCGTTGCTCACTGCATCGCCTCCCGCACCAATTCCTCGGCCGCCTCCGCCAGCAACGCGTCGCCGGCCTCGCCATGGACCTGCTCGCGGCCGATTTCCAGCATCACCGGAACAGCCAGCGGCGAGACGTGATCGAGCGCTTTATGGATGATTCGCCCCTTGCTGCGCGAGAGCATTTCACCAAGCCGCCGAATATCCAAGAGGCCGGTCGCGGCATCGGCCCGCGCGGCGCGCAGCAGAATGTGCGCCGGCTCATGGGCGCGCAGCACGTCATAGACCAGGTCGGTCGAGATGGTGACCTCCCGCCGCGACTTTTCCTTGCCCGGGAAGCGGCGCTCGATCAGGCCGGCAATGATGGCGCAGGTCCGAAAGGTGCGCTTCATCAGCGCCGATTCGGCAAGCCACGCTTCGAGGTCGTCGCCGAGCATGTCCTCGTCGAACAGCGCGTCGAGCGCGAGCTCGCCGCGCGCGATGCGCAAGGCCACATCCCCCAGTCCCCAGACCGCCAGCGCATATTCGTTGGCCACGAAGCCGAGCGGGCGAAGCCGCGCGCGTTCGAGCCGGCGCGTGAGCAGCATGCCGAGCGTCTGGTGGGCGAGCCGGCCTTCGAACGGATAGCAGACCAGGTAGTGCTTGTCGGCGCGCGGAAAGGTCTCGACCAGAAGCTCGCGGCGCCCCGGCACCAGCGAGCGCCAGTCCTGGATCTTGAGCCATTCCCGCACCTGCTCCGGCAGGCCGCGCCACGCGTCGCGGTCGGAGATGATGGCGCGCACCCGATCCGCCAGATAGGTCGAGAGCGGAAATTTCCCGCCCTCATAGGCCGGGACTTTCGGGTTGTCGGCGGTGGCGCGCGAAACATAGACCTCGTCCTCCGCCAAGGCCTCGTATTTCAAAATCTCGCCGGCGAAGACGAACGTGTCGCCCGGCACCAGGGTTTCGATGAAATATTCCTCGACCTCGCCGAGCAGCCGCCCGCCGCGCGGGATCATCCGCGACGCGCGCGAGCGGACCAGCCGCACCTTGAGCATGTCGGCCTCCACGATGGTACCGACATTCATGCGGTAGCGCTGGGCGACCATCGGATGGCTGATGCGCCAGCGTCCGTCCTTACCCTGCCGGATCTTGGCGAACCGCTCATATGCCTTGAGCGCATAGCCGCCGGTCGCCACGAAATCGATGGCAGCGTCGAGATCGGCGCGGGCGAGCGCCGCATAGGGGGCGGCGCTGCGCACTTCCTCGTAGAGCTCGTCGGCCAGAAACGGCGCCCCGCAGGCGCAACCCATGACGTGCTGCGCCAGCACGTCGAGCGCGCCGATGCGCGCCGGCGGGGTGTCCTGCGCGTTCTCCGCAATGGCATCGAGCGCGGCGCGGCATTCCAGCACCTCGAAGCGATTGGCCGGCACCAATATGCCGCGCGAGGGCTCGTCCATGCGGTGATTGGCGCGCCCGATGCGCTGCAGCAGGCGGGAAGCGCCCTTGGGGGCGCCGACATTGATCACCAGATCGACGTCTCCCCAATCGACGCCGAGATCGAGCGAAGAGGTGCACACGACCGCGCGCAGCCGGCCCGCCGCCATCGCGGCCTCGACCTTACGGCGCTGCGCCACGTCGAGCGACCCGTGATGCAGCGCGATCGCAAGCCCGTCGTCGTTGATGCGCCACAGCTCCTGGAAGATACGCTCCGCCTGGCTGCGCGTATTGACGAAGACGAGCGCGGTCCGATGCCGCCTGATGTAGCCGTACATTTCGCCGAGCGCGTGCTGCGCCGAATGTCCGGCCCAGGGCAGCCGCTCGGCAGTGTCAAGCATAGTGACATGGGGCGCCGCGCCACCATCGGCCACGACCAGATCGGCCAGCGCTTGCCGGTCCGGCGGTTGCGGCACCAGAAAACGGCGCAGATCATCGGGCTCGCCGACCGTCGCGGACAGGCCGACGCTGGTGAGCGCCGGCGCCAGCCGATAGAGCCGCGCCAGGCCGAGCGACAGGAGATCGCCGCGCTTGGAGGTCACCAAAGCGTGCAACTCGTCGAGCACCACCCGCTTGAGGCTGCCGAACAGGAAGGGCGCGTCGGGCGAGGCCAGGATGAGAGCCAGCTGCTCGGGCGTGGTCAGCAGGATATCGGGCGGATCGCGGCGCTGGCGCGCCCGTTTCGAGGTCGGGGTGTCGCCGGTGCGCGTCTCGATGCGGATCGGCAGGCTCATCTCGGCGACCGGCTGCTCGAGATTGCGCGCGATATCGACGGCGAGCGCCTTGAGGGGCGAGATGTAGAGCGTGTTGAGCCCACCGCCGCGACGCACGTCATGGCCGACGGAGCGCAGCCTCCCTCGCGCCGGCTGCGGCAGGCCCCCCGCCGCATCGCCGGCGAGATCGACCAACGTGGGCAGGAAACCCGCCAGCGTCTTGCCGGCGCCGGTCGGTGCGATCAGCAGCACGGAGCGCCCGGCACCCGCCTTCGCCAGCAGATCGAGCTGATGGGCACGCGGCCGCCACCCGCGGCTCGCGAACCAACGGGCGAACGTTTGCGGCAACAGGCCTGGTGCCGATGCAGCTTCGAGAATGGACACGGTCCAGGCTAGCGCCGGACCGCGAAGGGGTCGAGCAAAAAGGGGGCGAGCGAAACTAGGCCGGGCGCTCGCAAATCAAGCTTGTTGACCGCGGCTTGCGGCCTGGCATCCGGCGGCCGGAAAGCGGACCTTGCAGAATGTCCAAGTCGTGCCGGCAGCTGACCTTAGTCGTCGGCATCCACTGAGTGCCTCAGTATCCGCCGCCCCAATTAAATCGGTAGTTGAGCCCAACCTTCGCCATCTGAACATTGCGTCTGCCGGTGGTGAACGTGTCGCCAGCGAGGAACAGGGACCCGACCGGAACAGTGAATGTTCGGCCACTCAATCCCAGATAATCATACTCGAACTTTGCCGACAGATTATTTGTGAAAGCCCATTCAGCTCCGGCGCCCACCAGCCACCCACTACTGGTATTGGTATTGGAACCGGTGATCGATGTGCCGGTCGTCACGTTCGTGACCATGAAGCTGCTGTTGCCTACCCACCCCCCACCGGCCTTGCCGTAGAACAGTACACGATCAACGGCCACGCCGAACCGAGCCGCCGCGGTCGCGAGCCACCTGTCGTTGGAAGTTACCCGGAACGTCGACCCGAGGGCCGGAATCAAGACTCCGTTACCGGTCTTGTTGTTATTCGCCACCCCGTCAAGGTCCCCCTCAACACCGAGAACGAGGTTGTTGATCTGGTAATTGAAGCCGAGCTGGCCGCCCCCGATGAATACGCCATTGTTGTTTCCGTTGCTGAAGTTCACGCCGAAGGCGCTGTCAGTCACGCTACCGTGGGCCCAGGCTCCCCCGACGTTGCCGCCGACATAGAATCCCGCCCAACTAAACGGCGGAGGCAAAGGCGCTGGAGGCGGTGCAGGCTTCGCCTTCACGGCCATATCGGCTGCGTGCGCGGCCATTGAGGCTGCGAGCAACACTGAGAAGGCCAGGGTCGCGAGAAATAGCTTGCGCATGTTTGTCCCCCTTGTTCCGTTCGGGATCTGCGTCCACCCATTTCGATCGCGTATCGACAGTGCGCCGAGGATCGAAACGTCTTCGATTGCTGCAGACCACCGGCAAATCGAGACGCAAGTGCTGCAGCAGCGCGGTAGCACTCAATTCACGAACCGCGACCGCCCAGTCCCGCCCAAACCATATCACTCTCCGCCAATGTGGAATCCAGCGGACCGTGCGACATTGCAACCAATCTGTTCGTTGGTTCTTTGTCGCTTATTTGTCGATTGTTTGTTTTGTTTGATGGTGCCGCATCACCACGCCGCCGCGGACTTACCAGCGGGCCGGTACGATGTGGGGTGCCTTAGCCCAGCGCTACGACAAAGAGCCTAAGCTCATTGCCTGGTTCCCGGAGCGCGCGCGAGGTCAGCATCACTAAATCTTACAACCACAAACACAAACGTGAGCGATGGCGGCCGGAAAGCGGACATGGCGGAAGATCCGAACCGCGCCGGGAAGAGACATCGCAGCCCCTTCCGTACATACGGGCAGGTGCGGTAGCGTCATCACTGAGCCGCTGGAGGAGATGCCGAAAGTCCAGGCCGCGCGCATTGCCAAATCAGCCGACGACAAGCACAAGCCGCGGCGGAAGCGGAAACGGAGGAAGCCATGGCCAATATCAAGGTGCGGGTGATCTGCAGCTTACCCTTGTGGGCGCTCGCATTTGCCCCGGCGACGCCGCGGGCGGAGCCGCCCAAGCTGCCGGTACCGGTGGTGGACCAGTCGGCGGTGGCGCAGCGCGGCTATTTCTATGTCGGCGGAAAATATGTGGGCGAACCCGGCAAGGAGATCATGCAAGGCCAGGCTTATGTCGAGGTGCTGGTGCCGAAGGACGTGCGCCGGCCCTATCCGCTGGTGCTGATCCACGGCGCCGCTCAGACCGCCACCAACTGGATGGGAACGCCGGACGGCCGCAAAGGCTGGGCCGAGTATTTTGTCGAGCAGGGCTACATCGTCTACATGATCGATCAGCCGATGCGCGGCCGCTCCGCCCCGCATCCCTCCGACGGACCGACCCGCATGTTCACGGCGGCAAACGAAGAGTTTCAGTTCACCGCGATCGAGAGCGAAGGGACCTGGCCGCAGGCCAAGAGTCACACCCAATGGCCGGGTGAGGGACCCAACAAGGGCAAGAAGGGCGATCCGATCTTCGACGCGTTCTACGCCACCCAGGTCGAGACGGTGGTTTCCAACGAAGAGACCCAGGAGCGCAACCAGGATGCCGGCGCCGCTCTGCTCGATCGCATCGGTCCCGCCATCGTTCTCATCCATTCACAGTCGGGCGCCTTCGGCTGGCTGATCGCCGACGCGCGGCCGCGCCTGGTCAAGGCGATCGTCGCCATCGAGCCTGCCGGACCGCCGTTCGAGGCAGCCATCATCGGCACCGGCAAGGCGCGCGCATTCGGGCCGACCGACATCCCGATCGCCTATGATCCGCCCATCAAGAATGCAAGCGAGCTTGCGGTCGAGCGCGACGCCAAGCCCGACGGTCCCGACCTGTTCGTGTGCTGGATGCAGAGGGCGCCGGCCCGCCAGCTCGTCAATCTCAAGAACATTCCCGTGATGGTGATGACGGCGGAGGCTTCCTATCACCAAGTCTACGACCACTGCACCGCGAAGTATCTCACCCAAGCGGGCGTGAAGACCGAGCATATCCGCTTGCAGGACAAAGGCATCCGCGGCAACGGCCACATGGTGATGATCGAAAGGAACAACCTCGAGATCGCCAAGGTGGTCGATGAATGGGTGCTCAAGAACCTGAAGTGAGCCCCCCTCGGTTGCGAGGATGAGGATGAAAGAGGGAGCGCTTCCTGCGACTGCCGGATTTCGACTCAGTACTCGAACAGCGCGGCCAGCACCATGACGATGCCCACCGCGGCCACGGTCCACACCAGAGTGCGGAGCACCGGAACGCCGGCCGCGTAGATCGGCAGGTAGAGCACGCGCGCGTAGAAATAGATTTGCGAGCCCCAGACCGCCAGCGCGCCGTGCCGATTGGCGGCATCGGCCATCAGGACGACGGCGACGAACAGCGGAAACGTCTCCAAGAAATTATGCTGGGCGCGGCTCAGCCGGCCGGCGATGGGCTGCAGCGGCGGCATCGGGTCATCGCGCGCGCTCAGATTCCATTGCGTGCCGTATTGGTGGGTCGTTGCGATTGTGCTGGCAATGATGTGCACAAATCCCAGCACCACGCTCAGCGCCAGCATCAACAATTCGGTGGTCATCTTGTCCCGGCGACTCGCGCCGCCCCCAGCGATACCTCCGTTCTAGCATGTGGAGGCTACCCCCAACAGGCCCGGCACCGGCGCGCGCCTTTCGGCGCGGGTCGCAACCTCGGCCATGTGGACGAGGTTCAAGCCCGCGCCCGCCATCGCGGCGCGGACATGGCCGGCGCCGTGCGCGTAGCGCAGGCTCTCGCGCAGCAACACCCCCTCGCCCGCATGGGTCTCGACCGTGAAGGCGAACAGGCCGGCGGGCGCCAGCACCCCCCGCACCGCACCCGCGGCGATTGTCAGGTCGTGCATGTAGACCAGGACATCGGCCGCCAGGACCAGATCGTAGCGCCTTCTATTGGCGGCTTCGGCCGCCAGAAATGCGATGAGCTCGCCGATCTCGAGCCGGTCATAGAGCGACTTGCGCCGCGCCTGATCAATCATGGCGGCGGAAAGATCGACGCCGGTGAGGCGATCGACCGTGGCCCGCAAGGCGGCGCCGGAGAGGCCGGTGCCGCAACCGAGATCGAGCATGGCGGAGAACCGCATCGCTCGGCCGGCGGCGCGCGTCACTGCGCCGAGTGCCTGCGCCAGCAATTGCGGGCCGCGATAGTCGAGATGCTGCAGGCTTTCATCGAAACGCGGGGCGTGCTGATCGAACAGGCGCCGGATATGGGCCTCCATCAGGGCAGGCGTGGCTTCGCCCAATCCGAGCCGGGCGAGGCGCAGGCGCGCGCCGTGATAGTCCTGCGGATCGGCATCGCGGGCCGCCAGAAAGGCCGCGGCGGCGCCCTCCCGACTGCCCTCGGCCTCGCGGATGTCCCCCAGCGTAAACCAGGCGGCGGCAAAGGCCGGAGCGGCGGCGATCACCTGCTCCAGAAGGTCGGCCGCGCCCGCCCGATCGCCGCCGGCGAGATAGTCGAGCGCCCATCGGTAGCGCCGGTCGACAAGAAGATCGCCGGAGGACATGAAGAGCGGTTGCACGGGCAAATCTCGCGTCAAGGTTCATCGAAGCTCGCAGCCGCAAAGCTATGACATATCTAAGGCAAATGCGCCCCGAACAGCTCCTGCTGCCGACCCCTGCCGGGCTTTATTGCGCGCTTGGCGGATTCCACATCGACCCGACCCGGCCGGTCGACAAGGCCGTGATCACGCACGGCCATTCCGACCATGCCCGCCCAGGCCACGGCAGCGTGTTGGCCACGCAGGAGACCCTCGACCTGATGGCGCTGCGCTATGGCAACCGCTTCGCCGGCAGGGTCCAGGCGGCGCGCTACGGCGAAAGCCTGAACCTCGGCGGCGCCACGGTGACGCTTCATCCCGCCGGCCACGTGCTCGGCTCGGCACAGGTCGCGGTCTCCCATGACGGCCTGCGAATCGTGGCCTCCGGCGACTACAAGGACGTGGCCGACCCGACCTGCGCACCATTCGAGCCGGTCGCGTGCGACGTCTTCATCACCGAGGCCACTTTCGGCTTGCCGGTGTTTCGCCACGGCAATCCGGACGGCGAAATTGCGAAACTCCTGCGGTCGGTCGCGCTGTTTCCGGAACGCGCCCATCTGGTCGGCGCCTATTCGCTCGGCAAGGCGCAGCGCGTCATCGCGCTGATTCGAAAGGGCGGCTACGCGCCGCCGATCTACCTGCATGGCGCGCTTGCGAGCATCACGCGCTACTACCAAGACTGCGGCATCGCGCTCGGCGAGTTGCGAGCCGCGCGCGACGCCGACAAGGCGCAGCTTGCGGGCGCGATCGTGCTGTGTCCGCCCTCGGCCTTGAACGAGCTCTGGTCGCGGCGCTTCCCCGACCCGGTCACCGCCTTCGCGTCCGGCTGGATGCGGGTGCGCGCCCGTGCTCGCCAGCGCGGTATCGCGCTGCCGCTCGTCATCTCCGATCATGCCGACTGGGACGGGCTCACCGCCACCATCGCCGCAACCGGAGCGGCGGAAGTCTGGGTCACCCACGGCCAGGAGGATGGGCTGGTCCGCTTTTGCGAATTGCGCGGCCTCAAGGCGCGCCCGCTCGCGCTGGTCGGCTATGGCGAGGAGGAGGATACGCAGGACGCGCAGGATACGGAAAGCGCGGGCGAGCGGGGCGAGCCGGCATGAACCGCTTCGCCGAATTGCTCGACCGGCTCGGCTACGAGCCCGGCCGCAACAACAAGCTGCGGCTCATGACCGAATATTTTCGCAGCGTCGCCGATCCCGACCGCGGCTGGGCGCTCGCCGCCCTCACCGGCGCCTTGACGTTCCAGCACGCCAAGCCCGGCATCATCCGGGCGCTGGTCGCCGCGCGCACCGACGAGACGCTGTTTGGATTGTCCTACGATTACGTGGGCGACCTGTCGGAAACCGTCGCGCTGATGTGGCCGACGCCACAGCGCCCCGCCGATCCTGCGACGGCGGCGCCCGCCCTCTCGACCGTCATCCGCACGCTCGCAACGCTCGGCAAGTCCGAGCTGCCGGCGCAGCTCGCGCGCTGGCTCGACCAGCTGGACGAGACCGGGCGCTGGGCGCTGCTCAAGCTCGTCACCGGCGCTTTGCGGATCGGCGTATCGGCGCGGCTGGCCAAGACCGCGGTGGCGGCGCTCGGCAGTACCGATGCCCATGACATCGAGCTGATCTGGCCCGGGCTTGCTCCACCTTACGAAGAGCTGTTCGCCTGGCTCGAGGGCCGCGCCGAGAAGCCCGCGAATCGCGATCCCGTTCCCTTCCGCCCCGCAATGCTGGCGCATGCGATCGACGACGGCGAGCTTGCCGGGCTCGATCCGGCGGACTTCATGGCGGAGTGGAAATGGGACGGCATCCGCGTGCAGGCGGTGGCGGCGCGCGGCGCGGACGGAGGGGGACCAGCGCGGCTTTATTCGCGCACCGGCGAGGACATTTCGGCGAGCTTCCCGGATCTTATGGACGCGACGCGCTTTGCGGGCGCGATCGACGGGGAATTGCTGGTCGTGCGCGCGGGCCGGGTGCAGAGCTTCAACGTGCTGCAGCAGCGCCTCAATCGCAAGACCGTCAATGCCAAGCTCTTGGCGGAGTTTCCCGTCCATCTGCGCGCCTATGATCTGTTGGTCGAGGGCGAGGAGGATTTGCGCACCCGCCCGTTCGCGGAGCGCCGCGCGCGGCTTGAGGATTTCGTCAGGCGCCTCGACGAGCCGCGCATCGATCTTTCCCCGCTGGTGCCGATTGCGACCTGGGAGGCGCTCGCCGCCGCGCGCGCCGATCCGAGCCTTGCGGGCGCGGATGCCGACGCGGTCGAGGGCATCATGCTCAAGCGCCGCGATGCGCCCTATCTGCCGGGCCGGCCCAAGGGTCCGTGGTGGAAATGGAAGCGCGACCCGTTCATGGTCGATGCGGTGCTGATGTATGCCCAGCGCGGACACGGCAAGCGCTCGTCCTATTATTCCGACTACACGTTCGGGGTCTGGACCAAGACGGAGCAAGGCGACGAGCTGGTGCCGGTGGGCAAGGCCTATTTCGGATTCACCGACCAGGAGCTGATCGAGATCGATCGTTACGTGCGGCGCAACACCGTCGATCGCTTCGGTCCGGTGCGCGAGGTCACGCACGAAGCCGATCAAGGCCTGGTGCTCGAAGTCGCCTTCGAGGGATTGCAGCGCTCGACCCGCCACAAATCGGGCCTCGCCATGCGGTTTCCGCGCATCAACCGCCTGCGCTGGGACAAGCCCCCCAAAGAGGCCGACCGGCTGGAGACGCTGGAGCACATATTGACGCGCATCGAAGCCGGACGCGGCGCGCCCGCGGCCGGAGCGCAATCGGTTTGACGGCGCAAAGCCGCAACGTGATAGGATGCGGCATGAGCACCCCCACCGAGCTCCCGAAGAGCAACGACTATGTCACCCGGTTTTTCGGCGGCCCGCCGCTGTCGGTGATCTTCCGCCTGGCCCTGCTGTCGATCCTGGTCGGCGTGATCCTCGATGTGCTCGGCTTCGACCCGTGGAACATTTTGGACAGCCTGCGGCGGCTGGTGCAGCACGTCTGGGACCTGGGCTTCGACGCGGTGCGCTTCCTGTGGCGCTATCTCGCGCTCGGGGCCGCCGTAGTGGTGCCGATCTGGTTCCTGCTGCGGCTCGCCCGCGCGCCGCGCGGGCGGTGAAGTTCAATCAGCGCGGCCACGGCTCCGCCGTCATGGCGGCGGCATCCATGCCGACGAGGTCGGGCAGGCTCGCCGCGCGACTACCGGCGAGCGCTTGCGCGAGTTCGGCCTTGATCTCGCCGACGAGCGACAGCCCGCGGAACACGAGGCTCGAATAGAGCTGCACCAGGCACGCGCCCGCCCGCATCTTGGCGAGTGCGGCGCGGCCGGAATCGATGCCGCCGGTTCCCACCAGCGGGAAGGCACCCTCGACCCGCACATAGGTCTCGGCCAGCATGCGGGTCGACAGTGCGAACAGGGGACGGCCGGAGAGCCCGCCCGCTTCCTGCGCGGTTTTCTGGTCCTGCAAATTCGGCGGCCGCGCGAGTGTCGTATTGCCGACGATCATGCCGTCGACGCGCCGGCGCCGCGCAGCGCCCACGATGTCGTCGAGCTCGTTCAAGGTGACGTCCGGCGCGATCTTGATGAGGAGCGGTGCGAGACCGGCTTGGCGGCTCGCGCGCTCGCGCGCGTCGACCACGCGGGCCAACAGCTCGTCGAACAGCCGTCCCTGCTGCAACTCGCGCAGGCCGGGCGTGTTGGGGGACGAGATATTGAGCGTGAAATAGCTCGCCACCGGCGCGAAGGTCTCGATCAGGCTCACGTAATCGCCGACGCGGTCGGGGCTGTCCTTGTTGGCCCCCACATTGACGCCGACGATGCCGCCCGCGCCCGCGCGGGCCGCGAGCCGCGCCAGCACCGCCGCCGCCCCCTCGCTGTTGAAGCCGAGCCGGTTGATGACGCCCTGGTCGGCGGGTAGCCGAAACAGGCGCGGGCGTGGATTGCCGGGCTGCGGCCGCGGCGTCACGGTGCCGATCTCGACAAAGCCGAAACCCAGCCGCAGCAGCGCGTCCGGCGCCTCGCCATGCTTGTCGAAGCCGGCCGCCATGCCGACCGGATTGGGAAAATTGAGCCCAAAGACCCGAACCGAAAGACGCGCATCCTCCGCCGGAGCCGGCCCGCGCGGCACCAGCTTGAGCGCCCGGACCGCCAGCCGATGGGCGTTCTCGGCCTCCATGAGACCGAGCAATGGCTGCGCGAAGCGGTCGAACAGGCTGATCACGGCGTAAGCTCCGGAAAGACGTGGCGCCCGTCCGCCCCGAGCGGCAGCGGCACCGCCCACAGCACCGCGGCGAGCGGCAGCGTGCCGTAGAGATGCGGGAAAAGCTCGTCGCCGCGCGAGCGCTCCCATTTGAGCGCGGCGCCCAGCAATCCGGCGTCGACCGCGACCAGCATCTGGTCGGTGGCGCCGGCAAAGTGCTTCGCCGCCGTCTCCGCAAGCTGCGTGGCGGTCGAGAAATGAATGAACCCGTCGCGCCTGTCGACACCGGCGCCACGGAACAAGCCGGCCCGCTCGGCCTCCCGCCATAAACCGGTAGGACAAATCTTGTAGATCGTGGTCGGCACGCGCGCCCCGGCTCGGCCCGCGGGAAGCGGTCGGCCTCCGTCGGGCATCCTCGACCAATCCCGGATTACCGCAGATCAGTCAATGCCGGGGCGACCGGTTTGCCCGGGCTGGCATGCATCCGCAGCGGAGCGCCAGGATCGGGGCACCGCCATGCCAAAAATTGGGTTCTAAATGCCATATTTGGGAATAAAGTCCGCGTGGAGCATGAGGAGAACCGGATGCTTACGCATGCACAGCTTTGGACCGCTCTCGACCGGCTTGCCGCCCGCGCCGGCCTGTCACCCTCCGGCCTCGCCAAGGCTGCCGGCCTCGATCCGACCTCGTTCAACAAGTCCAAGCGCATCACGCGGCTGGGGCGCGAGCGTTGGCCTTCGACCGAGTCCGTCGCCAAAGCCCTGACCGCGACCAATACCGAGGTCGACATTTTCGTGCAGCTGATCGGCGAGACCGGCCAAGCCGCATCCCAGGTCCTGCCGGTGATCGGCTATGCCCAGATCGAGAATCCGGCGCAGAGCCGCGGCAAGTTCGACGATGCCGGCATTCCGGTCGGCAAGGGCTGGGACGAGATCGGGTTCCCGGCCATCGACGATGAAAACGCCTATGCGATCGAGGTCGCCGGCAATTCGCTCTCGGGCGCCTACCGGGACGGCACCGTGCTGATCGTCTCGCCCAATGCCTCGGTCCGCCGCGGCGACCGCGTCGTGGTCAAGACCAAGGACGGCGCCGTGACAGTGAGCGAGCTCAAGCGGCGCACCTCCAAGCTCATCGAGCTGCGCTCGATTGATTCCGCGCCCGCGGAGCGCACCGTTTTCTTGCGGGACGTGCTGTGGATGCAGCGCATCATCTGGGCGAGCCAGTAGCAGGGGACAGTGATTACTGGCTCCTGGCCAGCGCGCCATCGATCATGTCGGCGGTGTTCTTGATTCCGTAGACGGCGACGAAGGAGCCGAAGCGCGGGCCCTTCTCCTGGCCCAGCAGCACCTGGTAGAGCATGTTGAACCATTCGAGCGAGACGCCAGGCTTCCCGTCCTTGGTCTTGCCCTTGCCGCTCTTGTCGAGGAACGGCTCGCGCCGGCCGATTTCATAGACCACTTCCTGGATTTGCTCGGCGCTCGCGTCCTCCGGCAATTGCGCCAAGGCATCGCGCAGATCCATCAGCGCCGCGCGCTCGGTCGCGGTCGGCTCGCGGAATTTCTTGGTCGGCAGCACGAAGTCGTGGAAATAGTGGATGGCGTAACCGACGAGCGCGGCGAGCCGCGGATGGGTCGCGGGCGTCACGCCGGGCCGGTAGCGGCCGATGAAACCCCATAGCGTCTCGGCGTTCTCCGCGTTCGAGGAGGACACCAAGGTCAGCAGCATCGAGAACAAGAGCGAGATTTCCGGCTCCGGCGGATGGCCGGCGTGGACGTGCCAGAGCGGGTTCGACAGCCGCTGCTGCGCGTCCTGGCGCCCATGGGCTTCCAGGTATTGCTGATAGTCGTCGACATTGCGCGGGATCACGTCGAAATAGAGCCGCTTCGCCGCCTTCGGCTCGCGATACATGAATAGCGACAGGCTCTCCGGTCCGGCATAGCGCAGCCATTCGTCGATGGTGAGCCCGTTGCCCTTGGACTTGGAAATTTTCTGGCCCTTGTCGTCGAGGAAGAGCTCGTACACAAAGTTCTCCGGCGGCACGGCGCCGAGAGCGCGGCAGATTTCGCCGGAGAGCTTGATCGAATCGATCAAATCCTTGCCGGCCATCTCGTAATCGACGCCGAGCGCGACCCAGCGCATCGCCCAGTCGGCCTTCCATTGACACTTGACGCGGCCGCCGGTCACCGGCGTCTCGACGCGCGCGTTGGTGTCGGGGTCGATATAGGTCACCGTGCCGGCCGCAACATCGCGCGCCACCATCGGGACCTGCAGCACCTTGTGGGTGCGCGGCGATATGGGCAGGAACGGCGAATAGGTTGCCCGCCGCTCCGGCCCCAAGGTCGGCAGGATGATCTCCATCACCCGGTCATAGGCCGCGAGCATCTTCAGCAGGGTGGCATCGAAGGCGCCAGACAGATAGGTGTCGGTCGAGGACAAAAATTCGTAGTCGAAGCCGAAGCGATCGAGGAAGGCGCGCAGCCGCGCATTGTTGGCGGCCCCGAAGGACGGAAATTCGTTGGAGAACGGGTCCGGCACGCGGGAGAGCGGCTCGCCCAGGTGGGCCGCAAGCATGTCCTTATTGGGGACATTGTCAGGCACCTTGCGTAGCGCATCCATATCGTCGGAGAACGCGATCAGCCGGGTCGGGATCTTGTCGTCGGTCAGCACGCGGAAGGCGTGGCGCACCATGGTGGTGCGGGCGACCTCGCCGAAAGTCCCGATATGGGGCAGGCCCGACGGTCCGTAGCCGGTCTCGAAGATCACCTCTGGCTTTGCCGCCGGCTTGGGCGACCGCTGCAGGCGCGCGACGATCTTCCTCGCCTCCTCGAACGGCCAGGCGTTCGAGCGCTCGGCAAGCGCGCGCAGATCGGCAGGTTGAACATCGTCGGACGACATGGATGCGCGGTCTATCACTAAAACGGGCTGACCGGAAAATAGCGCAGCCAGAGGTCGGTGAAACGGCCCTGCTCCCAGACCCGGAACAGCGCCCAGTTGAGCCCCATCCGGATGGTCTCGTTGCCCTTCTTGACAGCGATCCCGACGCCTTCGCCGAAGTAGCGGCTGTCCATATAGGGGCCGCCGCGGAAGCCGCAGCAACCGCCGGAGTCGGTTCCGTTGAGCCAGAAGGCGAGCGACACCGCATCGCCGAACAGGAGATCGACGTCGCCTTGCCGCAGCGCCAGCCGCGCCACTTCGGCGTTCGGATAGGGGCGCAGCTCGACCTCGGTGAACAGCGCCTTGAGATAGGCCTCATGCGCGGTGCCGGCCACCACCGCGACCTTCTTGCCTTCGAGCTTTTCCGGCAGCGGATCGTCGATCGGGGAATTGCGGCGCGCCACGAACCGGCCGGGGGTGCGGTAATAGGGATCGGTGAAATCGACCTTGCCGCGCATCTCCGGCGTGACCGCGATCGAGGCGATGACGGCGTCGCCGCGGTTCTCGTTCAAGGCGGCGAGCAGCGTCTCGAAGCGGCGCATCTGGATGGTGCAGCCGAGCTTGAGCTCCTCGCACAGCATGCGCGCCAGATCGACGTTGAACCCCTGGGGATTGCCGTCCGGCCCGGCAAAATTGAACGGCGGATAGTCGACCTCGGTCAGGAAGCGGATGCCGACGACCCGCAGCAGGTCTGGCCGCTCGGGCCGGCGCCGCGGGTCCCAGAAGCCCGGTACCTGCACGGGCGGCTCGGCCCCAACCGCCTGCGCGGAGGCCATTCGCGCCCCCGGGAGCCAGAAGATCAGCAGCGCGCACAGCGCCAACAGGATGCCCGCTTGCGCGGGAACGATCGCGACCGACAATTTCCTCACAGGCTCTTGCGCGGGCATGAACGTCTTACGCGGTCGATTTCAGAATCTGCTCGACGCTGTCCATCAGGGACGTGAGCTCGGTGGTGTCGAGCTCTTCACGCGCGATGACGCCGATCCGCACCGGAGGCAGCTCCGGCAGAATGCCGGGCCGTTCGATCACCAGGCCGTCGGGGACCAGCGGGCGCGGCAGCGGCAGATAGCCGAGCCCCGCCATGGCGCCCGAGCGCCGCGCCAGGCTGTCGAAGGCGGAGAACACGATCTCGTAAGGTTGATTGGCCTGCTCGAGCGCGTCCATCGCCAAGCGGTCGGGCAGCAGCACATTGGGGGAAGAGACCAGCGGCACCGCGCGCTCGAGGTCGTGGACGAAATCGGGCGCCCGCACCCAGACCAGCTGCTCGGACCAGGAGCGCAACGGGTCGCTCACCTCCTCTTCGTCGCCCAGCACGGCGGCGAGATCCAGGTAGCCGCTGCGGATGCTGCGCAGGAGGCCCGGAGAATGATCGCAGCAGACCTGCAGGCGCGAGCTTCCGACCGTGCGCGGGCACTCGGTCAGGATCGCCTTGAGCTTGACAGCGGCGAAAATGTTGGGAACGCCGAGCCGTACGATCGGCAAGGTCCTTTGCTGATTGGCCGAGCTGACGATCTGGTCGTTGATCAGCAGGATGCGGCGCGCATATTTGAGCACCTCCTCGCCGCACGCCGTCAGGTTCACGCCCGCGACATTGCGCTCGATCAGGTCAGCCCCGATCAGGGATTCGAGCTTCTTCATATGCGCGCTGACCGCGGGCTGGGTCAGCTCGAACAGATGCGCCGCCTTGGTGAAGCTGCCGAGCTGATAGATGGCGACGAATGTGCGCAGCAGGTCGGTCGGGATGTTGATCTTGTCGCTCGGGCCCGCGATTTTCGGGTCCGCGACGTGTGAGGGCTGCGATTCGCCGGCTTTCGGGCGCGGCCGCGTCTTGCGCATGAGATAGACCCTTCGCGTCCGCCCCCGTGGGAGCGCCCCCTACCCCCGCCTGCGGGAGCGGACCAGGTTGGATCAAAGATGGCGGCGCAGGTCCGCGGCCGCCTCCTCCGTCACCCGCTTCAGGTTGAAGGGCGAGACAAAGCGGCCCTCCCTGTCCATCAGATAGGTGATGGCGGTGTGGTCCATGGTATAGGTGCCGCCGTCGATCGTCACCTTCTTGAAGTAGGCGCGGTATTCCTTGGCTACCGCCGTGATCGCCGGCAGATCGCCGGTGAGGCCGGTGATATGCGGGTCGAAGCTCGACAGGTAGTCCTTGAGCACGCCCTGCGTATCGCGCTCCGGATCGACCGTGATGAACACCGCATGGGTGCGATCCGCGTCAGGCCCGAGCGCGCGCATGATCTGCGATATGTCGAACAGCGTGGTCGGGCACACATCCGGGCAATGGGTGAAGCCGAAGAAGACGAGCGAAGGCCGGCCCATCAAATCCTGCTCCGTCACGCTGCGCCCGTCCTGATCGGTCAGCCGAAACGGACCGCCGATCGCGGCCGCCTGCGGGCGGTCGTGGGCCACCAGAAGAATGACGCCCATCGTGAGCACCGCCCCGGCCAGGAAGGCCGCGATCCCCAGCATGATGCGGATTTGGCGATTGGTCATGCGGGTCGCTCTCTATCACTCGCTCTCTAGCGCCGAGCCTCACCCTCAACTACCCCCTCAAGTGCGGGGGGAGCCTGAGGGCGCCGGACAGTCACAAGCACGCGGCAATTCCGGCCAGGATCGTCTCGTAGAAGACCGCCGTCCCGTAGTGGGCCCAGAGCGCCACCGTGGCGGCAAGCAGCGCCACCACGGACGCGGCGGCGACCACGAGCGCACGCGAATACCTTGGCCTCGGTGAGGCCGCAGTCTGCGGCATCGTGGTTCCCTGCGCTGGCATGCCCTTCACATAGGCCCGATGGGCGCCAAGGACAATAAGGCAACCCCACACGCACCACACACCGAAATTCTCCCGCAAAAACAAGGCCGTCATTGAAATAACAATAGATTTACAATGACAGGGAGATTTGCGCGCAAAAACAACGATATAGGCCGCGAGCGAACGCAAATAACAATGCGGATCAATGCAGAGAACAATGCGGATCAATGCAGAGAACGTGTCGCGCAGGGGGCGGCCCATAGCCTGTCGAAGAGCATCAGGGCGTTTACGCCCGTCTTCGCGGGCTGTGGCGTAAACGCCCGTATTGTAGCCGCCCGGTCCGCGCCTCACCGCGGGCGCCCAACAAGGGGTGCCCCTACGACCGTGGCGCCCGCCCTGCCGCAAACAAAGCCCGGCGCGGTTTCCCGGCCGGGCGTGCTTGGCGCAATTCGCGAGTGTCAATTTCCCGAATAATCTGATTTGCACAGGCGCGTCAAGCGCGCGCGGCAGACGCGCTGCAATGTGCAGGGCTGAAGCCGCTGCTTTCTCCGCGGACTCTCTGTGATGCCGCGCGGGCGTGCATGCGTCGCGCGCGATCGGCGGTTGCCCGCTTCTTGCCAACCGCGCTCCGGTATCTCACGCGACGTAAGAGACCGACGGTTGGCGGATTGCACGTCGGTACAATCATTTTGCTTCAGGAGGCCTCCAACCAGTTCCGGCGCCGGAACGCTGCCACTGGGTTCTCCGCTGTCGCATTGATCGGCGCACCGGAGCATGATGGCGCTCGGCGTAGCGATGCACAAGCTCGTCGATCTGCTTTACCTGAACGCTTCTGCTATAGTGAAATGTGAGGCAGAGCTTCCGGGCTCCGCGATCGAGGAGACGGGACATGCGTGCGAACCTCGACTTGCATTCGGTTCGGGAGCGTCGCCGTCGGCGCGGCTTGCTCGCGGGTCTCCTCCTCCTGGCGCTCGCATCCTCGGCCGCGCGCGCCGATGACGGCGCCTTCGTCGA
This sequence comes from Xanthobacteraceae bacterium, assembly GCA_036522235.1. GTDB lineage: Bacteria > Pseudomonadota > Alphaproteobacteria > Rhizobiales > Xanthobacteraceae > VAZQ01. Next base: position 22,666 of record DATDGG010000011.1, read on the forward strand.
GCTGCCGAATGTAAGACTCTGGATCAACGATACGGGCGGAACCGGCGATCCGGTCATTCTGCTGCACGCCAATACGGGCACGTCCGAGAGCTGGCAGAAGCAGATGCCGGCGCTGGTCGCGGCCGGCTATCGCGCCATCGCCATCGACCGGCCCGGCTGGGGCCGCAGCACCGTGCGCGAAGGCATGCGCCCGGTGAGCGTCGCTGAAGATTTGGACGCGCTCGCGGATCATCTCAAGCTCGGCAGGTTCCATCTGATCGGCACCGCGGGCGGCGGCTACATCGCGCTCGATTACGCGGCGTGGCGTCCCGAACGGATGCGCAGCCTGGTGGTGGCGGCGAGCGGGCTCGGCCTGAAGGGTGACGAGGAGGCGGACGCGTTCCGCAAGGGCGCCGCCATACAGGGGTTCGATCGGCAGCCGCCGGAGGTGCGGGAAATGAGCCCGTCCTATCGCGGCATGAACCCGGCAGGCGTTGAGCGCTGGAAGGAGATCGACGCGCATTCCAAGCAGCCGGGCGCGGTCGAGCTGCCGCTGCGGACCCCCAATACGGACGAAAAGATCGCTTCGATCACGACGCCGGTCCTGGTCGTTGCCGGCGATGTCGACCTGACGACGCCGTCGGCGGCGATCCGGCTCTGGGCCAAGCATCTCAAGGCCTACGAGTGGCTCTTGATTCCCGAAGCCGGACACGCGGTCGCCTGGGAGCAGCCGGACGCCTTCAACCAGGGCGTCCTCGCCTTCCTGCGCAAGCATTGAGCCAAGGGTCCCCGGGCACAAGGTTGCGCAAGGCGATTTGCAACAGCAGGACTGCCGGCCAACCGATTGCAATCTTTAACTAATTTTTGATCGGTCGATTTGTGGTATTTGTGGCGGGAATGTCACAGCCTTCGGGCGCCGTTGATGCTAAATTTCCAGGCAGTGGTCTATTCCGACTCGCATTCGAGGGGTGACTCGCCATGAAATATCACATGCTAGCCAGCGTCATGCTTGGAAGCGCTGCGCTGCTGGCCCTCCTTGTCGCAGGCCCCGCATCGGCGGCCGACATGGCGGTCAAGGCGCCGATCCTCAAGGCGCCTCCGAAGCCGATCTACAATTGGACCGGGTTCTACATCGGCGGCAATGTCGGATATAGCTGGGGCCGCGGCGACACCGATTTCAGCGATTCCAGCACGAGCGTCTCAAACGAGTTCCGCGGCGTGCCACCACTGACCCTCGTTCTGGGAACTACGGTCACGACCACCACCGCGGGCGCCGTGAGCGGCTCGGCCGACATCAACGGTATCGTGGGTGGCGGGCAGGTCGGCTACAATGCCCAATACAACAACTGGGTGGTCGGCCTGGAGGCCGACATCCAGGGGACCGGCCAGCGCGGCTCGCTGACCTTGCTCGACCCGGTCAACAACGTGCTTGCGACCGTCAACGACAAGATGCCGTGGTTTGCCACCTTCCGCGCGCGCGTGGGCCTCACCCCGGCACCGACTTGGCTTCTCTACGTGACGGGTGGCGGCGCGGTCGCCGGGATCGACCAGGATCTCGCTGTCGGTCCGCCCGGCGGACCGATGACGGTCCTGAGCGCCAATACGACAAGGCTGGGCTGGGTGGTCGGCGGCGGCGCCGAAGCCGCTATCGAGAACACCAACTGGACCGTCAAGGGCGAATTCCTGCACATGGATTTCGGCAGCGTCGGCTCCGCCGCGCCCGGTACTTCCACGACGACGACGGTCCCCAATGCCCCGATCCTGGGATTTTCGACAGTCACCGTCACCACGACATCGGGCGCGTTCAACACCCGGGTGACGGACAATGTCGTCCGCGTGGGTCTGAACTACCGGCTCACCTCGAAGTAGGGGTGGCCCTCGCGGGCCCGGCCCTGTCGCGGCGCCCACCATCAGGGCGGTTCACGCCCGTCTTTGACGGGCTATGGGGCGCCCCTGCCGTGGTCGCCGTTCCGCACTAGGATCGGGCCGCTCACGTCCACTTCAGGCGCTGCACGATCGCGCGTCCCATCACCCAGTCCTTGTCGCTTTCGGAGAGGAAGGGGAGCTCCTCGGTGAAATGGGTGATGCGCTGGCGGTAGCTGCCGCGGGCATATGTATTGGTCAGGTCGGTGCCCCAATAGCTGCGCTGCGGGCCGTAGGCGTCGAACACGCGCTTGATGTGCATCGCGACGTCGCGCCACGGATAGGGCTCGCGCGACAGGCCGGGCGAAGCCGACACCTTCGCGCTGACGTTGGGATATCTGGCGAGCGCGACCGTCTCGCCGACCGCCTGCGCGACCGTGTTGTCCTTCGCCATGGCGGCGCTGGTGCCCATGTGGTCGAGGATCAGCTGGAGCGCGGGATGGCGCTCGGCGATGCGGCCGAAGGCCGACGTTGCGGCGGGCGCAAAGCACATGATGGGAAGCTCGGCCTTCTCGGCCGCCGCCCAGAGCCAGTCGAGCGTGCCGTCGGTGAGGGCGGGCAGCGACTGCGGCGTGTTGAAGATGACGCGCAGCCCCGCCATCCCGGGCTGCTCACGCCATTTCGGCAGCAGGGCGGCGGCCTTCGGATCCTGCAGCGGGATCTTGCCCATGATGCGGAAGCGCGTCGGATAGCGCCGCGCGGCTTCGAGCGCATAGTCGTTGCGGTCGCCCGGCCAGGACGGCGGAACGATGACGAGGCGGTCGACGCCGGCTTCGTCCATCATCGGCACCAGCCGCTCGATCGTGAACGGCTCCGGCAATTGCGGGACGAGGCCCGGCACCCACTTCCAGTCCTCCGACTCGGCTTTCCAGAGGTGGACCTGCGCATCGACGATCATGCGGCGATCGACCTGCGCGGCCGCGCGTTGCCCTTGTGTCGCCAGGACCGCGCCGGCCCCGACACTGGCATTGAGAAAACTGCGCCGTGACAACATGGCTTCATCCTCCCTGAATTCCTTGATTGCCGACGTTTTTGCGGGACGCTCTGCGGCGGACGCAGCCCCACGTCCCATCGCGCCTGCACAATCGCCTCTTGGCTTTTGCAGGCAAGCTTAAGCTCCGCGCTCCGCCTCTGTCCATGTGGCTTGGGTCGATGTGGGGTCGATGTGGCTTGATGAGACGATGCTACCGCCGTTTTGCCCTCGCCCCCTGTCTCGCTCGCAGCTCCGCCTCCTATATGAAGCCAGCGAGCGTATGATTTACGCGGCTACCGGTTCAAGACTATGCGCTTTGCGTCGCACATTCGGATCGCCTTCAGTAAATGAGAATTCGATCTCAGGCCGGCGGCCGCTCACAATATCTGCAAGCGCGCGGCCGGAGCCGCAGGAATGCGTCCATCCAAGCGTTCCGTGTCCCGTGTTCAGATAGAGATTTTGGTACGCCGAACGTCCGATATAAGGCACGTTGGACGGCGTCGTCGGCCGCAGCCCGGTCCAGTATTGGGCTTCGCTCGGCTCGCAGACGCCCGGGAATAATTCGATCAGGCGGCGTACGATCGCCTGGCAGCGAACCATATTGAGCTCGAGATCGAAACCATTGAGCTCCGCCGTGCCGGCAACGCGCAGCCGATCTCCCAGCCGCGAAAACACCAGCTTGTGCTCGTCATCCGTCAGGCTGACCGAATAGGCGCGCTCGGGATCGCGGATCGGCAAGGTCGCCGAGTAGCCCTTCGCCGGATAGATTTGCAGCGCGATGCCGAGCGGCTTGAGCAGGATCGCGCTGCAGCAGCCCAGGCACGCCACAAAGGCATCGGCGCGAATGGTTGCATAGTCTCCGTCCGCGGTGCGCACGCGTAGCGCGCTGATGCGGCCGCGGCTCTGATCGAGCCCCAGAATGGTGGTGTTGAACTTGAGCTCGACACCGCGGGCGGCGGCAGCCTCGGCAAGTTTCCGCGTGAAGGCGCAGGCATCGCCCGACTCGTCCGCATAGGTCATGCTGCCGCCGACGATTTTCGTGCGCGCGAACCGCAACGCAGGCTCGATGCGGACAACCTCGTCCGCATCGATGAGCTCGACGTCGCAGCCATGGTCGCGCATGACCTGCGCCGGACCGCGAGCTGCTTCGAATTCAGCCTTGCTCGTGTAGAAGTGCAAGATGCCCTTCTGCAGATCGTCGTAGCGAAGGCTGAGGGCTTGCCGCAGCTCGCCAAGGCTGCGGCGCGAATAAAGCCCGAGCGCCACAATCTGGCGAATGTTGTCTCGGGTGCGGGCCGGCGTGCACTCCAGAAGAAATCGAAGGCACCAGCGCCACTGCGCAGGATCGGCGCGCAGTCGAACCAGGAGCGGCGCGTCTTCCTTGAACAGCCAGCGGAGAACTTTCATCGGGGCAGAAGGATTGGCCCATGGCTCGGCGTGCGACACCGAGATTTGACCGCCATTGGCATGCGAGGTTTCGGCGGCTGGCTTTGCCTGCCGATCGATGACGGTCACATCGTGACCTTGCTGGCGCAGATACCAAGCCGTGGTGACGCCGACAACGCCGGCTCCCATGACGACGACATGCATCGGGGATCTCCTTGTTAAGGTCTTAAATCCCCGATCTGTCCTTTTGCCTGAGAGATTCACGGGTGTTGCACCCGTTTGCCCCTTCGGCGGCCGTTGCCGGCTCTCTCCAGATCTATGCGTATCTATGCGAATGACCAGTTTCGGACCTGAGCGTTTTACGGGTTCTGCGCCTTCGGTAGGGATCGCGCCCTTCTCCTGGTCATTGTCAAAGCTGCGGTTAACGCCACCTCCAAATGGCGATTCTCAGACAACCTCTCCATACAATATATGCCCAGTTCTTTGAAGCACAAGAAAGAGTCACGCCCCAGTGGAATAATAGGCAGACGATCAGGCACCGATCTAGCGCACCCTTGTCACGTCGAGAGGATGGCCGAATCCAAGACAACTCAACGGCCGTGTGAATGCCTTGTAGCCTTAGGCTCAATTGCGGACTGTCATCACGGCGCTGATCGGCCGAGCCGGCGGCGAGAGCCCCGTACGTCGAACCAATCCAATCGAAAGCCGCGCTAGAAGCAGAGGTTGGTCAGGGTGTTTCCGCGCTTGTCCCTGATCACCCAGGGACATTCAACGCGCTTGAGCGCCGCCTTAGCGTCCTCGTTGCCGAGCGCCGCGGCTTTCTCGTAATAGGCTTTGGCGGCGCTTGCATCCTGCGGTCCGCCCCGCCCGCCTTGCGCGAATGCGCCCATCCGCTCCAACGCCCCGGCATGACCTTGCGCGGCGGCCTTTTCGAACAAGGCGCGCGCCGCGACATCGTCCTTCGGGCCGCCGATGCCTTCCGCGGTCATCATGCCGAGCTGATACTGCGCTTCCGCGGAATTCGTCGCCGCCGCTTTCGCCAGCAGGGCGCGGGCCTTGGCGGGATCCGCGGGCGCGCCGCCACCGCCTGAAAGGGCCATGAGATTGACGGTGCCGCGCGGATTGCCGGCCTCGGCGGCGCGCTCGAACAGCGTGCGCGCCTGCGCCTCGTCCTTGGCAACGCCCGATCCGGTCGCGAGCAGCACGCCGAGCTCGACCATGGCCGCGGAGCTGCCCTTGTCGATCGCCTTGCGATAGGCCGCAATGGCATCCGGCAATTGTTGATTGACCACGTAGGCACGGCCGAGCTGATAGAGCGCGCGGCGCGATGCCGCGGACGCGACCCGGCAGAACTTGATCGCGGTCGCGACATCGGACGGGGCGACGTCGGGAGTGCCTTTGACGTCGGCCGGCTTGTCCGGATCGGTCGGATCAGCTGCGAGCCGGTCGCACAGCACGAGATCGGCCGATTGCGCACGTGCCGGAGAATGCGCCGAGGCGATGACCAGTGCCAACAGGCCGATGCCGAATTTGCAAGCGATTGAAACGGCGCCAGATCGCTTCATCGTGGTTCCAGCTGGACATTCCACATCGGTATCCCGGGCCGGCTTTCGGCCCGGTGCTTTCCGCGGCAGCACCCTATAGCCGGGAAACCGCGCCAACAAGCGGCGTAGAGGCGCCCAGTCACAATCGTCTACTCGGGCAGGCCTCCGAATGTAAAGACGGCGCCGGTCCAGCTCGACTGCCGGCCGAGGGTGCCGAAGTATTTGGAATGGAGCGCGAGGATTTCCCCGCTGCGAAAGAAGCGGGCCAGCGCGGCATTGACGGCAAGCCGAAACTCCACGTCGCCCCGGGGCAGCATGATCGCGAACGGCTCAAACGACAAATCCTCCGGCAGCATCGCGACATTCTGCAGATTGGCGGCCTGCGCCAAAGCCAGCAGGACCAGCTTGTCGGATGCGAAGCCATCGAGCTCGCCGCGCGCCAGCGCAGCCACGCCGTCCCGACGATCGGTGAAGGAAATCAATGTCGCGTCGAGCTTTCGTCGCTCCAGCTGATCCCGGACCGCTTGTGCATTGGTCGAGCCGGGCACCACGCCGATCTTCTTGCCGGCCAGGTCGTTGAAACTGAACAGCCCGGCGCCGGCGTTCACCAAGACGCCGGTGCTTTCCACGTAGACGAAGCTGGAAAAGTCGACCAGCTTCAACCGCGACAACGAAACCGTCGTCGAACCGCACTCCATGTCCGCGGAACCGTTGACGATGACCTCGAAGCGGTTCTGCGTATCGACCGGCACCCACTGGATACCCAGCACGGCAAGTCCGAGCTGCCGCTCGATCGATTTGGCAATCTCCGTGCAAAGCTCGATGGTATAGCCGGTCGGATGGCCGGCGCGGTCCCCGAGGAAGGAAAACGGCCGCGAGTCGGTGCGGTACGCGATCTTGATGGTTGCGGCTTCTTGAATTCGCTTGAGTCGGCCGCCCGCAGGCTGGGCGAACGCCGAATGGCCCACCAGCGCGGCGCTCAGGAGCGCCACAGTCCAACGCCACATCGCCGCCACTCCTTTAGAGCAGGAAAAGGCTTGCCCCCGCGAAGGCGGGGATGGACGCCGGTTCGGCACAGAAAATGCGACAACGCAAAGAACCTGGAGCGCATTCCCCCACCGGCCCGTCAGAATTCGGCTCAATCTCAACGGAATGCGCTCCAGGCGCCGGCTGTGCCGCGCCGCGGACAGTCTATTCCGCTGCCCGCAGCCGCGCCATCTCGACGTCATCTTCCAGCGGCTTGGCGCGCCGCCAGAGACTGCCGATCTTGCCCAGATAGAGATAGATCACCGGGGTCGTATAGAGCGTCAGGAATTGCGAGAGCAGGAGGCCGCCCACGATGGCGATGCCGAGCGGGCGGCGCAGCTCCGAGCCGGGGCCGGTGCCGAGCGCCAGCGGCAGGCCGCCCAGCAGCGCCGCCATCGTGGTCATCATGATCGGGCGGAAGCGCAGCAGGCAGGCCTCGTAGATCGATTCCTCCGGCGCGAGCCCGCGCACGCGCTCGCCCACCAGCGCGAAGTCGATCATCATGATGGCGTTCTTCTTGACGATGCCGACCAAGAGGATCACGCCGATCAGCGCGATCAGCGAGAAGTCGTAGCCCAACATCATCAGCGCGAGGAACGCGCCGACGCCGGCGGAGGGCAAGGTCGAGAGAATGGTGAGCGGATGGATGAAGCTCTCGTACAGGACGCCGAGCACGATATAGACCGCGATGATCGCCGCCGCGATCAGATAGGGCTGCGTGCGCAGGGAGGTCTCGAACACCTTGGCCGAGCCCTGATAGACGGCGGTGAGGCCCGCCGGCTTGGCGCTCACGCGCTCGAGGTCCGCGATCGCGTTCAGCGCGTCGCCGAGCGAATGCCCCGGCGCCAGGTTGAACGACAAGGTCACCGAGGGAAACTGGTCCTGGTGATTGATGGTCAGCGGCGACACCGAGATTTCCGGCCTGACCAGCGTCGACAACGGCACCATCTGTCCGGTCAGCGGGGAGCGCACGTACAGCGCCTGCAACGAGGACGCGTCCTGCTGGAAGCTCGGATCGACCTCGAGGATGACCTTGTGCTGATCGAGCTGCCCGAAGACGGTGGCGACGTTGCGCTGCCCGAAGGCATCATAGAGCGTGTCGTCGATCATCTGCGGCGTGATGCCGAGGCGGCCGATGGCATCGCGGTCGATCTTCATCATCATGCGCGGCGCGGTCGCCTGCAGGTCGCCGGTCACGTCGGCCAGCTCCGGCAGCGCCGAGAGCTTGGCCAGCATGATCGGCGCCCATTTGAACAGCTCTGCGACGTCGGCATCCTGCAACGTGTATTGATACTGCGTCTTGCTGACGCGCGCGCCGATCTGCACATCCTGCCGGGCCTGGCCGAAGAAGGCGATGCCGGGGACCTTGGCGGTGGCCCGCCGCAGCCGAGCGACGACCTCGGTGGCGGTCGCGGTGCGCTGGTCGAACGGCTTGAGGTCGATCAGCATGCGGCCGGTATTGACGGTCGGATTAGCGCCGACCCAGTACCAGACGGTGCGCACGTCGCGATCCGCGGTCACGACCTTCGCCATCTCATGCACGCGCTCGACCATCGCGGCGTATGAAATGTCCTGGCCCGCCTCCAGCGTGCCGGCGATGATGCCGTTGTCCTGCTGCGGGAAGAAGCCCTTTCGAATGCTGGTATAGAGGTAGACCGTCCCGGCCATGGTGGCGGCCATGAGCAGGAGCATGAACACGCGGTGGCGCAGCGCCCAGCGCAGCGTGAGGGCGTAGAAGCCGAGCGAGCGCTGGAACGCCAGCTCGAGGTACTCCAGGACTCGCCATTCCCGGTCCGCTTCCCGGTGCGGCCGCAGCAGCCAGCCGCACATCATCGGCGTCAAGGTCAAGGCGATGGCACCCGACATCAGGATGGCCACGCTCACGGTCACCGCGAACTCACGGAACAGCCGTCCGATGAGGCCGCCCATGAGCAGCAGCGGGATGAAGACCGCCGTCAGCGACAGGGTCATCGACAGGACGGTGAAGCCGACCTCGCTCGAGCCGACCAGCGCCGCCTCGAGCGGGCGCTTGCCCTGCTCGATGTGGCGCATGATGTTCTCCACCATCACCACGGCGTCATCGATGATGAACCCCACCGCGATCGTCAGCGCCATCAACGAGACGTTGTCGATCGTGTAGTTGAGGAGATACATGACCGCGCAGGTCGACAGCAGCGATACCGGGATGGTGACGCTCGGGATGAGCGTCGCGCTGGCGTGGCGCAGGAACAGGAACATCACCAGCACGACCAGGCCGATGCTCATGGCCATGGTGACCTGCACGTCGGCGACGGAGGAGCGAATCGTGATGGCACGCTCGCCCAGAACCCGCATCCTGACCGAAGGCGGCAGCGTGCTCTGCAGGCTCGGCAGGATGTCCTTGATCCGCTGGATGGTCTCATTGATGTTGTAGCCGGGCTGCTTGTCGACATCCATGATCACGGCGCGCTCGCCCATGACCCAGGCCACCTGGCGGGTGTCCTCGACCCCGTTGATCGCCCGGCCGATGTCGCGCACCCGCACCGGCGCGCCGTTGCGATAGGTGATGATGACCTGCTCGAATGCCGCGGCGTCGAAAATCTGGTCGGTCGCATCGAGCGTCAGCGACTGCCTGGCGCCGTCGAGCGTCCCCTTCGGGGAGTCGGCCGTCGCGGTGGCGATGGCGGCGCGGACGTCCTCGAGGCTTATGCCCATCGCGGACGCGACCTGCGGGTTGATCTGGACGCGCACCGCCGGCTTCTGCTGACCGTGGTAGTCGACCACGCCGACGCCGGCGACGCGCGAAATTCGCGGCTGCAGATAGTTCTCGACATAGTCGTCGATCACCGTGATCGGCAGGTCGGCGGAGGTCACCGCGATCGACATCAGCTGCGCGTCGGCCGGATTGGCCTTCTCGTAGGTCGGCGGGCTCGGCAGATTCTTCGGCAGGTCGCCGCCGGCCGCGTTGATCGCGGTCTGCACGTCCTGGGCGGCGGCGTCGACATTGCGGCTGAGATCGAACTCGACCTGGATCTGGGTCTTCCCGAGCGAGCTGGTGGAGCTCATGGCGGTGACGCCGGATATCAGCGTCAGCTGCCGCTCCAGCGGTCCGGCCACCGTGGACGCCATGGTCTCGGCATTGGCGCCGGGCAGGCTCGCGGATACCCGGATGGTGGGCACATCGACCTGCGGAACGCCGGCGATCGGCAGCACGAAATAGGCGACCAGGCCGACCATGGTGAGGCCGGTCATCATCAGCGTCGTCGCGATCGGCCGGACGACGAAGGGGGCGGATATGTTCATCGGTGCATCCTGCGCCTCACGCCTCAGCCCGGCGCCGGGGCCGCGCTGGCGAGCACCTCGACCAGGCTGCCGGCCTCGATGCGATATTGACCATCGGTCACGACCACCTCGCCGGGTTGCAGGCCGTCGTCGATGACCGCCGAAGTCTTGTTCACGACGCCGGTCTTGATCGACCGCTTCTGCACCTTTCGATCAGCCCCGACGATGAACGCATAGGGACCGTCGGGCCCGTACTGCACCGCGGTGACCGGCACCGCGACCACATCGCGCAGCGTGTCGATGCGGACCCGGACGTTGACGAATTGGCCCGGCCACAGCACCTCTTCGGTGTTCTCGAACACGGCCTTGTAGTTGATGGTCCCGGTCGCCGCATTGATCTGGTTGTCGATCACCGCCAGCTTGCCGGCGGCCAGGTCCCGGCCGGCGGAATCCTTCGCCGTCACATCGATATCGCCGCCCTTCAAGCGGGCGCGGATGCGCGGAAGCGAGTCGGCCGGCAACGCGAAGGTGACGAAGATCGGATGGACCTGGTTGATGGTCACGATCCCGGTGGCCTCAGCGGCGCGCACCATATTGCCGGCGTCGACCAGCCGGGTCCCGGCCCGCCCGTCGATCGGCGCGTGGATCTGACTGTAGTTCAACTGCACCTGCGCCTGGTCGATCGCGGCTTGGTCGGCCTTCACGCCGGCATCGAGCTGCGCCACCAGGGACTTCGCGGTGTCGAGCTGCTGGGTGCTGGTTGCCCCGGTCTTGGCGAGGCGGACCGCCCGGTCGAGATCGAGACGGGCGTTGTCGAGCAGCGCCTGATCCTTGAGCTTGTTGGCCTGCGCCTGCCCGAGCGTCGCCTCGAACGGCGCCGGGTCGATCTCGACCAATACGTCGCCGGCATGAACGTCCTTGCCCTCGGAGAAGTTGATCTTGACGATCTGCCCGTCCACCCGTGACCGCACCAGCACGCTGTTTAGGGCCTGCACGGTGCCGAGCCCGGCGAGCTCGATCGGAATATCCGCGCGCTCGACCTTGCTGGCCATGACCGGAATGGCGGGTGCGGCATTGCGCGGGCCGGAGGGCGCACTGGCGGAAAATAGTCCGCGCGCCAGCCCCAGATAGGCCGCCACGCCAATGCCAGCCACCAGGACCAGCCAGATCAATCGCCTGCCGCGCATTCTCGCCCAGAGTGCCCCCGCAGAACCAGTCATTATTATACAACATTCCAGGGATTTGGCCAATGACGGACGATCGCCTGGGGGGCAGCCCTTATGGCGGCGCCTCGCGGAGCGCCTTCACGCGGCAGATCGCCGGCCCGCGATTAAGGTTACAGCCCGATAGAGATCGCCGCCCAGGGCCGCCATGGTACTCAAGTCCGGGGCTATTTCGACTGCGACTGGACCATTTGCGATGTGGAAGATCGAGGTGCGCGGCGCCAAAGCCGGCGATAGTTCGGACTGGAATCATGCCTGGAAAGTCGTCGCGCAGCTGGCCGAGGCGCGCGGCGCAACGCTACGCGAGATCGGCGCGCAGGCGCCAAGCGCAGCAACCCCAGGCGGCGCGCCCGCCCCAAAGCCTGCCTCGGAATCCGCGCCGGCCGCAGCTCCCGTTGCGGCCGGTCAGCTCGCCCGCGATATTGCCGAGATCGAGCAGGCCGCGACCGCGCTGCGCCGCGCCGAACCGACGCTGGAGCCGCGTACCCCCACGGCCGAAGCGAGCAGCGAGCCACGCGGCTCGCGTTCGATCTGGGTGCTGGTGAGCGTCATCTGGCTCACCGCCGTCCTGGTGGTCTCAAGCACGGTCGGCGCCGCGATGCTGCTGCTGAGCTAGCGCGATCTCGCGGCGCCCACTCACTCGACACCGTACCCTGCTCGGTACTGCGCGTAATACAACAGAGTTCGTAACCTCTTCTCCCCAACCCTCTCCCCTATGGGGCGAGGGAGTTCGCTGGTGCCAACGGCGAAGCCGTCTTTCACCAACGCATCAACAAACCACAATTGTCAGTCAAGTGGGCACAGCATTTCACTCCCTCGCCATCGCAAGTCGAGCTTGCTCGACTTGCGCACTACCAGTGAGCGAAATCGGGTAAGCCCGATTTCGCGTGGGGAGAGGGCGCTCCGGCGATTGCCATTCGAGCCGCTTCTTCACCGCAGAGCAATCTTCTCAAAATGAAAACGCCAACGGCTCAATAGGCGTTGCGATATGACGCCGGCGAGATCACGGTACGGACGAGAATCTGCAGGTCGAGCCACACCGACCAATTGTCGATGTAGTGGAGATCGTGCTCGACGCGCAGGCGCATCTTTTCGTCGGTATCGGTTTGACCGCGCAGGCCGTGGATCTGCGCCCAGCCGGTGATGCCGGGCTTGACATTGTGCCGGCGGGCATAGGTCGAGATGCGGCGCTCGAAGTCGCGGTCGTGCGCGAGCGCGTGCGGCCGCGGTCCGACCAGCGACATGTCGCCTTTGATGACATTGAACAGCTGGGGCATCTCATCGACGTTCCATCGGCGCAGCCAATAGCCGATCCGGGTCACGCGCGGATCGTCCCGCTTGGCCTGGTGGACGACCGGGCCGTCGTCTTGGGTGCGCATCGATCGGAACTTGATGATCTGGAACGGCTTCTGGTTGAAGCCGAAGCGGCGCTGCAGAAAGAATACAGGGCCGGCGCTGTCGAGCTTGATGAGAACGGCGGCCGCGACCAGAAGCGGCGTCAGCAGCAGCAGCGCCACCGACGCGAAGATGAGGTCGAAGGCGCGCTTCTCCAGCAATTCCAGGCGCGACAACGGCATGCGCCGCAACTGCAGGCTCGCCATCGAGCCGACCTTCAGGAGCTGCACTTCCTCGAAGCGGTCCAGGATGTGCTCGCCCCCGAGATGGATCTCGGCCGGCAGCTTGAGCAGCGTGTCGGCGCAGTATTCGATCGTGTCGGCGTCGTGCCAGGGCATCACCAGGAGGATCGCCTCCGGCTGCAGGGAACGCGCCCCGGCGACGGCCTGCTCGAGATCGCGCGCGAGCGCCGCCTGGCGCTCCTGCGCCGTGGCAGCCGGCTCGAGCGGGGTGAGGAAATGAGCGCCGACGATGTTGATCCCGAACGTGCGCGGCCGACAGCGCGTGGCGAAATCCTCGATATGCTTGCCGGCGCCGACCAGAAAGATGCGCTGCGCGTAGACCAATCCAAACTTGCTGCCGAATACCGCCATCTGCACATACAGGTAGCGCAGCGCCAGCAGCGTGCCGAGCGTCAAGCCGTAGAACAGGAGCATCCATCCGCGCGAATAGATGACCGTGATCTGCGCCAGGAAACCGAGCACCAAGAGGCAGATGAAGGTCACGTTCCAGAGCCGGATCGAGTGCCGCAGATGCGGCCTGAAGGCGAAGAAATTCGGCAGGCTGTATTCGCCGCGAAACACGTTCGGGATCACGAAGATGACCGCCGACAGAAGCCCGGCCTTGAGATAGTTCATGATGTCGCCGGCGTCCTGGTAAACGACCAGGTGATAGGAAACGCCGGTGAGCCATGACATGGCCACGATCACCGAGAAATCGGTGAGCAGGAACGCGCCCAGGATGGTGGTGCGCGTGAGCGTCGTCCACCGCCGCAGGAAGGCGCTTGTGTCAATTCGGGAAGTCAGCGCGTAAGATTGATGAAAATTCATGGTCGGCCGCGATGATGAAGGCGCCGTTGGCCGCTCGCGCGCACTTGAGGTGTGCAGGATCGGAACAATCAGCAATTACCGCCGTCATCGCAGCGAGAAGCATGCCACCGGAATACCGCAGGCCTGGTGGCGCGCCCGGCGCGGCGCGCATTTCCGATACGCGCGGCGCGCGCCCGCGCATTAACCTTGACGCTTAATGAGTTTACAAATCCGCGCCAAAATCGCCTGGACTTCGCGCAGCCAAATCAACATGACTCTGGGATCGGCGAGCGGCCGATGCGTCTCATCGAGGCGTCTCATCATCCATGAGGCGACCACAATGCGGCGACCACAATGCGGCGACCACGCGCCCGGCGCTGCTCGCCCAAACAGAGCTGCTCACGCCACCGGGCGGCTCACGCAAACAGACGCTTTGAGCCTTCCATGTTCGAACCGCGGCATCAAATTACGCCGGCAACGATCGAAACGATCGACCCGGTCCGGCTTGCGCCCATCGCCGGCATCGATTTCCAGAGGATATGGTCGCTGCTCTGGCGGCGAAAATCGACCATCGCCTTCACCACGATCGGCGCGCTCGTCGCCGGGCTCCTCCTCATCGTCGTGGTCCCGCATCAATACACGGCGACGACGCAGATTCTGATCGATCCCTCCAACCTGCGCGCGGTCGAGAACGAGCTCACGCCGGTCAATCAGATGAACGACGCGGCCGTCCTGCAGCTCGAGAGTCAGGTCCGCGTGCTGACATCCGACAACGTCCTGCGCCGCGTCATCATCGCGCAGCGGCTCGACCGCGATCCGGAATTTGGCGGCACCTCGGTTTTGCGGGCATTGGCGAACGGCGTGCAGGCGTGGCTGGCCTTAAGTCCCCCTGCGGGTCCCACCGATCAGACGCTCGCCGCCTTGAACGAGCTGCAGCGGCATCTGCGCGTCAAGCGCGCCGAGCACACCTATGTGGTGGAGGTGGCGGTCTCGAGCGAGGATCGCGAGAAGGCGGTCCGCATCACCAACGCTATCGCCCAAGCCTATCTGGCGGAGCACACCGCGGCCCGCTCGGATGCCGCGCGCCGCGTCTCCGATTCGATCTCGGCGCGCCTGAGCGAGCTCAAGGACCGCGTGCGCGAGGCCGAGGAACGGGCCCAAGCATTCAAGGTCCGCAACCACATCGTCGGCGCCAGCGGGCAGCTGGTGGACGAACAGCAGCTGCACGAGCTCAACAATCAGCTCGGCATCGCGCACGCCCGCACCGAGGATGCGAAGGCGCGTTACGCGCAGGTCGCGCGCCTGCAGCGCTCCAAATCCGAGATCGGCGCCTTCACCGAGGCGATCCAGTCGCAGACCATGGCCGCATTGCGCACCCAATACGCCGAGATCATGCGCCGCGAGGCCGAGCAGACGAGCAATCTCGGGGCCCGCCACCCGGCGGTGATCGAGATTGCCGCGCAGGCGCAGCGCCTGCGCCGCGTGATCGACGAAGAGATCAATCGCATCGCGCTTTCCGCGCACAACGATTTCGAGAGCGCGCAGGCGAACGAGGACGCGCTGTCCGGCAATCTGGAAACGCTCAAGCGCACCAACATGACCACCAACGAAGCCTTGGTGACGCTGCGCGAGCTCGACCGCGACGTGCAGGCGAGCCGCGCGATCTACGAATCGTTCCTGGTGCGCGCAAAAGAGACCGGCGAGCAGGAGCGCCTCGACACCAACAATATTCGCGTGATCTCCACCGCCGATCTGCCGCTGCGGCGGAGCTGGCCGCCGTCGAACACCATGGTGGCGCTCGCCGCGCTGTTCCTCGGCCTCGCCGCCGGCACCGGCACCGTCCTGCTGCGCGCAGGCGGCGAGGGCACCGCACCGCGCGATGCGGGCGAGCAAGGCGCCGACCCGCATCAGCAAGCCGGCGCAGCCGCTTTTCCGGTGCTGGCAGTGCTGCCGCCAATCGAGCGGCCGCGGCCCCCGCGCGTCTTGGCGGATCCGAAGTCGCGCTTCGCGCTCGAGATGCGCAAGCTGCACGATGCGGTGCGCTCGGGCCGCACCCGGCGCGCCGGCTCGAGCGTGCTGGTCGTCGCTTCGCATGATGAGGACGACGCGACTTCGGTGGCGCTCAATCTGGCGTCGGTTGCGGCGGCGACGCAACGCGTCTTGTTGATCGACGCCGACCTGCAGCGGCGCACCCTCTCCGCCCTCATCCCGGATCGAACCGCCGGCGGCCTGGTCGATGTCGCGGTCGGACGCAAGACGCTGGCGGACGTGGTCATCCACGATTCTGCAAGCAACATTAATCTGTTGCCGTTCGTTTCCGCGAGCAGCCTGCGGCGCGGCAAGACCAGCCATGCCGCCATCAAAGCTGCGTTCGAACAGACCAGGCAATTCGACATGGTGATCGTCGCGGCCAGGAATTTCGACCGTGACCCGAGCGCCGCATTCTTTGCCGCCCTGGTGGACCATATCGTGCCGGTCGCCCGGGCGGGCGCCGCCGGCAAGATCGACCAGGTCATCGCGACGCTCGGCATCGACGCCCGCCATGTCCGGGGAACCGTCCTCAACGGCGCCGAAGCAGCGTGAGCGTGCGCGTGTCCGACGCGGCCCCAACCGAGTTCTCCTCGGCCCGCGGCGCGCTTGCCGTCGACGCCGGTACCTTGGTGCGCGGCGTCCTGTTCCTGGCCGTGTACTTGCTGGTCTTCATTTCGCTGCATCCGTTCACGGACCTCAGCGAGCCGCCGCCGGACGTCAGCGACGGCGGTGACCGCAGCAATCAGATCGTCTTCACGCTCGTGTTCGTGCTGCTCGGCGCCTGGACCTACACCAACGGCATCGGTCGGCTGAAGCTCTTGCTGCGGCCGGCATTGATCGTGACGCTCGCCTGGTGCGCGCTTTCGGTCGTCACCTCATGGGAGCCCATGCTCGCCGCCCGCCGCGTCGTCTTCATGCTGGTGATCATGGGCATTGCCGGGATGGCGCTGCTGCTGCCCAAGGGCCTTCGCCAGTTCAGCGACCTGATGGCGGCGGCCGCCCTGATCGTGCTGGCCGCCTGTTACTTGGGGCTGCTGCTCGTCCCCTCGCTCGCCATGCACCAGCTGACGGATTTCCTGGAGGCCGAGCATGCCGGCAGCTGGCGCGGCGTGTTCGCGCATAAGAACGAAGCCGGCGCCGCGATGGTGCTGTTCGTCTTCATCGGACTGTTCGTGGCGCGCATGCGCAGCCTCGTGCTCGGCGGATCGATCGTCGCGCTGGCGTCGATGTTCCTGGTCTTCTCCCATTCGAAGACGGCGCTCGGCATGCTTCCGCTGGTGCTGGTCGTCTCGGCGATCGTCGCGCGGGCGCGCCGCCCTGCGGTCGGGATCGCGATCGCGGTCGGCATTGCAGTCGCCATCAATCTATTCTCCATCGGCTCGATCCTGTTCGAGCCGGTGCACAGCCTGGTGGAGCAGGTCATGCCCGATCCGTCCTTTACGGGGCGGACAGACATCTGGCGGTTCGCGCTGGAGCATTTGGCAGAGCGTCCGATCACCGGATACGGCTTTTCGGCGTTCTGGGGGACCGAGCCCGTCGTCTACGCAATGGACCAGACCTGGGCAACGGCCGCGGCCGACGCGCACAATGCCTACCTCAATCTCGCGGTCACGATCGGGATTCCTGGGCTCGCGCTGGTGATCCTGTGGGTCATCATCCTGCCGCTCGTCGACTATTGCGGGCAGCCCAAGGACGCGCACACCAGGCCGCTGCAAACGCTCTTCCTGCGCATGTGCCTGTTCGCCGCCTACACGTCCTGCTTCGAAAGCGCCATTCTTCAGCAGGCCAACATGGTCTGGTTCATGGGCCTGACCGCAGCCTTCGGGCTGCGCTATCTCGCCCACAGTCGCGTGGCGTTGTAATCAGGTCGTCGATCGTAGGGGCGCCCCATAGCCCGTCGAAGTGCATCAGGGCGTTTACGCCCGTCTTCCGCGGGCTATGGCGTAAACGCCCTTGTGGTGGGCGCCCGCTGGCCTATGAGGGACGCCGAGAGAGGGCGGCCACAAGCGCCGCCCCTACGGTCGTCCGGCGCGGTGGTCGTCATCTGGCACATTAAGCCGCAGCGCGCGCAGCAGCTGAGGATCGGGATAGCGGTCGGTCGGCCGCAGATAGAGGCCGAAGGGATCATCCAGCAGCACGTAGACGGTCCAGCCGAAGCCGCGGCTTTCGATCGCCGAAGAGGCATCGCGCAGCCAGCGCGCGCGCGAAGCGCGGTCGATCTCGACGGCGTCGATCGTCTGCTTCATGGCGCCGAATTCGGTGAAAACGATCCGATCGGAATCGACGCGCTGGCGCTTCTGCCAGTCCGCCACCTGGTTCATCCAGTCTTCCACTTGTGAGGGGCCCTGCGCTTCGCGGAAATGGCGGCGGATCTCGGCCTCCGCTTTCTGCCGCGCGCCCTGCCGATCGATCCCGTTCGACGCCTGCAAGTTCTGGAACCGCTCGCGCGTCAGCGACAGCGTTTCCTCCAGGCTCCCGGCCGATGCCGGATACGGAACCCCGATCGTGCCGGCCAGATATGACATCGTCCAGGTGGCGCTCTGGTGGGTGAACAGGAACGGATAATAGAAGTGCACGCTCACGAGGTTGCGCGGATCCCGCAGCAGGTCGGAATCCAGGAGCACGATGCCCTCGATGTTCGACCAGCACCCGCCGGTCAGCAGGATCGAGAGGTCCGCCGCGATGCGCCGGATTCGCTCGACCATGAATTGCTGATACGCGGTCCAATCGAGCCCGAACCTGACGCGGCAGGTCGATTGCGGCTCGTTCATGGGCTCGAAGGCGAGCGGTCCGGAATGCACCGATTTCAGCGCGTCGGCGATGCGCTCGACCATCGCGAAATAGAGGCGGAATCTCGGGCCGTCGAGGCCATCGAGATAAGTCTCCGGCAGCTCGTGCTGCAGTGACGGCGGAATGAGCGTCACCAGCGCGCCGAGCCCGTGACGATGCAGCGTGGCGATCACCATCATGAGCGCATCGACGATCTCGCCGCGCTGCCGCTCGCTGCCTCCCATCATGGGGCCGAGATCGATCGGAATCCGCATGTGGTCGAAACCGACCTGGCGCAGATCGTCGAAATTCATGCGGGCAAGGGCGGATTGCAGATGCGGGAACGGCGCCTGCGCATAGGTCTTGGCCGCGCCCTCCCCGACGGTGGCGGGGAAACTGAAGAACTCGACGATCGTGGCGCCGCGCTTGAAGGCGGCGGCCGCCGCGCCTTCGGCCGCGCCGGCGAGAACGAGCCCGCTCGCCAGCGCGGCAAGCGCCGCGAGCCGCAGCACGCCCTTCACGGCAGAACTTCCTGCCTGGGCCGCAGCGGCGCGAGCGCGCTGGCCGGCGACGCCAGCAGGATGCGATAGCTCTCGATCATGCGATCGCGCGAATATTTTCGCGCGATCGCGCGTGCGTATTGCGCCAATACGATTGGAGCATGCCGTGTCGCGAGCGCGGCGGAAATTGCCGATGCCCAGCCGAAGAGATCATGCGGTGCGACAAAAGCAACGGGTTGCGCGCCCCGCGTCGACAGCACCTCGCGTAATACTGGAAGGTCGGCAACCACCAGGGGCAGGCCGACCATGGCGGCCTCACAGGCAGCGAGACCGAAGGTTTCCCAGACCGAGGGAAAGACGAAGACA
>DATDGG010000012.1:0-2138 GCA_036522235.1 Xanthobacteraceae bacterium
TCGAGCATTTGCATCTGATCCAGGACCGTTACGGTCATTTGTCGGCGGCCCATCTGGCGGCGCTGGCGCAGGAGATGAAGCTCGCCCTGACCGAGGTCTACGAGGTCGCGAGCTTCTATTCCCATTTCGACGTCGTGAAGGAGGGGGAGCCGCCGCCGCCGCCCATGACGGTGCGGGTATGCGATTCGCTCTCCTGCGCGATGGCGGGCGCCGAGCACCTCAAGCGCGAGCTGCCCAACCGGCTCGGCCCCGACGTGCGGGTTGTGCGCGCGCCCTGCATGGGGGCTTGCGACCGGGCGCCGGTTTGTGCGGTTGGCCACACGCAGGTGATGCGGGCGACAGCGCCCGCGGTGGCGGAGGCGGTTGCCAAGAAGCTCCATGCGCATGCCTATCCGACGCCGGCCGGGTTCGACGCCTATCGGCGCGACGGCGGCTATGCGCTGCTCGCGGCCTGCACGGGCGGCGCGCGCACGCGCGAGGACATCATCAAGATCGTCAGCGACGCCGGGCTGCGCGGCCTCGGCGGCGCCGGCTTTCCGACCGGGCGCAAATGGGCGCTGGTGCGCGCGGAAGCGGCGCCGCGCATGATGGCGGTCAATGCCGACGAGGGCGAGCCCGGCACGTTCAAGGATCGCTATTACCTCGAGCGCGACCCGCACCGCTTCATCGAAGGCATGCTGATCGCCGCCTGGGTGGTGGAGGCTCCGGACGTCTACATTTATGTTCGCGACGAATATCCCGAGATCAGGCTGATGCTGGCCGAGGAGATCGCCAAGGTCGAGGCCGCGGGGCTTGCCGCTCATGCCAAGCTGCATCTGCGGCGCGGCGCCGGCGCCTATATCTGCGGCGAAGAATCCGCCATGATCGAGTCGATCGAAGGCAAGCGCGGCCTGCCGCGCCATCGCCCGCCCTATGTGGCGCAGGTCGGCCTGTTCGGGCGTCCGACGCTCGAGCAGAACGTCGAGACGCTGTTCTGGGTGCGCGACATCATCGGCAAAGGCGCCGCCTGGGTCACCACCCAAGGCCGCCACGAGCGCAAGGGCTTCCGCAGTTTCTCGGTGTCCGGGCGGGTGCGCGACCCCGGCGTCAAGCTCGCGCCCGCCGGCATCACGGCGCGCGAATTGATCGAGGAATTCTGCGGCGGCATGGCGGAAGGCCATTCCTTCAAGGGCTATCTGCCGGGCGGCGCTTCCGGCGGCATCCTGCCGGCGTCGATGGCCGATATTCCGCTCGATTTCGGCACGCTCGAGCCGCATGGCTGCTTTGTGGGGTCGCACGCGGTTGTGATTCTGTCCGAGCATGACGACATGAAGGCAGTGGCCTTGAACCTGATGCGGTTCTTCGAGGACGAGAGCTGCGGCCAGTGCACCCCCTGCCGGGTGGGCACCGAGAAGGCGGCGAAGCTGATGGCCAACGGACCCTGGGAGGCGAGCCTGCTCGACGAGCTCTCGGCGGCAATGCGCGATGCCTCGATCTGCGGCCTCGGCCAGGCGGCCCCAAATCCGCTATTATGCGTTCTGAAATACTTTCCTGACGAGCTCGCCAAGCCCCTCGGGGCGTGGTGAAGGACATGAGCTAGGGATTTCGTCGATGAGCACCAACGGAGCCGCAAAGCTCTTCAGCTTCACGCTTGACGGCCAAGAGGTGGAGGGGCGCCCCGGCGAGACCATCTTCCGGGCCGCGCGCCGCGCCGGCATCAGGCTCCCGCACCTTTGCTATACGCCGGCGCCCGGCTACCGGCCGGACGGCAATTGCCGCATCTGCATGGTGGAGATCGAAGGCGAGCGGGTGCTGGCCGCGAGCTGCATCCGAATGCCGGCGCCCGGCATGAAGGTGAAGACCCAGTCCGATCGCGCCAAGGCGGCCCGCCGCATGGTGGCCGAGCTCCTGCTCGCCGACCAGCCGCCGCGCGACGTCGCGCATGATCCGGATTCGGAGCTGTGGAAGATCGTCACCCGCCAGAAGCTCGAGCAGGGCCGCTTTCCGCGCCGCGCCGCCCCGGTGCCCGACCGCAGCCATCCCGCCATGGCGGTCAATCTCGACGCCTGCATTCACTGCAATCTCTGCGTCCGCGCCTGCCGCGAGGTGCAGGTCAACGACGTGATCGGGATGGCGGGGCGCGGCCATTCCGAGAAGAT
>DATDGG010000013.1:0-7036 GCA_036522235.1 Xanthobacteraceae bacterium
GACAAAAACTCTCTTAGACGTATCCACGCCAATTCGGATAATCTTCGTCATGGACGGCTCCCGCGTTTGAGATATGCACGACCTCATTCTGGCACATCGATGCCGTAGGGGGCCGTCCACCCCAACAGTAACCCCTGTGCCATCGATCGATCTATGGCGGTGCCCCGATCGAAACGCGGTGGGTACTGGGTCGCCCGCTTTCGCGGGCGATGACAACAACAAACAACAACGTGGATCAGGTGTTGGAGCCACGGCGTTACGCCGCGATCGTCTCCTCCTCCGCGTCGCGCCGCCTGCGCGGGCGCGCGCGGCAGAGGCTCGCCGGGATGCGGCACACGCCGTCGAGCAGGCCGGCGGCGCGTTCTCCGCGCGCGAGCGCCCGGTCGAGCGCCGACATGGTGCGGGCGAGGCCCGGATCGTCATCGTTGAGCCAGGTGCCCACCACCGAGGCGAACAGGAGCGCGAGGCCCTGCGCGCGCAATGCGCCGCGCGGCCCGGAGGCCGGAATGTCGGCGGCGGTCAGCATCCATTGCTGCGAGCGCACCGAAAGCCCGTTGAGCGCGACCGCGAGGCCGGGATTGCGCCCGACTGAGCGGCGCAGGGAGCGCACCGCCGCCTTGTGCGGGGCGAGCGCTTCGAGGCGCCGCATCAGCACGTCGAACAGGCGCTCGCGCGGCGGCTCCTCGGATATGTCGGCATCGATGCCGCCGAGCACGTGGCGATCGATATCCTTCATATAGGCGGCCAGGATCGCAAGCTTGCTGCCGAACTGGTTGCGCAGCTCGGCGAGCGAGACGCCAGCGCGCGCCGCGATCTGGCCAAAGCCGATCTCCTCGATCGAATGCTCGCCCAGCAACGACAAAAAGGCCTCGATGATCCGTTCCCGCTCGGATTTGCCGTCCGGCGATTGCGGCGGCGGCGTTGTCGGTTGTGCCGATGCGTCGGCCATGGCGGCCTCCTGCTGGTTGATCTCCGGGTGGAATTTTACGACGACAATACGGGCTGTTCCAGGGCGCCCACGCCCTGCCTGTCCCGGGTCAAGCCGGGAACACGCAGCTGGCGAGCAGAGGAGCTCAGCCGGCGAGCTGGCGGGAGCGTTCGGTCGCCGCCGCCACGGCGCGCGCCATCAGATCAGCGAGCCCGTGCGGTCCGGTCAGCACCGCGAGCGCGGCGGCCGTGGTTCCTCCCGGCGAGGTGACGTTCTGCCGCAGGGTTGCGGGATCGAGCGGGAAGCGCTGCAGCAGCTCGCCCGAGCCTGCGACGGTCGCGCGCGCGAGCTTGGCGGCGAGGTCGCTCGGCAGCCCGGCCGCGACGCCGGCCTGGGCCAATGCCTCGACCAGCAGAAACACATAGGCGGGTCCCGAGCCCGATACCGCCGTCACCGCGTCCATCAGGGCTTCGTCGGCGATCCATTCGACCGCGCCGGTCGCCGCCAGCAGCGCGTGCACGAGCTCGCGCTGCCGCGCCGAGACCCGCACATTGGGGACCGCGACCGTGATGCCGCGTCCGATGGCGGCCGGCGTGTTCGGCATGGCGCGCACCAGCGCGGCGCGCTGCGACAGCGCCTGCTCCAGAAAGCCGAGCCGCTGCCCGGCCATGATCGACACCACCACGGTTCCGGCCCCCACATAGGAGGCGAGCGCCGGCATGACCTCGGCGGCCGTCTGCGGCTTGACCGCGATGATGATCGCCGATGCCTCGCCGATGGCGCTCGCCGGCGGATTGAGCCGCAGCCCGCGGCCCGCCAAGGCCGCGAGCTCGCGCGAAGGCTTGGGCTCCAGCACGGCCAGGTTCTTCGGCTCGAGCCCGAGGGCGAGCCAACCCTCCAGCAAGGCGCCGCCCATCTTTCCCGCCCCGACCAGCAGGATCGTCCGCGACAGGTGGGCGAGCGTGCGCGCGCTCGTGGTTGTCATCACATCGTTCCCGATCTTTCGTGCCACATATCGATCGGGCCGCGCGCGTCAAGCCTCGCCGGCGGTCTCGAACATGGCTGAGTCGAGCGCCTCGCGCGCGCCCTTGCCGGCCCAGACCACGAACTGGAAGGCCGGGAAATAGCGCTCGCACGAATCGAGCGCGGTGCCGAGCAGCGATTCGCATTGCCGGCTCGAGGCCTCGACCCCGCCCGCCAGCACCAGCGCGTGCCGGTACATGACGATGCCGTCCTGCGTCCAGAGATCGAAATGCCCGACCCACATCTGCTCGTTGATCAGCGAGATCAGCTGCTGCACGGTGGCGTGGCAGCGCTCCGGCACCTTGAGCTCGAAGGCGCAGGCGAGATGCAGCGCCTCGATGTCGTACATCCAGGTGAAGGAGACCTGATAGTCCGACCATTTCCCGCGCACCAGGATGGTGATCTCGTCCTCGCCGGCGCGTTCGAACGACCAGTCATGGGACGTGGCGACGCGTTCCACGACCTCGAGGGGATTGCCGCGCGATTGTTGGCTCAAATCGATAAGGGACATGCCGTCTCCGCTCGGCGCTTTTGCGTCTTATGCAGTGGGATGCGCACGCCACGACCCGATGCACGCGATGGCGATACGCACCTGTCGATGCGTTGCTCGCCTGTCGATGCCGGATTGACCGCCGGTTGAGCGAATCACCTAGCGACTCGAATATAAACGCTCGATTCCAGCGGCCAAAGCGCTATTGGCCGTCGCGACCGCCAAGGATTCGTGGATATCCCGGGGCTTTTGCGAGCTTCGTCCACAGCCTGGCCCATGATCCCGAACAGGCCGGCCATTGGGGCGTTCACGCCCGTCCTCGCGGGCTGGTGGGTCATGCCCCGGCAACACGGCGGTCACAATCGACGCCCCCTATCTGGGGGCGCCCGGCCGTCTTTCAATCAAACAGGCTCGAAACCGACTCCTCGGCGGCGGTGCGGCCGATGGCCTCGCCGATCAGGGTTGCGACCGAGAGGGTGCGGATATTGCTCGCCACCTTGACGGCCGCGGTCGGCTGGATCGAGTCGGTGATGACGAGCTCCTTGAGCCGGGAGCCGCCGATGCGCGCCACGGCGCCGCCCGACAGCACCCCGTGGGTAATATAGGCGTAGACTTCGGTCGCACCCTTTTCCAGCAAGGCGTCGGCCGCGTTCACCACCGTGCCGCCGGAATCGATGATGTCGTCGACCAGGATGCAGATGTGGCGGTCGACCTCGCCGATCACGTTCATGACCTCGGATTCGCCGGCGCGCTCGCGCCTCTTGTCCACGATGGCGAGCGGCGCATTGATGCGCTTGGCGAGCCCGCGCGCGCGTGCGACCCCGCCCACGTCCGGCGACACCACCATGATCTTGGCGAGGTCGAAGCGCTCCTTGATGTCGCGCACCATCATGGGGGCGGCGTAGAGATTGTCGGTCGGGATGTCGAAGAAGCCCTGGATCTGCCCAGCATGGAGATCGAGCGTCAGCACCCGGTCGGCTCCCGCATGGGCGATGAGATTGGCCACGAGCTTGGCCGAGATCGGGGTGCGCGGCCCGGGTTTGCGGTCCTGCCGGGCATAGCCGAAATAGGGGATCACCGCGGTGACGCGCCGGCCCGAGGCGCGCCGCAGCGCATCGATGATGATGAGCAGTTCCATCAGGTGGTCGTTGGCCGGGAACGAGGTCGACTGGATCACGAAGACGTCGGTGCCGCGCACGTTTTCCTGGATTTCGACAAAGATTTCCATGTCGGCGAAGCGCCGCACCACCGCTCGGGTCAGCGGGGTCTTGAGATAGGCCGCAATGGCCTCCGCCAGCGCTGGATTGGAATTGCCGGCGACGAGCTTGATCGCTCCGTTCCTTGCCGCCATGCGTTGCCTCCTGCGACCGGCCCGTTACCTCCGGCCATGGGTGTGCCCGCAACCGGAAATCGGTGCCAAATACGCGCCACCATTGGCAAAACGCCTGCTCAAGCGCCTTGCGCGCGGTCCTGATAACAAGGACGCAGCGAGCCTGGCAATACGAGGGAATTTGTTCTCCCGGACTTTCGCCCCTGTGGCCGCCGGCAGGCGGCAGGCCCTAGCGGCCGGTGGTGGCGGCGGTTCGGACGTCGTCGCTGCTGGCGACCACCGCGCCGGTGCGCTCAGGCGGTGGGGCCGCGGGCGCGGCCGGGGTCGGCGGCGCGGCGGCGAAGCCCGCAAGCTGCTCCAGTCCGCTGTGGGCGAGGCGGCGCAGCAGCGCTTCGTCGGCGGCGGCCCAGCCCTTGCCCTTCGCGGCGCGTTCCTCGCCGCTCAGCCGGAAGGCGCGGTGCAGGTCGCCGTCATAGACGTCGAAGGCCCAGGCGATGGAGGTCGCGGCGCCCTCCCCATGGGCCGCCAGATAGCCGCGCAGCCGATACGCAGCCTCTCCGCCCGCGGGCGCGACCGCGATGCGCAGCGCCGCCGCCTCCTCGCTGAGGTCGCGCAGAAACGTCTGCTGCATGTCGCGCGGCAGGCCTTCGATCGATTCGACTGCGACGCTGATGTCGCGGTTGGAGGCCCGCGCCGAAGTCCCGAAGGTCTGGCCGATGGAGGCGCAGCCCGCCGACGCGAGGCAAAGCGCGACGCACGCCAACACACCACCGACGGGCGAACGCCCGCGCGCGCCTTTCCCCATCCGCGTCCCCGCTGACCGGCGGAGCTTGTCTGGATTTTTGTCGCGATGATCGCCGGCCAGGGCGAAATCCGTAGCCGCAAACCGTGGCGAGGTCCAGGCGGTTGGAGCAAGGAAAGGCACGCCCTCGCGAAGGCGGGGTGGAATCCGGTTTTCCGTCCGAAAATGCGACAATGCAAAAATGTTAGTGATCGACCAGCGCAATCGCGTTGACATGCCGGCCGTAGTCGCCTTCGCCCCGGTGGGTCGATCCGCGATAGCTGAAGAAATCCCGCGGCTCCCCATAGGTGCAGCGGCCGCTGTCCTCGATATGCCGGATGCCGCTCGCCCGCAGCCGCGCCGCGATATAGCCGGCGAGGTCGAACAAAGCATGGCCGGGGCGCGCCGACGGCGCGAAGAAGCGTGCATTGGCGGTGTCCGCAGCCTGGAAACGGGCCACGAATTCGGGGCCGACCTCGTAGTTCGGCTGGCGGATCATCGGGCCGAGCGCCGCCACGATGCGGGTGCGCTGCGCCCCGCAGCGTTCGAGCGCCGCGATCGTGGCCTCGAGCACGCCGGTAAACGCGCCGCGCCAGCCCGCATGGGCGGCCCCGACGACGCCCGCCTCCGCGTCCGCGAACAGGACCGGCCCGCAATCGGCCGTGGTCACCCCGATGGCGAGGCCGCGGGTGCGGGTCACGATGGCGTCGGCGTGCGGCCGCGTATCGCTGTGCCACGGGGTTGCGGCCGTGACCACGTCGGCGGAATGGATCTGGTAGGCGGTGATGAACCGTTCCGGCGCGACGCTGAGGGCAGCCGCCATGCGGGCGCGGTTCTCGGCCACATGGGCGGGCGCATCGCGCGATCCGATGCCGCCGTTGAGGCTCGCATAAATTCCGTTCGAGACGCCGCCCGCGCGGGTGAAGAAGCCGTGCCGGATGCCGGGCAGCGCCGCGAGCGACGCGGCAGCGACCAGACCCGGGGCATTTGCCGTGCCGCCGGGTGCCATTCAGGCCTCGAAGCCCGGCAGCGGCCCGAGCTTCGGATGCCCGAAGCCCATGGCCTTGAACAGCTGCCCCATGCTGCGTCCGGCTGAGCCGGTCAGGCGGTTGAGCGCCCGCTCGATCTCCATCACCTTTGAGGGGGCGGCAGTGCCCTTGAGCGCCACGGCGCGCGACTCGATGCCCAGGCGGCGCAGGAAATCGCCCTGATCCATGGGCCCATAGGCGCGCGCCCCCATGCTCTCGGCCGCGTCCCCGAGCGCCTGAAAGTCCACATGCGCGGTCAGGTCGATCAGCCCGGGCGACAGCAACGGATCGGCGTATTGATGCTTGCCGACCGCCTGCAACGTATCGCCAGGCGCGCTCTTGGCATGGCCGTAGTCGATCACCAGAGCGGCGCCCTCGGAGCGCTTGACCCGGCGGCCGAGCTCGAGTGCGGTCTGGTCGGCGCGCCATTCGAAAATTTCGCCGATCTGCGCCCGCATGCCGCGCGGCAGCAGCTGCTCGAACAGCGGAATCGGGTCCCGGGCGATGGCGAAGCGAAGCTTGTTGTTCTCGTCGATCTTGACCACGCGCTCGTGCCAGCCGTCGGCGCACATCACGGCCTGATGGACCGGCAGCGAATCGAAGAATTCGTTGGCCAGGATGATCATCGGGGCGTCCGGCACCTGGTCGAGCGACTGGTGCCAGGTGAACGGCACCCCGAGGCCGCCGACGAACTGGCGTTGGCGCTGCTCCAGGACCGGGCTGATCTCCACCATGTGGACCGCGACGGCTGAGCGGAATTCCGGCATCACATGCGCGGCGCGCAAGGCGTCCTGCATCATGGTGCCGCGGCCGGGACCAAGCTCCACCAGCATGATCTGCTCGGGCGAGCCCATCTGGCGCCAGATCGAGCCCGCCCACAGGCCGATGAGCTCGCCGAACATCTGGCTGATCTCGGGCGCGGTGGTGAAGTCGCCGGCAGCGCCGAACGGTTCCTGCGTGATGTAGTAACCGAGCTCGGGGTGGCTGAGGCACAGCGACATGTAATGCATGACCGGCATCGGGCCCGCGATGGTGATGCGCCGGCGGATCTCGGTTTCCAGCGGTGGATATTTGTCTGCCATCAGGTGCCACTTAGGCGCGGGCGCCGCCGCGCCACCATGAGAAACGCGATGCCGGCCAGCATCAGCGGCAGCGACAGCAGCATGCCCATGGTGAGGCCCTGCCACAAGAATCCGAGCTGCACGTCCGGTTCCCGGAACAGCTCGCAGAAGATGCGGATCATCCCGTAGCCGAGGGCGAATGACCCGATGATGGTGCCGGGCCGCTTGAGCGCGCCGGCGCGCACCATCAGCCACAGCACCACGAACAACACGATGCCCTCGAGGCTCGCCTCGTAGAGCTGGCTCGGGTGGCGGGGCAGCGGCCCGCCGTTCGGAAACACCATGGCCCAGGGCACATCGCTCGCGCGTCCCCACAGCTCGCCATTGATGAAATT
>DATDGG010000014.1:0-8893 GCA_036522235.1 Xanthobacteraceae bacterium
CGCACCGGCACCGACGGCGGCATGAACCCGGTCTTCCTGGCAGCCGTGCAGCTCCACGGCGGCACCACGTTCCCGATCCAGTCGAATTCCTCGGTGCCCGGCACGATCCCAGCCAATATCAGGCCGCCCGGCCCGGCGGCCGCGCCCGAGACGACCGGCAGCACCACCGGCAACGCCATGAGCCTCGCGTCGAGCGAATCGCGGCCGGTGCCGGCACCGCGCACCTCCGCACAGCCGGGCTCGGCACAGCCGAGCTCCGGCGGCCTGTTCGGCGGTCTGTTCGCCTCCAATGGCGAGAGCGCCAAGAGCAATGATTCCCAATCCGGCGGCGGTGTGCTCGACCGGATGTCGCGGCTGGTGGGCCTCGGCGGATCGGATCAGGGCGGCGACACGGCGGCCGCCAAATCGAAGCCTGCGGCCAAGCCGACCCAGACCGCTTCGGCATCCGCGGCGCCGGCGCGGCCGAAGCCTGCGGCGGGCGCGGCGGCGCAGCCCGGAGCGGCGCAGCCCGAGGTGAAATCCGCCACTGCGGCTCCCGGCAAGCCGCCAACTGCGCCGCAAACGCCGACCGACACGCAACAGGAAGCGGTCAATACCGCAAACCTCCTGCGCGGCGCCCAGGCCACGGTTCCGGCCGGCTCGTTCGACACCCGCTGGGGCTCGATGCGTTGACGCAAGGCCGGCTGACCGTCCTGCCGCCTCTCTTCATTTGAAAGAGATTTGTTTCTGAGGTGCCGTGCCCCACGCAAGCGGGGCACCCCTGATCAGCATGCGGCGGTGACTGCGTCGCGTCCCTACCGGGACTTTTCCGCGCTCAGGCGAAGCGGCCGTGGCAGTGCTTGAATTTCTTGCCCGAGCCGCAGGGGCAGGCTTCGTTGCGCCCGACCTTGCCCCAGCTCGACGGATTGTTGGCGTCGCGCTCGGCCGGCGGGACCGACGTGATGCCGTGCTGCGCCAAGGTCTCGGCGCCGGCGCGCGCGAGCGCCATCTCGTCCTCGCCGGTCGCCGGGTCGATCTTGTGGGCTTCCATATAGGGCAACGGCGCCGGCGCTTCGGGCGGTGGCGCGGTGCGGACCTCGACCCGCATCAGCTGCGCGGTCACTGCTTCGCGCAGATTGGTGCCCATCGCCTCGAACAGATTGAACGATTCCGCCTTGTACTCGTTGAGCGGATCGCGCTGGCCATAGCCGCGCAGCCCGATCACCTGCCGCAGATGCTCGAGCGTGAGCAGATGCTCGCGCCAGAGATGATCGAGGGTCTGCAGCAGGACCGATTTCTCGACATACCGCATGACGTCGGGGCCCCATTGCGCGACCTTCCCGGCCATGTGCTCGTCCGCCTTGCGCACCACGCGCGCGGTCAGCTCCTCTTCGGCGATGCCCTCCTCCTTGGCCCATTCCTCGACCGGCAGATCGAGATTGAGCATGCGGACGAGCGCCTCCTTCAGCCCTTTGGTGTCCCACTGCTCCGGATAGGCGTTTTCCGGAACGTGCTTGGCGACCAGCTCCTCGACCGCCGAGTGGCGCATGTCGGCGACGATCTCGGCCCCGGCCTCGTCGCGCATCCAGTCGACGCGCTGATCGAAGATGACCTTGCGCTGGTCGTTCATCACGTTGTCGAACTTGAGCAGGTTCTTGCGGATGTCGAAGTTGCGCGCCTCGACCTTCTGCTGCGCCTTCTCCAGCGCCTTGTTGATCCAGGAATGGACGATCGCCTCGTTTTCCTTGAGGCCGAGCCGCTGCAGCATGGTGTCGAGCTTGTCGGAACCGAAGATGCGCATCAGGTCGTCTTCGAGCGACAGAAAGAACTTCGAATGGCCGGGATCGCCCTGGCGGCCGGAGCGGCCGCGCAGCTGATTGTCGATGCGCCGGCTCTCGTGCCGCTCGGTGCCGAGCACGAACAGGCCGCCGGCCTGCAGCGCTTTTTCCTTGAGGCGGGCCACCTGCCCCCGGATCTCGGCGATGCGGGCCTCGCGAGGCGGCCCCTCGGGCACCTCCGCCAGCTCGTGCTTGACGCGCATCTCGGGATTGCCGCCGAGCTGAATATCGGTGCCGCGGCCCGCCATGTTGGTGGCGATGGTGATCGCGCCCGGCACGCCGGCCTGCGCGATGATATAGGCCTCCTGCTCGTGATAGCGCGCATTGAGGATGGCGAAGACCTTGGCCTTGGAGGCGCCGTCGTCGCCGCTATAGAGCGCCGAGAAGGCATTGGGATCGGTGAAGTCGTGCTGCTCCCAGCCCTGCTTGCGCAGCATCTCGGCGAGCTGCTCGGATTTCTCGATCGAGGTGGTGCCGACCAGGACCGGTTGCCCGCGCGTCTTGCAGTCGTCGATCAGGGCGATGACGGAGCGGTATTTCTCGGCCGCCGTGCGATAGACCTCGTCGTCGTCGTCGAGGCGCGTCACCGGCAGGTTGGTGGGGATTTCCAGCACTTCGAGATTGTAGATGTCGATGAACTCGTCGGCCTCGGTCGTTGCCGTGCCGGTCATGCCGGCGAGCTTCTCGTACATGCGGAAGTAGTTCTGGAAGGTGATCGAGGCCAGCGTCTGATTCTCCGGCTGGATCGCCTGGTGCTCCTTGGCTTCGAGCGCCTGGTGCAGTCCTTCCGAATAACGCCGGCCCGGCATCATGCGGCCGGTGAACTCGTCGATGATGACGACCTCGCCATTGCGCACGATGTAGTCCTTGTCGCGATGGAACAGCTTGTGCGCGCGCAAGCCCTGGTTGACATGGTGAACGACCGAGACGTTCTCAACGTCGTAGAGCGAGTCAGTCTTGAGCAGGCCGGCACCGCGCAGCGTCTGCTCGAGCCTCTCCATGCCCTGCTCGGTCAGGCTCACCGAGCGCTGCTTCTCGTCGACCTCGTAATCGGCCTTTTCGAGCTTGGGAATGAAGGTATCGATCGTGTTGTAGAAATCGGAACGGTCGTCGAGCGGACCCGAGATGATGAGAGGGGTGCGCGACTCGTCGATCAGGATCGAGTCGACCTCGTCGACGATCGCAAAGATGTGGCCGCGCTGGACCATGTCCTCCATGCGATACTTCATGTTGTCGCGCAGATAGTCGAAGCCGAGCTCGTTGTTGGTGCCGTAGGTGACGTCGCAGTCATAGGCCTGCTTGCGCTGCTCGTCGTCGAGGCCATGCACGATGACGCCGACCTTGAGGCCGAGGAAGGTGTAGATCTGCCCCATCCATTCGGAGTCGCGCTTGGCGAGGTAGTCGTTGACGGTCACCACGTGCACGCCGCGGCCGGACAGCGCGTTCAGATAGACCGGCAAGGTCGCCACCAGGGTCTTGCCTTCGCCGGTCTTCATCTCGGCGATGTTGCCTTCGTGCAGCACCATGCCGCCGATGAGCTGCACGTCGAAATGGCGCTGGCCGAGCGTGCGCTTGGAGGCCTCGCGCACTGTGGCGAAGGCTCCCACCAGGACGTCGTCGAGCGAGGCGCCCTCGGCAACCTGCCGCTTCAAGTCGTCGGTGCGCGCCCGCAGCTCCGCATCGGTGAGCTTTTCGAGCTCGCCTTCGAGCGCGTTGATCTTCGCCACGCGCGGAAGATAGCCCTTGATGCGCCGTTCATTGGCGGAGCCAAAGAGCTTACGGGCAAGCGCGCCGATCATGCGCTTCGTCCTCTCAAGTGCGGCTGCGTCGATCGAGCGGTCAAGATCGGGAGCAGGTGCCGCCGGGAGCCAAAGAACCGAGATTCATGGAACCGAGATTCAAGCGGGCGGATTTTCGCGGGCGCGGTCATGCAAACGGCCAATTTCGGCCGGTCGGGCCGCGTTTGTCGAGACATAGGGGGGGGTCTCATCCTTGTCAATTGGCGATTCCTGCTCACGTTTTCGTCAAAATCGGCCCCTAATCGGGCATTGCCAAGGAGAGCCGATTGCGCAAATCTCCGGCCGCTTCCGCCGCCGGCGGTCGCCTTACCGCGCTCAAGGACGATGTCCTTGCGCTCAGGGACAATCTGATGACTGCGCCACACCATCCGCCCGCCGAGCCGAAGCTCGGCGCATCCCGTCCGCGCTGGACGACCTTCGCCGTGATCAGCCTGGCGCTGTTGGCTCTGCCGATGGCCGCTGGCTGCTCGAAAGAGGCGGCTTCCCAAAAGCAGGGCGCGAACGCGCCCGCCTCGGCGTCCGATCCGACCGTTGCGCGCGTGAACGGCGTCGAGATCCGGGAGAGCGATCTCGCCATGGCGGAGCAGGATATCGGCCAGAACCTGCAGAACGCGCCGCCCGAGACCCAGCGCGAGCAGCTCATCGCCTATGTGACCGATATCATCCTGGTTTCCCAGGCGGCCGACGCCAAGAAACTGACCGAAGACCCCGATTTCCAGCACCATCTCGCCTTCATCCGCAACAAGATGATCATGGGCATGCAGCTGCGGGATGAAGCCAAGGGCGCGGTGACCGCCGAGGCCGAGCAAAAGCTCTACGAAGAGGCGGTCAAGCCGATGGGGGCGGAAGAGGAAGTGCACGCCCGCCATATCCTGGTGGAATCCGAGGACGAGGCCAAGGCGATCCTCGAGCAGATCAAGAGCGGCGCCGATTTCGCCAACCTGGCCAAGGAGAAGTCGAAGGACCCGGGCGCGGCCGACGGCGGCGATCTCGGCTATTTCACCAAGGACCAGATGGTGCCCGAATTCGCCGATGTCGCCTTCAAGATGTATCCGGGCCAGCTGTCCAACCCGGTGAAGACCCAGTTCGGGTGGCACATCATCAAGGTCGAGGACAAGCGCCAGCGGCCGGTGCCGGAGCTCGATGCCATCAAGGAGCAGATCGACGCCTATCTGGTGCGGCGCGCGCAGTCCGAATACGTCGGCAAGCTGCGCCAGACCGCCAAGATCGAGCGCCTCGACCGTCCGTCGGCCCCGCCGGCCATTCCGATGCCGCCGCCGGCCGCCGATACGATGAAGAAGTAGCGCGCGACATCCAGGACACCTTCGCGCCCGCGTGCGAGGCGTTGAAAGTTTCGCAACCCTGCCGGCTCGGCCTTTTCCTGCTCGGTCCGTTCTCATGGCGACCGCCGTCTCTCCTCTTGCGCCCAAGTCCGTGCCGCAGCTGCCGGCGATCGAAGGCGTGCGCCTTGCCACCGCTGCCGCCGGCATCCGCTATGCGGGCCGCACCGACGTCATGCTCGCTTTGTTCGAGCCCGGCACGACCGTGGCGGGCGTCTTCACGCGCTCCAAGTGCCCCTCGGCCCCGGTCGAATGGTGCCGCGCCCGCATCAAGCCCGGTCGCGCCCGCGCCCTGGTGGTCAATTCCGGCAATGCCAATGCGTTCACCGGCAAGAACGGGCGCGCCGCCACCAAGCTCACCGCCGATATCACCGCGATGGCCATCGCCTGCAAGCCGAGCGAGGTCTTCCTGGCGTCGACCGGCGTCATCGGCGAGCCGCTCGATGCGCGCAAGTTTGCCGGCGTGATGGAGACCTTGGCCGGCGCCGCGCAAGACGACCACTGGCGCGACGCCGCACGCGCGATCATGACGACCGACACGTTTCCGAAGCTCGCGACCGCGACCGCGCGGCTCGGCAAGGCCAGCATCACCATCAACGGCTTCGCCAAGGGCGCCGGCATGATCGCGCCCGACATGGCGACCATGCTCGCCTTCGTGTTCACCGATGCGGCCATTGCGGCGCCCGTGCTGCAGGCTGCGCTCAAGGAAAGCGTGGCAGACACGTTCAACGCGGTGACGATCGACGGCGATACCTCGACCTCGGACACGCTCATGGCCTTCGCTACCGGGGCGGCCGTGCGGCGCGGCGCGCCGCGCATCGGCAGCCGCAGCGATCCGCACCTCAAGGCGTTTCGGGCCGCGTTGCAGCAGGTCCTCGCCAACCTGGCCGAGCAGGTCGCCCGCGACGGCGAGGGCGCGCGCAAGCTGGTCGAGGTCGTGGTCGAGGGCGCGGTGTCCAAACCCTCGGCCCGGCGGATCGCGCTGTCGATCGCCAACTCGCCGCTGGTGAAGACCGCGATCGCCGGCGAGGACGCCAATTGGGGCCGCGTCGTCATGGCGGTCGGCAAGGCCGGCGAGCCGGCCGATCGCGACCGGCTCTCGATCTGGTTCGGCGGCATCCGGGTGGCCCACCGGGGCGAGCGCGACCCGGGTTATGACGAGGCCGCGGTCTCGGCGGTGATGAAGAAGCCCGAGATCAGCCTCAAGGTGGCGCTCGGCCTCGGCCGCGGGCGCGACCGCGTGCTCACCTGCGACCTCACCAAGGAATACGTCGCCATCAACGGCGACTACAGGTCTTGATCTCCACAGGCGCGATCGCGCTCTGCTGGTGGGCGCCGTGACCCTCAAAACCGTCCTCGTTGCCGCCTGCGCGCTCATCGACGCGGACGGACGCGTGCTGATCGCCGAGCGGCCGGCGGGCAAGTCCATGGCCGGTCTGTGGGAGTTTCCGGGCGGCAAGGTCGAGCCGGGCGAGCGGCCGGAAGAGACCTTGATCCGCGAGCTCAACGAGGAGCTCGGCATCGTCGTCAACGAGGCCTGCCTCGCGCCTTTAACCTTCGCCAGCCACAGCTACCCGGACTTCCACCTGATGATGCCGCTCTATGTGTGCCGGCGCTGGGAGGGGATCGTGATGCCGCGCGAGGGCCAGCGGCTCGCTTGGGTCGAGCCCAAGGCGTTGCGCGACTATCCGATGCCGCCCGCCGACGTGCCGCTGGTGGCGCATCTGACGGGCTTGTTGTGATCCTGCCTAGCGCTCGGCCTTCTCGCCGGCGGTGCGTTCCTTGGTGCCGAGCGCATCGGCGAGCCGGGCGCGGGCCGAGCCGGGCGCGAGCGGCTGCTGCTGGCTTTCGTGCGGCGTCCAGCCCGAGAGATGGACGATCTCGAAGGTCGCCCGGACGCGTCCGTCCGGATCGGCAAAACGCGCCGCGTAAATCTCCAGCATGCGGGCGAGGGTGGCGCGCCTGAGCGGGCGCCGGCGCCGCTCGATCAGCGGATTGGTGGCGCCCATGCGGCGCAGGTCGTGCATCAGCGCGAGCGGGGAGGCATAGCGCACGGTGAGGCGGTCGAGGTCGGTGACCGGCAGCGCAAAGCCCGCCCGCTGCAGCAATGCGCCGAGCTCGCGCACATCCGCAAACGGCAGAACCCGCGGCGAGATGCCGCCCTCGATCTCGGCTTCCGCCGCCGCGAACGCCTGCCGCAGCTCGGTCAGCGTGTCGCCGCCAAGCAACGCGGCCACGAACAGGCCATCCGGCCGCAGCGCCCGCCGGATCTGGATGAGCGTCCCAGGCAGATCGTTGACGAAGTGCAGCGCCAGTGCCGACACCACGAGATCGAGCGAACCGTCGCCAAACGGCAAGGTCTCCGCGTCGGCCGCGACCGCGAGCGGGCTGCGCGGCGTCTCCGTGTCGGCCGCCAGCGCGTCGGCCGACACGATGGTGCCGACCTTGCCGCTTGCGTTCAGGACCCGCCGTATCGCATCGCTCGCCGTGCCGAGATCGAGGGCGATTGGAAAGCTGCGCAGCACGCTCGCCAGGCGATCGGCCATGTCCTCGGCCACCCGATCGAGCAGGAACGTGGAGGGTCCGAGCGCGCGCGCCCGCCGCGCGCGCGCGCGCAACAGATCACGATCGACAATCACGGGACTTTGCGTCATGGAGCCATTCTGTCACGACCGGGGGAGAAGCCGAAGCCGGGCGCCGGGCGCCTTTACGACCCGCAGCCGCAGACGATAACGTCCTCCTATGCATACCGGGGTCATGCCCAGCGAGGCCACGGAAACCGCGCCGCAGCCGGGTGCATTGGCCCGCATCGCCGCCGCCGCGCGCACGCTTTTCGGTCTCACCCTCGACGTGGCGCTGCCGCAGCTCTGCCCGGCCTGTCGCGAGCCGGTCGCCGGCGAGGGGCTGTGCGCCCCATGCTGGTCGAAGCTCTCGTTCATCGCCCCGCCCTATTGTGCGCGCCTCGGCATCCCGTTTCCGTTCGACCCCGGTCCCGGCACCCTGTCGATCGAGGCGATCGCCGATCCGCCCGCCTACAACCGGGCGCGGGCGGCGGTGTGCTTCGACGAGACTGCCCGCGTGCTGGTGCACGCCTTGAAATACGGCGACCGGCTCGATCTCGCCCCGCTCATGGGGCGCTGGATGGCGAATGCCGGGCGCGAGCTCACCCAGGAGGCCGACCGGCTCATCCCGGTGCCGCTGCACTGGCGGCGCCAATGGGCGCGGCGGTTCAATCAGTCGGCCGTGCTGGCCGATGTGGTCGCCAAGGCGAGCGGGTTATCGGTGGCGCACCGGGCGCTCCGGCGCATCAAGGCCACCGCCCAGCAGGTCGGGCTCGCCCGCTCCGAGCGCGCCGTGAACGTGCAGGGCGCGTTTCGGGTGCCCCAAAGCGGGCGGATCGAGATCGCAGGGCGCCGGCTGATCCTGGTCGATGACGTGCTGACCTCGGGCGCGACCCTCGAGGCCTGCACCCGGGCGCTGCTGCGGGCCGGCGCCGCCTCGGTCGATGTGCTGGTGTTCGCGCGGGTTGTGGCGCCTACGCGCATTCCCATATAAACGATGCGCTAAGACTCACGGCAATACGATGGCCCGTATCGAAATCTATACCACCCGCTCCTGCGGCTACTGCCATTCCGCCAAGGCGCTGTTGACCCGGAAGGGCGTGACTTTCTCCGAGATCGACGTGACCGGCGACCAGGAGGGACGGAGCCAGATGGTGCAACGCGCGAAGGGACGCATGACCGTCCCGCAGATTTTCATCGGCGCGACCCATGTGGGCGGCTTCGACGATCTCTATCGCCTGGAGCGCGCCGGCAAGCTCGATCCGCTGTTGTCGAGCGAAGCAAGCCCCGAAGGTTCTGTTGCATGAGCGACACGCCATCTACCTTTACGGTCGGCCTCGTGCAGATGCGCTCTGGGCTCGACCCGGCCGCCAACC
>DATDGG010000015.1:0-4434 GCA_036522235.1 Xanthobacteraceae bacterium
GCGCCGATGCAGTATTTGACGCCTTTCTGGCGCAGCTGCTCCTGGGTCTCCTTGATTTTTTCAACCGTGGACATGGTCAGTCGTATCCTTGGGTTTTCTGCCGGCCCTGCGCGGTGGCAGGGGCGCCGCATCCGCACTGCCGCTCGCGGCTTCAGCTGGTCTGCGTGAAATAGGAGTGATCGAGAGGTGGCGTTTCCCTCATGCCGCGCGTGATGAGCTCGCTCAGGTCCTCCACCATCCAGTCGAACCATCGCCGGCCATTGTCTGGGCTTGCCCGGCTCGGCGTTCCGGTCACGCCGTTGCGGCTCGTCCGGTTCACCGGATGCGCGAAAACCAGGCCCGCGGTCCGGTCCGGATCATCCGCCTCCGCCAGCAGGCCGGCGCGGACCATTTCCGGTGCGATGGCCAGCATCATGGAGGTCTCGGCATCATTGGCGTGCCAATCCTCGCCATCGGCGAAATGCACCTCGCGCAGGCGCGGGCTCAGCGTCGCGGAGTTCAATAACGCCACCATCATGTCGTCATGCTCCGCGCGCAGCATTTCGAGCGCACAACGCAACGGCCCCGCATTGGTCACGTGGGTGTTGACGATGAACAGTCGCCGCACTCCCGTGTGATAGGCCCAGTCGCCGATCTGCCTGACGAGTTCGATCAGCGTGACCGGTTCGACCGAGAGCGTGCCGGGCCATCGCCGGCTGTGCCCGTGCGAGCAGCCGTAGGGCAAGGTGGGGAGCGTGGGCACCTTGGTCCGCTCCGCCACCGCGGCACAGAGCCGGTCGGCCAATACGGCATCCATCCCGCAGCCCAGATGCGGCCCATGCTGCTCGGTCGCCCCCACCGGCAGTATGGCGGAGGCGCGCGCCGTCTTGAGGTCTGCGGGCAATTCCATCCATGTTCGCTGCGACCACAGCATGGTCGCGCCTATTCCACATTGTCGGCGACTTCGGTGAGGCGCGCCACCATCGCATAGGTCTCGGCCTCCTCGTCGTCGTCGGATTTGGATTGATGGATCAGCTCCTCGAGCCGCGCTTTGGTGGCGAGAAACGCCGGCGAGATCAGTTGCGCGGTGCTGCGCGGACGCGGCACCGGCACCTCGATCAGCTCCTGCACCTCGCCTGGATGCGCGGACAGCGCCAATATGCGGTCGGCAAGGAAGATCGCCTCGTCGAGATCGTGGGTGATGAACACGATGGTGATGTCGATCTTGCGCCAGATTTCGAGCAGATGCGCCTGCATCCGGCAGCGCGTCTGCGCGTCGAGCGCGCCGAACGGCTCGTCCATCAGCAGGATGCGCGGCTGGTTGGCGAGCGCGCGCACGATGGCGACGCGCTGCTTCATGCCGCCAGACAGCTGGTGCGGATAGGCGTCGGCGAAGCGCTCGAGGCCGACCAGCTGCAGCCATTGCAGCGCCTGCCGCTCGGATTCGAGATTGCCGCGGCCGTTGACCTCGAGCCCGAACATCACGTTCTTCTTGACCGTCAGCCATGGAAACAGCGTGTAGCCCTGAAAAACCATGCCGCGGTCGCTGCCCGGCCCGCTCACCGTCTTGCCCTGCAGCAGCACCTGACCCGCGCTTTTCTCCTCCAATCCGGCGAGGATGCGCACCAGCGAGGTCTTGCCGCAGCCCGACGGCCCGACCACGCAGAGAAACTCGCGCCGGTGCGTGCGGAAATTGATGTCGTTGAGCGCGGTCGTCGATCCGAAATTCTTGCTCAGGTGCTGCACGTCCAGGATGACGTCCCGCGCCTTCAAGCGGTCGAAGCGCGCGCGCACTTCAGTGCTTTGTTCCAGATAGGACGGCAAGGAGGTCGGAGACAGGAGCTGGTCCATCGGCGCTGGCGTTCTCTCAATTGTTCTTTGCAACGGAGCGATCCCACGGGAAGAGCTTCCGCCCGATCAGCGCCAAGGTCATGTCTGTCCCGACCCCGATGATGCCGATGATGATGATTGCCGCATAGACGTTGGCGAAATGCTGATAGCGTGCCTGCAAGGTGATGAACCAGGTGATGCCCGACGTGGTGCCGATGAGCTCGGCGACGATCAGATAGGTCCAGGCCCAGCCCAGCAAGATGCGCTGATCGCGATAGAGATCGGGCAGAATTCCCGGAATGACCACGCGGGAGAGCAGCTTGGCGTTCTTGGTGCCGAGCGTGAGCGCGGCCTCGACCAGCGCAACATCGAGCTTGCGCGTCGTATTGGCGATGATCAGGATCTGCTGGAACAAGGTGCCGATGACGATGATGGTGATTTTCGGCCCGTCGTAGATGCCGAGGATCGCGACCGCAAGCGCCCCGAAGGCGGGCGCCGGCAGATAGCGGAAGAACTCGACAAAGGGTTCGTTCAGGCGCGAGAGCACTCCATAGGTCCCGCACAAGACGCCGAGCGGCACGCCGATGATCGAAGAGATCACGAATCCCCAGAAGATGATCTGGATGCTGTGCCAGAGGCTCTGATGCAGCCATTGGC
Organism: Xanthobacteraceae bacterium; assembly: GCA_036522235.1. GTDB lineage: Bacteria > Pseudomonadota > Alphaproteobacteria > Rhizobiales > Xanthobacteraceae > VAZQ01. The sequence continues at coordinate 2,467 of DATDGG010000015.1, forward strand.
CGTCCTGGGAAACGGGCGGGGCGGTGAAGGAAGCGTAGAGCGCGATCGCCACCTCATGCGGCGCCGGCAGGTAGATGGGATTGGCGGGGTAGCCTTCCGGCGGCGGCTTGCCGCCGTCACGCGCGTCCGCCACTTCGTTGTCGAAGTCTTCCCGGTCCATGTGCATGCCGGGCTCGAGATATTCGACCGAGCCCGGCTTGGTGATCAGGACTTGCGGATGCCACACGGCCGGGACGTAGCTGACGATACACCAGAGCAAGATCGGCAGCACGAAGGACAGGCATCCGAGCGCGCGCCGCGCGCGCGGCGAAAGCGGCTTGAGAACCTGCAGCCAACCTGCCTTCATGATTCGGCCTCGCCGCGAGGGCTACGCCCGTCCGTGCGGAGTTATTGGGCATTCGTAAGCGAGGGATCGATATAGCTGTTGATGTCCTGCGCCTTCTTGTAGACGTCGTTGGCGACGTTGAACTCGTCCGCGATCTTGGATGAGCCGTAGAGCGACGTCAGACCGCTGGCCTTGACGAAAGTCTTCTTGCCCTCCGCAACATCGATCAGGTGCGTGCCCTCGAGCAAGGGCTTGTAGGCGTCCGGCGTCAATTCAACGCGCGCGGCCATGATCTTGACGGCATCGTCCTGGGTCGCGGGATCGTTGATGTAGTGCACCACCTTGTCCCAGATGCCGATGAGCTTGATCCAGTCGGCGCGGTGGGCGTTCAGGCTGGCCGGTGAGACGGCCAGCACGTCATAGATCAGGCCGGGCGCCTGCGAGGACGTGTAGATCGGATGCGATCCGGGCGAGCCTTTCATGGCCTGGCCGGAGATCGGCTGCCAGGCGCCGATCGCCGAGACTTGGCCGGAGGCAAGAACTTGCGGCGTCTCGTTGGTCTTCGCATTCACCAGCTTGACGTCCTTCTCCTTCATGCCCGCGCCTTGCAGGCCGTGCAGCAGCAGCAGGTGCTCCACCAGACCGACCTCGATGCCGATCTTCTTGCCCTTGAGATCCTTGAGGCTCTTGATGCCGGGCTTGGCGACGATCATGTCGTTGCCGCTCGAAAAGTCCGTCAGCATCACCATGATGCCCTTGCCGCCGCCGGCGCCGGTGACCAGCGTGTCGCCGTTGGTCATCAGGTTGGCGTCGAGCTTGCCGGCCGAAAAGGCGTCCATCGAAGCGGAATAGTCGAACCACTGGAACGTCAGGTCGAGCCCGGCTTCCTTGATCCAGCCCTTGTCGATGGCGACCTGCCAGGCGACCCACCCCGGCCAATCGCTGTAGCCGACGGTGAGCGGCGCCGCCGAAACCGGCCGCACCGCCAACGATGCAAGGCCCAGCACCAGGCCCATTGTCCGTCCGAAGCTCGCTTTGCGACTCATCGCAGCCCTCCTGGTTTGAGTAATACGAAACGTCAAAGCCGTAATACTCAGGTGCAAAGCGTGTGCCAGGCAACGACGCGCCGGATTCCCGCGGGAATCCAACGCTCCGGGCCAAGCGCCCGCGATTTCCGGAGGCCCCCTGCCCGCAAAGCGAGCGGGCGGCGCATCGCTCCGCCCAATTGGTGCTCATCGCCGCGGGCGCATCGCGAAGTTTTGTTTTTCGTCTTCGGATCGGGAAAAAAAGCTGCGGGCTCAACGGCGGGGATTTGTAGAAAGCAAATTCTCTGCACAAAATTCAGGCGAGCAGATGAGATACTAGGCTTGGGAGCTGCCGCATCAATGAGCAGTCCATGGGCCGTCAAGCGATCTATGTCCGCATCCAAACACTTAATCCACGCGCGGGAAAGCGCGCGGCCTTGGCACGGTCTTTGCGATCTTTAGCCCTACGGGGCGGTTGCCGGGCCGACCGCGGGCGTCGAAACAAGAGGGCACCACGATGTTTGCAACCATTCGAGCGGTCGCGCAGCGGCCGCGGTCTCACCCTTGGCTTGCGGCCACGGCCGCGTTGCTGCTCGGCGTTGCGGCGGCAGCACCCGC
>DATDGG010000016.1:0-1514 GCA_036522235.1 Xanthobacteraceae bacterium
CACCTCAACGGGAGTTGGGCGGTATATTTCACCGGATGCTGGAACGTCCTGATCGTCGCAGATTCGCGACGGTTAGGATGGCGTCCGGGTCTCGCAAGGTGAGATAGCTGGCCTGTTGTACTGGGGCGCGTTCGCGTTTCCGCTGGTGTGAGCCGCGTTCGCGGCTGCCGAAAAGCGACGGCTCCAGATACCGGCGTGCCGCCGTTCGGTCGGCGGCCGGTCGCCAGTCGATCACGAGCGGGAAGAGCGCTGGCTGTTCAGCCTTGGCGCAAGCTTCGATCGGCTTGCGCCGAAGGCGCAGCAATTCGCGCCAGAGATAGTTCGCCCTGAACAACGGTTAAGCAATTGATGGTCTGGGGTATAGGCGGTTTGAGAAAGCATTGGATTTTGCGGTGGCCGTCGCGACTGGAGCCAGAATAACGGCAAGCCAAAGGGCCAGGGCGGCGAGCACCAGGCGCAGATTATGCCCGGCGGCGGCGAGCAGCGCATTGATGGCGTCGCCGGCGTGGCCGAGGAGGAAGTTCCGATCCAGTCGGCCGTCGGTCTTCATGTGGCCGATGGTGGCCTCGATAGCCGATCGCCGTTTCAGTTCGCGGCGCATGGTGGCGGTGAGGCCGCGCCGGTTGCCGGTAATCATCACCCGGCCGGCACCGGCATAATCATGGCCGCGATAACCCTTGTCGACGTAGATCCGCTCGGGCGCGACACCACCGACGGCCGCCACCTGGTCGAGCGTGGCGGCGAGGGTGTGCCCATCGTAGGGATTACCGGTGAAGGCTTTGGCCGCCAGCACCAGCCCCTCGCGATTGGTCACCGCGATGCCGACCTTGGCACCAAACTCGTAGGGGGTGCGGGCCTTGCCTTTCGCGATGCAGACCACCTCGGGAGCGTGCAGCGCATAGAGCTTGTTCTTGTCCTTCGGCTTCTGCGCCATGAGCCGCTCGACCAAGCCCAGCAACCGGGCGAACTTTCCTTCCAGCACCGGGTTGCCGGCGATCTTGCGGCCGATATCGCGGTACACGCGCCCCAGATAGGTGCGCAACTGTCGCAGCGCGCGGCGCATCCGGCGGAACTGCCGGGCATGGGCATGACGTCCAGCGCGCACCATCGCGGCCTTGGCCAGCCGGGTGTGGCTCTGCCGCAGCGCGATGCCATGCCGCTTCGCCTGACGCACCAGGCTCTGCAGCGCCTTCCAATACAGCCGGCTGTCGGTCGGATGGGCGATCGCTTTCGGCTGCACCGTTGTGTCGACGCTGACCCGCTCCAGCGAACTGGGGCTGGTCACCGCGGTGTCGAGCGCAACCCCGACGCTCGCCTTCAGCATTTCTTCCAGTCCCGCCGGCCCGATCCGCTTGCGCCAGCGCGTCATCGTGCTCGCATCGATCGGCACTTCATGCTGGAAAAATTCGAAGCCGCAGAAGAACTGCCAATAAGGATTTTCCACCCAGCGGGCGACCACCTCCTCGTCCGACAGGTCGTGAACGTGCTTGAGGTAGTGCAGCCCGACCATCAGC
>DATDGG010000017.1:0-3002 GCA_036522235.1 Xanthobacteraceae bacterium
GATGCTTCGCATGCTTCCGGCCGCGCTCGCCGCCGCCGTCACGCTCGCCGCGTTCCCGGCGCAGGCCGAGATGAAAACCCAGTGGGTCGAGTACAGCCACGGCGATACCAAGCTCAAGGCCTATATGGCCTATGACGACAAGATCACCGGCAAGCGCCCCGCCGTCTTCATGGTCCATGACCGCGCCGGCATGACGCCGACCACCTTGAAGCACGCCGAGACGTGGGCGGGGCTCGGCTATGTATCGTTCGCGGCCGACATTTACGGCTACGGCCAAGGCGTATTGCCCAAGGACGTCCCCGAGATGCAGGCGCAGACCAACATCTACACCAAGGACCACGCCTTGATGCGTGCGCGCACGCAGGCCGGCTTCGATACGCTGGTCAAGAACCCGATGGTCGACACGTCCAAGATCGCGCTCATCGGCTACTGCTTCGGCGGCGCGGTCGGCCTCGAGTTCGGCTCGACCGGCGCGCCGCTCGCCGCCAATGTGGCGATCCACGGCTCGTTCCGCGAACGCGACCCGGACTGGGCGAAGAGCGTCAAGGGCATGTACCTGATCCTGCACGGCGCCGACGACGAAGGCTATCCGTTCGCCACCACGGTCAGCGGTGTGGTTCGGGACCTGCGCGCCGCCAAGGTTCCGTTCGAGCTCGAGCTCTATAGCGGCACCGGCCACGGCTTCTCGACTCCGAAGAACGCATCCGAAGAACGCGCCAACAGCGAGTCGATCGCCACCACGGCGCGCACGCTCAAGCAATTGTTTGGTAGCTGAGCGGAGTCGTCACCCGCGGCTTTGCCCGCGGGTCCATCCGTTTTGCAAGATGGATTGCCGAGTCGAGCCCGACTCACGCGATCATGCGTGGCTCGTCGAGGCGCCCATCGATCAGCAGCGCCGTCTCCAGCGAGATGGTGAGCGCATCGGGACTGCCGCTGCGCGCAGCCGCCAGCAGATCCTCGCACACGCGCCGCCAGATCGGAGCGGTCTGGCTTTCGGGCGGCAGCCAATCGAGGATGAACAGCCGGACATCGGCCAGCATGATCAGCTTGGGGCCGCCGCGCACCAGCACCGGCCGCGCGAGCGGCACGCACCAACGCGCAGGGTGAAGCTTCTCCTCCGCCATCACCACCTCCCGTGCAGCAGTGTTGGGACCTCCCTGATCGGCGCCCGCAGCCCGCCGACCGCGCAGACTATGCATGTTCGCGCGCGCGCCTCACTCGGCTTTACACCTGAGGAAAAACCTACAGAGCTTTGCCGAGCAGCCTTGTTGTTGACGGCCGCAGAATTGCCGAGATTGGAGCGAGATTGTGGAATGCCGGCGGGGCAATCGGCGAGCGCGTTGCCGGAGCGGGGTACTACTGCACGTTTGCGATGAAATCGACGATCGCGGTCTCGATCGCAATACGCTTGATGAGATCGGCCTTCTTCCTGCCGGTCTCGGGCAGGCGGACCGTATACATGCCGCCGCTCTTGGGGCCGTCCACCAGCGAGATGCTGTTGGCGACCAGGAATTCGGTGATGTCGGCGGCGGCGGCCTTCGGGGCGAAACGAATGCTCGCGAGCGTGCCGTCGTTGGCGCGCGCGGACGCGAGCTCAGGCTCGGTGATGACGAGATCGTGCGCCGGGGTGCCGAAATGCTGCTGGCCCGTGCATGGCGGCAGCGGTGCCTGGATGTTGCAATCGATCTGGTCGCTCGCCGATTCTTGCACCGCGAGCCCGCGCCAAAGCCCGATCGAGACCCCAGACACCACAAGCACGATCGCCGCTACCTTGAGCCCGGTACGCATGGCCAAGTCCCCCGTCCGGTCGACAACCGGTCGGTGCGGACTTTAGCGACTCATCCCGGCGGGGAAAAGTGTTCCGGAGACGGCTTATGTTGGGCGCGGTACGCGGTAGCTACCGTGCCGTGCCCGGAACATGATACCGATGCCGTGATCGAGCTCAAGGATTCGCGGCGCCACCTGCGCGCGGGGGATTGTTGTTGTTGCGTTGCGCCGCCAGATCCGGCAACAGCGGCGGCTGCGGTCCGATCACGGCTTCGAGCGCGTCGCGGGCGCACATTTCCTCCCCATAGGTCGCGGTGCGCTCCGCCGGCGGAATGCCGCCGACCCCGATGGCGCCGATCAACTGGCCGTTGACGATGATCGGAAGGCCGCCTTCCTGCGTGGTCAAGCCATAGCCCGCCATGTTCTGGTTGGTGAACGGATCCTGGACGTTGCGATTGGTCAGCACGTGCGACGGTGCGCGGGTGCGTAGCGCCGTGCGGGCCTTCTGCTCGGTCGCATTGACCTGGATCCAGCCCTCGCCATCCATGCGATGCTCGTGCACGACCAGACCATAGGGATCGATCACGACCACGACGACCGCGCTGTTGTTCTTGCGCGCGATGGCCTCGCAGGCCTTGGCGAGCTTCTCGGCCGTGTCGGCATTGATGGAAATGTGGTCGTGCTGGCGCTCCGCGGCCTTGCCCGAGACGACGAATTGCTGCGGGACCTGTCCGTCCCCGTCATAGGTCGAAGCCGCGCGGGCGGGCGCGAGCGCGAGCAGTGCCGCCGCGCCGAGCAAGCCAAGCTGAAGTTTGCGCATGATCATCGGTTCCTCCCGTGTTTGAGCCCTGCTGCGATGCCGATCGCAGCAGGTTTGCGACGCCGGCGCAACCGGCGCGGCGCAACCAGCAAAGCGCGACGCGCGGGACGGCAGTCCGCGAAGCTTGTAAAGTCTTAAGCTCACCGGCAATCCATCAGCGGGGAGGAACGCCAAAATGTCCGATCAGACCAAGAGCCACTCCAAAGAGAGCCGTTGCACGCTGCCCGGCGCCTCGCGGCGGGTGTTTCTCAAGTCGAGCGCGGCGCTCGCGGCCGGCGCGACGGTGCTGCCCGGCCGCGCGCTTGCGCAAGGCGCCGGCGCCAACGATGCCGACCTTGCTCGCGTGCAAGGGCGCCGCCGCGTCCTGCTCAAGGGCGGCGTGGTGCTGACGCTCGATCCGCGCGTCGGCGACTTC
>DATDGG010000018.1:0-19790 GCA_036522235.1 Xanthobacteraceae bacterium
GGCCGGTCTTGCGGTCGAGCTGCTGGAAACGCGGCACGTGCGCAATGCGCTCAAGACGATGACGGTGAAGACGGATCGTAATGATGCGCGCGGGATTGCGCAGTTGATGCGGCTCGGCTGGTTCCGTCCGGTGCATTGCAAATCGATGGCGGCGCAGGAGACCCGCGCGCTGCCCACCGCACGCAAGCAAGTGCAATCGAAGCTTCGCGACATCGAGATCGGACCACGCAAAGGGAGTTGACTCACAGGCCCGTTACAGAAGGGTGGGCAAAGGCGCGTCTTCGCGCCGTCCCCACCAGCAGCGTTGCCAGTTGGCGGGATCGTGTTGTCGAAGGGCTTTTGATTCGACGCGTCGCCGCGCGTGGGCACGGCGCTACGCGCCTTAGCCCACCCTACAGCGCGTGAGGAATCGTCGGGCGGAGTGGCGCAAATCGCGTCGATCTCGTCCGGCTCGGTGCGGGTCAATGCCCAGCAGGTCCGATTTCCCGACATTGCGATGTTGTATCATTTCACTATGACGTGAGCCCGAATATCCGCGCGGCGGAACGTGGCAAGACCGGAAAGTCCAGCACGCGGCCCGCTATTGCTGCGCGCGCCAATTTGTGAGACCGTTTCGGCCTTCAGACAGAAGGGGGCATCGATCGGTTCGCTCGCGGGCACGTAGGATGTTCGCGGGGGGTGATCTGCTTGGAGCGTTGCGCCGAAACGATGCGGCAGTCATCGGCGGCCTCAGGGAAGGAAACATGATCAGTGGATTGAAGAATGGCTTCGCGACCGCCTTGGTCGCCGCCGCGGCTGCCTTGGCGCCGTGCACGCACGCGCGGGCACAAACGCTGGTGCTCCAGGGCGGAACACTGATCGACGGGACCGGGCGTCCGCCGATCGAGAACTCCGTCATCGTGATCGAAGGCGACCGCTTCAAGGCCGTCGGCCGCAGCGGCGAGGTCGCCGTGCCGGCGGGCGCGCAGGTCATCGACCTCAAGGGCAGGACCGTGCTTCCGGGCTTCATCGACGGGCATTGCCACTGGGAAGCCTTCTGGGGCGAGCTTTATCTGCATCTCGGCATCACCACCTGCATCGAGATCGAGACCAACCAGAACGGCCCATGGGCGCTCGCCCAGAAGGACGGAACCAATCTCGGCAAGATCCGTGGGCCCCGCATCTGGCCGTCCGGGCAGGCACTCGGCGCGCGCGTCGGGGACCTCGAGACCGAAGGCTCGCGCGCCTGGCGCGGCTTCATCACCATCGACAATGCCGAGCAGGCCCGCGCCGCGGTGCAGGCCAAGAAGCGGGACGGCTACGACGTGATCAAGCTGAGCGAGTTCCTCAGCCCCGATCTCGTCAAGGCGGTCGCCGACGAGGCGCATCGGCTCGGCCTGGGCGTCACCGGCCACACCTGGGACGCCATAGCCTCCGCCAATGCGGGCGTCGACGGCATCGAGCATATCTGGGCGGTCGGCTACACCTCGATCATGGACCTCGATCGCCGGCGCAAGCTCGCCATCGATCGCACTGCCGGCAGGATCGATGCCGAGGAGGCGGGCGCGCTCTACGAACTCGAGAATTTCGACAAGGTCATCGCCGCGATGGTGGAACACCATGTCGCGTGGACCCCCACCATCGCCAAATGGCTGCGCCCGCTGTCGCCGAGCGCGCAACGCTTCTGGCAGAAGGAGCAGGAAATCCTCGCCGATCCGGGCGCCAACTTTCCCCCCGCGGTGCGGGTAGTAACCGAATACACCACCGAGAAGCTGTTCAAGCGCTACAAGCCCGAGCAGCTCGAGCACACGCGGATCGGCTACGGCAAGGCCAATGAATTCATCCGGCGCTTCGTGCAGGCGGGCGGCATCCTCAAGGAAGGTTCCGACTCGCCGCGCGGTATGGCCGGCCTCCTGATGCATGAGGCGATGACCATGGACATCGAGGCGGGCGTGCCGCCGGTGACTGCGATCCAGGCCGCGACCCTCAACGTGGCGAAGACTTTCCGCAAGGACAAGGATTACGGCAGCGTCGAGCCCGGCAAGGTGGCCGACCTTTCGATCGTGGAGGGGAATCCGCTGCAGGACATGTGGGCGACCACCAACGTCAAGATGGTCGTCACCAATGGCAAGGTCGTCGATATCGGCTTTCACAAATACGTCAATCCGATCCCCGAGTTCAATTCGTGGCAGCAATTGTCCGAGCATATCGACGTGTCGCCGGTGGCGGTGACGCAGGGCTCGGGGCCGACGCTCTTGAAGGTGAAGGGCAAGGGCTTCTGGCCGTTCCATCAGGTGCTGCTCAACGGCAAGGAGCTGGAGACGCAATTTGTCAGCCGCAACGAGCTCGATGCGATCCTGCCAGCCGACGCCATCGAGGACGCCGGCATGTACAAGGTTACGGTGAAGAGCCGCGGCGAGCCGGTGGCTGAATCCTACCCGGCGCCGCTGGTGGTGCGATTCAAGCAGTAGGGAATCGAGATCGCGGCGGAGCTCGTGGGCCCCGAACCGCTGCTTGACCGCTGCTCGACCTGGGGGCGAAACTCGGCTATCGGAGCGGGACTTCGTCCGCTGTCGATCGCTTTACCGCTGCGAGGTGCGCGTGATGCTGGCCGAATTGCCGCATTTCAACAATGTGCGACGCTATGTTGCGCCGCTCCTGATCATCGGCGTGATCTTCGCGGCGCTCGGGCTCGGCCTGACGGGGGCGATTTCGGCGCATGCCAATGCTTATTGGCGGCTCGATCTCCCCATTCCGCGGTCGCTCGGCTTTGTGGGATCGGCCTTCCTGGTCGCGGCCGCGGGCTTTCTTTCCGCCGGGATCGTGGCTTTCGTGCGCCTGCGGCTCCTCGAGCGCGATCCGCTGCCGGAGCCAGCCCCGGTCGCTACGCCGGCGGCAGCCGGCAACCTGCCGCGCTGGCAAAAGCTGCTGGCTGACGCGCGTGGACTTCTGGTTTGGCGGGTGGAGCAGCTCTCGACCTGGCCGCAGGCGCTGGTGGCGCTGCTGTTCGGCCTGCTGGCGATCGCGGGCGTCAAGGTGACGTGGGGCGTGACGCCCTTCGCGGCCGCCGATCCGCTTACGCTCGAGATTCTCGGCGGCGCCTTGATCGTCGCGGCATTCCCGCTTCTGGTGCTGGAGCGCTCCTATGCCGGCGTCGCGGCCGAGATGCTGCCCGACGCGCCGCAGATCGATCGGCTGCTGCGGGTGCCGCTCGCGGTTTGTCTTGGTCTCGGCATCGCGGCGGTGCTGCGCTCGCTCGGCTTCACCTGGGCGGTCTATGTCGAGCAGGGGCTCGCCATCCTGGTCGTCGCGGTGGCGCTCGAACTGATCGTTCGCAGCCTCGCGGTCGCCTTCGTTCCCTTTGCCCCGATCGAGCAGCGCCGTACCGTCGCCGACAGCAGCATCGCGGGCTTCCTGCGCTTTGCGGCGCCGAGCTTCCAGGCGTTCAACACGGCGGTGCGCCAGCAATTCGGCATCGATCTGTCACGCAGCTGGGCGCTCGCCTTCGTGCAGCGCGCGATGGTGCCGATCGTGCTGGTGATGGGAATCCTGGCCTGGGGCATCACCGGCATCACGGCGCTCGGCATCAACGAGCGCGCGGTCTACGAACGGCTGGGCGCGCCGGTCGCGGTGCTGGGGCCGGGCCTGCATTTTCATCTCCCCTGGCCCATGGGCGTGATGCGGTCGGTCGAATATGGCGTGATCCACGACATCCCGATCGCGATGTCGCCGTTGGGCGACGCCGGCCAGACGGCGCGCCCGAGCGCGGGCGTCGACCGGCAGCAGCAGTTGGTCGGCGCGGAGGCCGCCCCGCCGACCGCCGCCGACCGGCTGTGGGATGCCTCGCATCCCTCCGAGCAGAGCTATCTGATTGCAAGCCAGGCGGCGAACGGCCAGCAGACCTTCCAGATCGCGGATGCGGATTTGCGCGTCGTCTATCGGGTCGGCCTCACCGATGCCGATGCCATGAATTCCGCCTATCGGGTGGCCGACCCCGAGACCCTCATCATGGCGTCGACCGGTCAGCTCCTGGTGCGATATTTCGCGCGCTACACGCTGCTCGACGTGCTCGGCCAGAGCCGCGACGCCTTTACCAAGGAATTCCGCATCGCGCTGCAGGATCAATTGGACAAGCTGTCGAGCGGCATCGAGGCGATCGCGGTCGTGGTCGAGGCCATCCATCCGCCGGCCGGCGCCGCCTCCGCCTATCACAACGTGCAGGCCGCCCAGATCCTCGCCAATTCGCAGATCGCAGTCCAGCGCGCGAGCGCGATCCACTCGATCAAATCGGCCCAGCAGGGCGCGATGGAGGATCGCAACAAGGCGACGGCGGCCGCCGCCGAGCTCGTCACGCGCGCCGAGAGCGAAAGCATCCTGTTCGACGCCGACCGCGAGGCGCGGGCGCGCGACGGCGAAGCCTTCCTGTTCGAGCGGCGATCCGAGCGGCTGACCTCGGGCCTGGCGAAGTCCGAGGCGATCGTGATCGATCACCGCCTCAACGGCCGCAACGGGCCGATCATCGATCTGCGCAGCGTCGACAGCGCCGGCCTCCTCGGCCGCGCGCCGGGCGCACGGCGCGACATCGTTCTGCCTCCCGGGCGCAACTACAGCTCCGAGGACGACGACGACGATGCCCCACCACCTCCTAACCCAGGAACACGACGATGACGCTCGGGCACCATCACCACCACGGTCATCATCACCACCACGATCACGATGATCATGCGCACGAGAATGGGCGCAAGAGCCTGTTCGCGCGCTATGGCCGTTTTCTGGTCGCCTTCCTGGTCGTGGCGGCCGCCGTATTGAGCGCCTGCCTGGTTCTGGTCGGGCCGGGGCAGGCCATCGTGGTGACCCGCTTCGGCAACCCGGTCGCGGTCCTCACCGAGCCGGGTCTTTCGTGGAAAATGCCGGCGCCGGTCGAGAGCACGATCGACGTCGATCTGCGGCTGCGCACCACCTCGAGCGGCCTGCAGGACGTGGGCACGCGCGACGGCTTGCGGGTTCTCATTCAAGCCTATGTGGCCTGGCAGGTGCCGGCGGAAGGGGAGCGCATTCGGCAGTTCCTGCGTGCCGTGCGCAATCAGCCTGACGTGGCGGCGCAGCAGTTGCGCAGCTTCGTCGGCTCCTCGCTCGAGATCACGGCGGCGAGCTTCGATCTCGCCAATCTCGTCAACACCGATCCGGCCAAGGTCCAGCTCGGCGAGCTCGAAAGCCGCCTGCGCGAGCGCCTCGACGAGCAGGCCCTCAAGGTCTACGGCGTGACCATCCGCCAGGTCGGCATCGAGCGCCTGACCTTGCCGACCGAAACCCTCAACGCGACCGTGGCGCGCATGCGGGCCGAGCGGGAGACCGTCGCGGCCGAGCGGCAGGCGGAGGGCCAGCGCGCGGCGGCGGAGATCGCCTCCAATGCCGATCGCGACGCGCGGGTGCTGCGCGCCAAGGCCAAGGCGGAAGCGGCCGGTATAGATGCCAAGTCGCGACTCGAGGCGGCGGACGTCTACGGGCAGGCCTATAACAGCGCGCCCGACCTCTACATGCTGCTGCGTTCCCTCGACACGCTCGACACGGTGGTGGGCGCCAATACGCGACTGATCCTGCGCACCGATGCGGCCCCGTTCCGGGTTCTGGTCGAGGGACCGGCGAACGCGGCCGCGACTGCGTCACCGCAGGCCGCTGCCCCCGCACCGGTTCCCTCGGCATCGGCAGCTGCCCACGGCCGCGGCCCCGAGGAGGCGCCGCAATGACGATGCCTGATGCCAGAGCCGGCGCCGAGCCCGCCGGACCTTGGGCGCAATCCGCCAAGCTCGCTTTCCGATTCCTGTTTCTCGCCGTCTGCGTGGCGGCGGTCGGATGGCTGGTGTCGAACTTCCGCCAGGTGCCGCCCGAGAGCCGGGCCATCGTCTACCGCTTCGGCACCATCGTGCGCCAGCAAGGCGCCGGACTACTGATGTCCTGGCCGCGTCCGATCGAGCAGATCGTCATCCTGCCTTCGGAGGATCGCCAGATCGAATTCCGCATCGACCAGTTCGAGCCCGACTCGGCGGTCGGCGGCGATTTCATGATCAGCGACTATGCGCGCGAGAACACGGCGTTCCTGCTGACCGGCGATGCCAGCATCGTCCATCTGCAGGCGACGCTGCTCTATCAGATCATCGATCCGGCCGCCTATATCCTGGCGGCCGAGCATGTCGCGCCGGCCCTGCAGCGGATTTTCGTCACCAGCGCGGTTGCGGTCTGCGCCGCGCGTGACCTCGACACCATCCTGGTGGCGCGCCCCGAGCTCGACTCGGGCTCCAATGCGGCCGCTCGCACCGGCCGCGAGCAGCTGCGCGCCGACCTGATGAACGCGATCAACCGCCGGCTCGACGACCTCGCGGCCGCCGGCGCCGCCTTGGGCATCAAGGTGAGCCGCGTCGATCTCGCGGCCGCCATCCCGAGCGGCGCCAAGAGCGCCTTCGATTACGTGCTGATCGCCACGCAGCAGGCCGACCGGGACATCGCCGAGGCCCGCACCGGGGCGGCCATGACGGCGCTGCGGGCGAACCAGGATCGCGACCGCACGCTCACCGACGTCGATGCCCGCGCCGCGGAGAAGGTCACCGACGCGAGGTCGCGCACGGCCGCCATCGCGGCGCTGGCCAAGGGATCGCCCGGATTGTCCGGCAGCATGCTGGCGAGCCGAATTTACTACGACCGTATCGGGGCCTTGCTGGCCAAGGCGGCGCGGGTCGATACCGTGGACAACAATGGTGGCATGCAAGTGGTGCTGCCGGGACCGGTGCCAAGATGACTGCCGAGACTGCTTTTGCTGCCGCACCGCCGCCGTCGGCGGGCGAGGGGCTGCTGAGCCGCGCCGAGCAGCTTTCGCTCGGCCTTCGCCTCACGCTTTCGCTCATCGCCGGCGGCTGTCTCATCCTGGCGACCGCCCTGCAGTTCCTGGCGCCGGCGCAACGCGACGTGGCCGAGCTGGTGGCGGGGATCGCGGCCCTGCTGGTCGCGGTGCCGGCGCTGTCGGCGGCCTGGCAGTCGCTGCGCTATCCGGATCTGCACGGCATCACCGATCAGCTTATTGCGCTCGCCTTGATCGCGGCCTGGGCGGCGGGCGACCTGATGACGGCGGCGCTGCTGCCGCTGGTCATGACGCTCGGGCATATCCTGGAGGAGCGCTCGCTGCTCGGCTCGCAGGAAGCGATTCGCGCGCTGAGCAAGCTCACTCAAGTGAAGACCCGCCGCTTGCTGGCGAACGGCGAGGTCGAGGAGGTGAACACGCAGGCCTTGCGCTCAGGCGACCTCGTCGATCTGCGCGCCGGCGACCTCATTCCGGCCGACGGCCTGGTGCAGTCCGGTTCATCGAGCGTCGATACTGCTTCCATCACCGGTGAATCGGTTCCGGTCGAGGTCGAGCCCGGCCATGAAGTGTTGAGCGGCTCGATCAATGGCGACGGCCATCTGGTGGTGAAGCTCACGCGGGTGGGCGAGGACTCGACCCTGGGCCGCGTCATCGCGCTGCTGCAGGAGGCCGAGAGCGCCAAGCCTCCGGTCACCCGCCTGCTCGAGCGCTACGCGGAACGCTACATGGTGCTGGTGCTGCTGATCGCGGCCGGCACTTGGTTTGCGACCAGCAACACGATCGCCGCGCTCGCGGTCCTGGTCGCTTCGTGTCCATGCGCGCTGGTGCTGGCGGCGCCCGCCACGTCAGTTGCCGCGATCGCGGTCGCGAGCCGCCACGGCATCCTGGTGAAAGGCGCAGCCTTCCTGGAAAATCTCGCGACCGTCGATGCGGTCGTGTTCGACAAGACCGGGACCGTGACGGTCGGCCATTTGCAGCTCCTGGAAGCGCGCCCCGAGCCTGGCGTCGATGTGCGCGAGCTCAAGGCCCTGGCCGGCAACCTTGCGAGCGCGAGCAACCATCCGGTGAGCCGGGCGCTGGCGACCTTGGCGGAGCCGGGGCGGCGGGCGCTCGACGAGATCAAGGAGTCGCGCGGCCTCGGCGTAGTCGGTCAGGCCGGGCCGGAGACGGTCGCGCTCGGCCGGGCCGAATTGTTCAAGGAGCTCGGCGTCGCGGCCTCAGACCCGCCCGATCACGACGGTCCGATCGTCGGGGTCTCGCGCGGCGCGAAATTCCTCGGCTGGATGCTGCTCGCCGACGAGCCGCGGGCAGAGGCGCGCGCGGCGGTCGACGACCTGCGCGAGCTCGGGCTGCGCCGCCAGGTGCTCCTGACCGGCGATCGCTTCGCGGTGGCGCGCCGCATCGCGGAGTTCCTCGGGCTGCCGAACGTGCGCGCCGAGGCGCTGCCGGCGCAGAAGATGACCTATGTGCTCGACGAGATCAGCGCCGGCTATCGTCCCATGGTGGTGGGCGACGGCATCAACGATTCGCTCGCCCTCAAGGTCGGCGCCGTCGGCATCGCCATGGGGGCGCGCGGCACCGACGTCGCGCTCGCCTCCGCCGACCTCGTGCTGATGACCAACGACCTGCGGCGGCTCGGGACATGCATTCGCCTGAGCCGGCGCTGCCGCCGCACCATCTACGCCAATGTGAGCATCGGCCTTGGCTGGACGGTCGTGATCGTGGCCATGGCGGCGACCGGCGGCCTCGGCGCCAGCGGCGCCATTATCGCGGCGCTGTTGCACAATGTGAGCACCGTGGTGGTCATGGCCAATGCCGGGCGGCTGCTGAAGTTCCAGGAAACCCACGTGTAGCCGCGCGAGGCCTCACCTTAAGCTTTGGTCTCCGCGCGGATCGCGCGCGCGATGTCGCGGCCGTGATGGCGGACATAGTGCTTCATCCAATAGGTGAAGGCGCCGGGCTTCTGCTTGATGCGGCGGCCGAGCTCGCTCAGGCTCATGAATTCAAGGCCGGATACCTCGGCCGGATCGGGCTTGGTCTGCGAGAGCAGGCGTCCGAAATAGACATGGACCAGCTCGTTCTCCTGCATGCCATGGTCGAGGTCGGCCCGGTAGCGGGCGAAGAATCCGAAGGTGAGCGGATCGCGCAAGCCGAGCTCCTCGTTGAGCCTACGCCGCGCCGCCGTCACGGTCCGCTCGCCCGGGCGCGGATGCCCGCAGCAGGAATTCGCCCACAGTCCGCCCGAATGGTATTTGCGCGGGTTCCGCCGCTGCAGAAGAATGCGTCCGCGCCCGTCGACCATGAAGATCGAGAACGCGCGGTGCAACAGGCCGGCCTGATGGATCGCGAGCTTGGAGGCGGCGCCGACCGCGCGGTTGCCTTCGTCGACCAAGATCAGCGGCTCGTCGGAGCCTTTCGGCGCTCTCATTTCATCACTCGCTCGCCGCGCGCTTGGCGGCCTTGGCCTTCAGGCGCGCGATGGTCTTGGTCACGTCGACCACGAAACGCGTATGGGTGCCGCGGCTGATCTCGTCGATCTCATCCTTGGCGGCGACGTCGAGCACGACCTTGCGGCCTTCGACCGCCGTCACCGTCACGGTGATCTCGACCGTCATGCCGGGCAGCGACGGCGCGAGATGGCGGAGCGCGACCTCGACCCCGACCGAATCCTCGCCCGGCTCGAGATGCGCGAGGAGGAGGTCGCGGCAAGTATACTCGATATCGCCGATGAGGCGCGGCGTCGCATAGACGCGCGCGTCCTCGCCCATGAAGCCGATGGTGCGGTCGCGGTCGATCGTGATGCGCTTGGTACCGGACACGCCGGGCTGCAGGCTAGGCTTCATGGATATCACGCTTGGAGCTTTTCTAAACCTCCCCCCGAAAGGGGAGAGCCTGCCCTCGGGCGCCGACCCGAGGGTCGACCCGCGAAGCGGGTCGGGTGGGGGTTACGCCTCACAGCAAGCACGGAATTTGCCGATAGGCGGGACCCCCACCCGGCGCCTTCGGTGCCACCCTCCCCTTTTCAGGGGGAGGGAAACAGCACCGCTCTTACAACGGAGTGAGCCCGATCGCCTTCTTCAAGTAGTCATAGGGCTTGGGCCCGAAACCGTGCGCCGGCGCGATGGTCTTCACGTCGAGATTGTTCGTCGTGATGATCCGGTAGAGGTCGATCATCTGCTCGGGCGTGCGTCCCGGATCCCTCGGATCACTGCCCTCCGGCGGATTGTAGCCGTCGCCCCAATATGCGAGCCCCTCCTTGGGCATGAACACCAGGAGATTGGCGACCTGGTGGCTGGTGCCCTTCATGAAGTAGAGCTCGATCGACCGGGCGCCGTCGGTCAGCACCTTCTTGTCGCTCACGGTCTCGATCACGGCCGGCCGCGGTGATTTCGACAAGAGGTCGGGCGCGATGGTGCGCGGCCTGGCCCAGACCTGCTCGAAGAACGGCTTGTTGGTATCGTGCGTCACCACGGTCACGCCCTTGGCCACATAGGTGCGTAAGCCTCCGGCATGGTCGTAATGCGCATGGGTGTTGATGACGTAGCGGATCGGCTTGCCGGGGATGAGCTTGCCGACCTCGTCCATCACCGCCAGCGAGCGCGCCTCGCCGCCGATGCCTTCGACCACCACGGCATAATCCTTGAACTCGACCGCCCAGCTGCGCTGGTTGGGCGTGGTCAGGTACCAGACGCCATCGGCGAGCTTTTCCACCGCGATCTTGGGCCCGGCGGGCGTGGTGCCGGCGATCTGGACATTGGCCGGCACGATTTCCGAGACGGATGGGTTAGGCTTCACCTCGGCGACCGTGATGTCGAGGGTCGGATGGCCGTCCTCGGTCTGCACGATGTGGCGCGGGAACTTGACGCCGCCGAAGTCCGCATAGTCCGAATAGGCGATCTCGATCGGGTAATCGCCGACGACCTCGTTGGTCGAAAGGTAGCTCACCTTCTCGACCAGGTTCTGCGAGTTGAGTGTCGCCTTGATGGCGCGGCCTTCGAGGCTGAAGGCGACGGTGTTGCCGTCGACGCGGGCCGAGTTGGCCATGGCGGCTTTGATCACACCGTGCGGCGTGGCCCACAATTGCAGCAAGCGGTCCTCGACGGCGCCCGGATTGGGGGCGGCCTGCGGGCCGCCTTCCTGCCAGGCATATTTGCCGCTGACCACGTTGACCGCGCGCTGCTCGCCCGCGATCGGTTGCGTCGCGCCGCCGCGCGGCGGCGCCTCGCCCTGCGAGCGCACCTGCACGAGCCGCATCGACGGCGTCTGATAGTTGATCGAGGCGGCGTAGGTGCGCTGGATGAAGCGCGGCCAGCGGCCGCCCGGCTCGAAGGCCTGCCCGAAGCCGAACATGAGCCCGCTGCCCGTATATTGGATCGAGTTCACTTTGGTGGCTCCCATCGCATCGGCTGCCGTCGCGAGGGAGCTTGGTTGCTGCGCTTGAGCCGGCATCGACATCGCAAGGGTCAATCCGGCAATCACTGCCCACTGCATGCGCATGGTCGGTCCCTTTCGGAAAAATCGATCGTTGATCGCTGCGTACCTGGAAACCGGTCGCGGGCGAAGCGTATTGCACCGGCGAGGGATTTGCTAGGCTCCGCCAAGCTTCGAACGGAGGCACGTCATGCGGGAGACGATCAGGCGGTTCGTCGCTGCGCTTGCGCTCGTCGCCTTGGCGGGGGCGAGCGCGCGGGCGCAGGACACGCTCAGGCTCGCGGTCGGTCAGCGCGGCAATTGGGACACGTCCGCGTCCGAGCTCGGCCAGCGCGGCGGCATTTTCAAGAAACACGGCCTGACGCTCGAGCTGCTCTACACCCAGGGCAGCGCCGAGACCTTGCAGGCGGTGCTCTCGGGCAGCGTCGATGTCGGGGTAGGGGCGGGGATCATGGGGGCGCTCGGCGCTTTCTCCAAGAATGCCCCGGTGCGCATCATCGGCGCGGAGACGACCGGCGCCGCCGACCTGTTCTGGTACGTGAAGGCGGATTCGCCGATCAAGACGCTCAAGGACACCGACGGCAAGACCATCGCGTTCTCGGGCAAAGGCTCCTCGACCGACGGCATCGTGACCGCCTTCATGAAACAGTACGCCCTCAAGGCCGTTCCGACCGCGACCGGTGGGCCGGCCCCGACCTTGACCCAGGTGATGTCGGGGCAGATCGACGTCGGCTGGTCGGCGCCCCCGTTCGGGCTCGAGCTGATCGACCAGAACCGGATTCGCGTCATCGCCACCGGCAACGACGCCACGGTGTTCAAGGGCCAGACCGTGCGGCTCCTGATCGCCAACCTGGCGGCCCTGCAATCGCGCCGCGACGTCATCACGCGGTTTATGCAGGCCTACCGCGAGACCATCGACTGGGAATTTTCCGATCCGGCCGCGATCAAGCTCTATGCCGAGTGGCTCAACATCCCGCCGCCGATCGCGCAGCGTTCGCGCGACGGCTTCTTCTCCAGGCAGGCACTCGATCCCGACGCCATCGTGGGGCTCGCCACCATCGTCAACGACGCCGTGGAGTTGAAATACACGCAGGCGCCGCTGACGCAGGCACAGCTCGGCGAGCTCATTCAGATTCCGCCGCGATAGCGCGAGAAGCGCCTTTTTTCCGACAGTGTCCCGTAGGCTCATGCTAATGGCCGTCACGATTGAGGTGACCTGAGGTGGTCGAATTGCCTTCCGCAACGGCGGTCCGAGCAGAGGGATGGCTGGACCGGGCGATTGCCCTTGCCCGGCGTGAGCCCGGCCGCGTGCTGGCGTGGGTTCTCGGCATGCATCTGGTTGTCTGGAGCGTGCTTCCCTTGCTCGTTTGCTACAATCTTCAGCTGGATCTGATCGAAGGGCTGGCGCTCGGAAAGGAATGGCAGCTCGGCTACTGGAAGCATCCGCCGCTGCCCTGGTGGATCGATGATCTGGCATTCCGCGCCGCCGGCGATCCGCGCGTCGTCTACGTGCTCGGACCGGCCGCCTGCGTGATCGCGCTTTACGCCGTATGGCGGCTCGGCCGAGCCGTGGTGGGCGAGCAGAGCGCGCTGATCGCGGTTCTTGCGCTGGAAGGCCTGCATTTCCTCAATTTCACTGCGGTGAAGTTCAATCACGACGTGCTGCAATTGCCGCTCTGGGCGCTGACCGGACTGTTCGTCTTTCGCGCCATCGACAAGGGGAGGGCGGCCGACTGGATCTGGTCGGGCGTCTGGCTTGCGCTCGCGTTCTGGACCAAATACAGCGCCGTGGCATTGGGCGCTCCGATCGGGCTCTTCCTGCTGTTCGATCCGTTTGCGCGAAGAACCTGGCGGACGAGCGGCCCCTATCTGCTGGCCGGCGCGTTTCTCCTCGTTATCGCCCCGCACCTGTGGTGGCTGGTGGAGCACGGCTTTATTCCCCTGGACTATGCGGCCGCGCGCGCGCGCGTGGCGATCCATTGGTATGAATATCTGGAATTCCCGCTGCGGTGGACCGCGAGTCAGTTGGTGTTCCTCGCGCCGACACTTGCGCTTCTCGCCGTGGTCCTGCTCGGCGCGGCGCGGAGCGAGGCACCGCGTGATCCGCGCGCCGCCTTCATGCGGAATTACGTGACCGTCCTGGCATTGGGGCCGTTCCTGTTGATCACGCTGGGGGCGGGGCTGCTTGGGCGGCTGGTCGTCGCCATGTGGGGCTATCCGCTCTGGTTGTTTGCGCCGCTCGCGGCCGTCAGCTGGTTTGGCCCGGTGCTCGCCCCGCAACGCGCGCGTCTGTTCGCGCGCGCCTGCATCGTGGTGCTGCTCGCGATGCCGGCCGCCTATGTGGCGGACGAAGTGCTCGAGCCGTTCCTGCGCGACCGGCCGAAGGCGACGCAGTTCCCCGGCAAGCTCCTGGCCGAGACCCTGACGTCGCGGTGGCACGCCCTGACCGGAACTCCGCTGATCTATGTGGTGCAGTTCGGCTCTTCGGGCGCCGGCGAGTTCGCGACCAACAACGTGGCGGTCTACTCCTCCGATCGGCCGCACGTCGTGGCTTACGGCAAGCTCGATCTCAGCCCCTGGATCGATCCGGCCGATTTCGATCGGCGGGGGGGCGTCATGGTGTGGGAAGGGCCGGTCCCGAGCGACCTCTTGAGCCAGTTCCCCCATGCCGAGCTGCAGCCGCCGCTCATCCTGCCGCGGCAGACACTCTATCCGCGACCGCCGTTGGTGATAAATTACGCTTGGCTGCGCCCGCAGCCATGAGTTGGGCCCAAGCCTGGCTTGCCGCCGCTCATCGGTGCCCGCATGGTTGATCCTCTTGCGCGGCGCTATGAGCCCATTGCCTGATCATGGAGCACCGAGCCATGCAAAAACATCTCGCCAAGGAAAAGCCGGCCGCCAAGGCCCGCAAGCCCAAAGCCTCGATGCATCCCTCCCATCATGGCTTCGATCTGCGCAGCGCGCTCGATTGGCTGCGCACGCAAGGCGACCTGATCGAGACCGACCGGGAGGTCGATCCCGATCTCGAGGTCACCGGCCTGCAGAAGCACATGGACGGCGGCTGCCCGATCCTGTTCGACAAGGTCAAGGGCAAGCCGCATCACCGCCTGGTTACCAATCTGTTCGGCGACATGAAGGTGATCAACAAAATGTTCGGCTGGGCGAGCGATGCCGAGCGAGTGAAGAAGCTCGCGCATGCGCTCTCGCATCCGCTCAAGCCAGCGATCATCGCGCAGGACCAAGCGCCGGTGCAGCAGCACATCGTCAAGAATCCGAAACGCGTGAACGACTATGTGGTGCCGATCCGCCACACCACCTACGAGCCCGAGCTGACGGTCGGCTCCGGCATCCGCTGCGTCAGCCCGGCGCAGTTCGATGGCGGCACCGACCTCGGCTACAACCGCATGAACTTCCGCTGGGGCAATGTCGGCACGTTCCAGATTTCGCCCGGCTCGCATATGTGGCAGGTGGCGAACAAATACTACACGGCCGACGAGCCGATCCCGCTCACCATGTGCTTCGGCGTGCCGCCGGCCTGCACCTTGCTCGCCGGCGCCGGCTTCGACTATGCGATCCTGCCGATGGGCTGCGACGAGATCGGCATCGCCGGCGCCGTGCAGGGTGCGCCGATCCGCATGGTCAAATGCCGTTCGATCGATGCCTACACGCTCGCCGACGCCGAGCTCGTGCTCGAAGGCTACGTCCATCCGCGCGACCGCCGCTTCGAGACCAAGGAAGCCGAGGATGCCGGCGTCCAGGGCCGCTACCATTTCCATCCCGAATGGGCCGGCTATATGGGCAAGTCCTACAAGGCGCCGACCTTTCACGTCACCGCGGTCACCATGCGCGACCCCAAGAGCCGGCCGATCACCTTTGCGCTCGGGGTGCACACCCTCGACGACCACAATATCGACACCTCGGTGCGCGAGGCCGCGATCTACGAATTGTGCAACCGGCTACAGCCCGGCATCGTGCAGAACGTGGTGATCCCCTACTGCATGACCGACTGGGGCGGCTGCGTCATCCAGGTCAAGAAGCGCCACCAGATCGACGAGGGCTGGCAGCGCAATTTCCTCGCTGCGGCGCTCTCCTGCTCGCAGGGCATGCGGCTCGCCATCGCGGTCAGCGAGGACACCGATCCCTATTCGATGGACGACATCATGTGGTGCCTCACCACGCGGGTGAATCCGCGCACCGATATCCTCAATCCGATTCCGGGCGGCCGCGGGCAGACCTTCATGCCGGCGGAGCGCATGACCGCCGGCGACAAGCAATGGACCGCCTCGAACACGCAGTTCGAGGGCGGCATGGGCATCGATGCCACCGTCCCGTTCGGTTACGAGAACGACTTCCTGCGCCCGGTCTATCCGGTCGACAAGGTGAGGCCGGAGGATTTCTTCAGGCCTGAAGACATCGCCAACGCCAAGTCGCGCATGATCGGGTGGGTGCATTCGCTGGCGCGATCGGGGCGGTAGACGTTCTAAACCTCCCCCTGAAAGGGGGAGGTCGACCCGCGAAGCGGGTCGGTGGGGGTTACGCCTCACGGCAAGCATCGAATTTGCCGATACGCGGGACCCCCACCCGGCTCGCTCTGATCGCCGCCCTCCCCCTTTCAGGGGAAGGGAAGGGCGCGTTACCCTCCCGCTCTTTCGCGCCAAAGCTGCGCCAACGCTCTCCGATCGAGCTTGCCGTTGGCGTTCTTCGGCAGCGATGCGCTGATCACGATCTCCTTCGGCGCCTTGAAGGCCGGCAGCACGGTGGCGCAGTAGCGCAGGATTTCGGCGGCATCGGTGCCCGCGCGCGCCACCACGTAGCTCACGACCTCCTCGCCGTAGATCGCATCGGGCACGCCGACGGTTGCGGCCTCGATCACGTCGGCGCGCTGCATGAGGCAGGAATCGATCTCGACCGGCGAGATTTTGGCGCCGCCGCGGACGATCAGCTCCTTCTCGCGCCCGGTGAGGGTCAAAAAGCCGTCGGCGTCGAGGCAGCCGAGATCGCCGGTGCGGATGCGGCCGCGGCTGTGGACTTTGATCTCGCCGTCCTCGCCGAGGTAACGATACGGATGATCCGCCAGGCCGCCGACCTCGACCTGGCCGATCTCGCCGACCGGCAAGCGGGCGCCGTCGGCGTCGACGATGGCGAGATCGTGATAGGGGAGCGGCCGGCCGACGGTGCCGAGGCGCCGCTCCTCACCCGGGATGGCGGCGATCCAGTTCACCTCGCTGGCGCCGCAGCCCTGCGCGATCGGAATGCCGAATCTCTGCTCGAACCGTTTCCATTCCTCGAGCAGGAGCGGGGCCGAGCTCGAGGTGATGAAGCGCAGGCGCGGCAGGTTGTCGCGGTGCGCCGTCTCTTCGCGGTTGAGCAGGATGTTGATGATGGTCGGATTGCCGGCCGCGACCGTCACGCCATGATCGCGCACATGGGCAAAGAAGCGGCTCGCCGAGAATTTTTCGGCCAGCACCAAAGTAGCGCCGCGGTTCACGGGAACGAGCGCGCCCAGGAGCTGCGCCGAAGCCCAGCTGAAGGGACGGAAATCGTAGAGGCGGTCATCCGCCGTGATGCCGAATCCCTCGGCCGCGGGCCCGACATTGGCAAGGAACTCGCGAAAATTCAGGACGACGCCCTTGGGCCGTGCGCTGGTGCCGGAGGTGAACAGGATAACCGCGTCGTCCTCGCCGCGGGCCGGGCTCTGCGGATCGCTCGGCACGCAGCGTGAGAGCGCGGCGAAGAGCGTCCCCGGCGCGTCTTGGTTCCAGCGGCCGACCCGCAGGTGCGGCACCGCGATGCCGGCCAGCAGATCGTCGAGCTGCAGGCCCTCTTGATAGAGAACGAGCCGCGGCTTGAGGCGCGAAAAAATGTTGTCGAGCTGATTGCGGTTCATCTCGACATGGACCGTGCAGATGGTTGCGCCGGCCGCCATCACCCCGAAATAGCAGATGAGATGCTCGATCGAATTATTGGCCAGCAGCGCGACCCGGTCGTTGGGCCGCAGCCCCTGCGCGCGCAGGAATGTCGCGAAGCGGCCGACGGCTTCGCGCAGTTCCCCATAGTTGACGCTGCGCCCGTCGTCGGCCGCCACGACCCACGGCTTGTCGGGCGTGTGCCGTGCCGCGCGCGCGATCCAGCCGAGCAGCAGGTTTGAGCCGGCGTCGTCTTGCATGGCTTGCAGGTGTTCTTGGGATGGGATAGCCAGCCGAATTCCCGAGTATTATAAGCATCTTGGTAGAAAGAAAAAACAGCGCGGTAGAGGCAATGGCCAAGGACAGCGTTTCGCCCGATCCCATGTCGACGCCGATCATGTCGACGCCGATCGGCGGCGCGGCCGGGCCAGCCGCCGGCTCCAACGCCGCGCCCTCCATCGCCTATGCCGATCTGCGCCAATGGATCGAGGAGGCGCGCAAGCTCGGCGAGATCAAGCAAGTCAAGAACCTTTCCTGGCAGCGCGAAATCGGCATGGTGGCCGAGATGGCGCTGCACGACGATGACGCCGCCTGCTTCATCTTCGAGGACGTGCCCGATACCATCAAGGGCAGCCGCGTGCTGGTCAATTTCTTCGGCGGCAAGCGTAAGAACATGACGCTCGGCTTTCCGACCGACATCTCCAAGCTCGAACTGAGCGAGGGCTTCCGCACCCATTTCATGGGCCCGATGAAGCGCATCGCGCCCCGCTACGTGAACGACGGGCCGATCTTCGAGAACGTGATCAAGGGCAAGGACGTCGACATCACCCGCTTCCCGGCGCCGCAATGGCATGACGCCGACGGCGGCCGCTATATCGGCACCGGCTGCTTCAACGTCCTGCGCGATCCCGACGACGGCTGGATCAATTGCGGCACCTACCGGGTGATGATCCACGACGCCAAGACGGCCGGCTTTTACATCTCGCCCGGCAAGCACGGCCGGCAGATGCGCGACAAATATCAGGCGCGCGGAGAATCGATGCCGGTCGCGGTGGTCTGCGGCGGCGACCCGATGACCTTCCTCATGGCCTGCAGCGAAGTTCCGTTCGGGGTGAGCGAATACGAGATCGTCGGCGGCATGCGCGGCAAGCCGGTCGAGGTGATCAAGGGGCCGGTGACCGGCCTGCCGATCCCGGCCAATGCGGAAATCGTGCTGGAAGGATTCGTCGAGCCCGGCAATGAGCGCATCGAAGGGCCGTTCGGCGAATGGACCGGCTATTACGCAAGCGACGTGCGGCCCGAGCCGGTGATCGACATCAAGGCGATCTACCACCGCAACGATCCGATCCTGCTCGGCTGCTCGCCGCAGCGTCCGCCCGACGAAATCTGCCGCTACCGCGCCGTGGTCCGCTCCGGCCTGCTGCGCGAGAACATCGAGAAGGCGGGCGTGCCCGGCGTGACGGCGGCGTGGGCGCATGAGGTGGGCAATGCGCGGCTCCTGCTCGCGGTCGCCATCAACCAGCGCTATCCGGGCCACGCCCGGCAGGCCGGCCACATCGCCACCATGTGCCATGTCGGCGCCTATTGCGGGCGCTACACCATCGTGGTCGACGACGACATCGACGTGTCCAATCTCGAGGAGGTGATCTGGGCGCTGGTCACGCGCTCCGATCCGGCGAGCTCGATCGACGTCATCAAGAATGCCTGGTCGACGCCGCTCGATCCGCGCATCGAGCCGCAGCGCAAGGAGGCGGGCGACTACACCAATAGCCGCGCCATCATCGACGCCTGCCGGCCGTACCACTGGCGCGACAAGTTCCCGGCCGTGAACCGGCCGAGCCCGGAACGGCGGCGGATCGCGCTGCAGCAATTCGGCCACCTGTTCAAGAAATGAGCGGTTTCAGCCAATTGCCGAAACGGTAGTGTTTCAGTTTGATTAAGGCAGCCCTAGCCGGATCGCCTCGACTGGCGCATATTCCCGGCGATGGAGTCCATCTGGGCGGGGCCGGCGACGATCCGGTTCCAGCAAGCCGGCGCGGGTCCTAGCTGTAGCCGCGCCCAAGCCACGCCGAGGATTGAGATGCCCCGAGGCGCCCGACGCGAGAAGCGTCCGGCCGTCGTGATCGGCAGCGTCGGCAGCGTGTTGACGGCGGCACTAGTCGCGCTTTATCCGCACAGCGACGAAGCTCAATGGCTAGCGCTAGCCATTATCGTAGTAGTTATTCTTGGGCTCGCCGTTTACGCGCGGCTTGCGCAGGAACATCATCAGAAGCCGCCACAATCAAGCTCAGACACTACCGCCGAAACCGCTAACAAATCTCAAACCAAAAGCGTATAGAACCTGAACAGCTGTGGCAGCGCTACGGAAACAAGAGGGAATGGAATGCGACGCCTCATCATCGGCATGACCGGCTCGACCGGGGCCATTTTCGGCATCCGGCTCCTGGAGGCGTTGAAGCACGCTGACGTCGAATCTCACCTGATCATCAGCAAGTGGGCGCAG
This sequence comes from Xanthobacteraceae bacterium, assembly GCA_036522235.1. Lineage (GTDB taxonomy): Bacteria > Pseudomonadota > Alphaproteobacteria > Rhizobiales > Xanthobacteraceae > VAZQ01. The sequence goes on from DATDGG010000018.1 coordinate 19,673, forward strand.
CGCACCATCGAGCACGAGACGCCCAACACCGTCGAGCAGGTGCGCGCGCTCGCAACTGTCGTGCACAGCCAGGGCGACATGGGTGCCTCGATCTCTTCGGGCTCCTTCATCACCGAGG
>DATDGG010000019.1:0-11735 GCA_036522235.1 Xanthobacteraceae bacterium
GAGCGTTGCTTTTGCCTTGGGGTCGCTGACTACCTCCGCCAGCCTGGCGCAATCCATTGCACAGGCTCGGTACGCATCGCTCTTATTCATGGAACGCGCCGGTGATTTAAATATCGCCAATTGCCTGCCACTTAAATGCCATGCCCGGCCAATCGTTCCGAACTTGTGATCTATGTCTGGTATCCAACATGGAACATCGTGCGGTGCCCATCGTTCTTCCGGTTTCCCGGCCGAAAGGGGCCGCCATGCACAGCTCGGAGTGCCGCGACTACGCCGTCCAATGCCTGGAACTCGCGCGAGAAGTGGCTCCGGAATTCCGTGAGCGTCTTGTCGCGTTGGCCGAGGAATGGTCGGAAGCGGCCGACGATCTGGAAATGCGCGAAAATCAGCAGGCCATGCAAAGATGGGCGGTAACTCCCTAAGCCGGAAATCGGATGAACGGCGGGCCCTACCTGAACTCCGACGACTGATTACTGCCCCCTGATCCCGCGCACCGCCCAGGCGGTGGCCGTCAATGAGCGCTCGCCGTCGGGCGCGCCGGCGCAATAGGCCGCGCGCACGGCCTCCTCGATACGCGAACGCAAGGGAGCCGAGAGGCCGGCGACGTAAGTGCCGACCGGCCCCTGGCCGCCGAGCAGCGGCTGCCAATAATCATCGAAGTCGGCATAGTCCATGCGTATCGTGAGCGAGCGGCGCTCGACCTGATGAAGGCCCGCGGTTTCGAACAGCTTGGGCAAGCCGTCGGGAAGCGCGAGCGGCGTCGAGAACAGCCGGTCGCGCGCGATGCCGGCCCGCGGATCGATGCCGGCCGCCGTATCCCAGAACAGCCGTTGATAGACGAGGCCGCCGCGAAAATCCCAGACCGCCGCGACGACCGTTCCGTCTGGTCGCGTGACCCGCCGCATCTCGCGCACGGCGTGAAGCGGCTCCGGCACGAAATTGAGGACGAGCTGCGCCGCCGCTCCCGCAAAGGCGGCATCGCCGTAAGGCAGCGCGGCGGCGTCGCCTATCTCGAAGACGGGCGATGACGCCCGCGACTGCGCGTACGCGATGTAGGGCTTGGCGATATCGATCCCAACTATTCTCCTCGCCGGCCAGCGCGCCGCCATCGCCAGCGCCAGGCTGCCGGTTCCGGTCCCGACATCGAGCAGCGCGCCGTCGCTGGCGAATTCGGCGGCGTCGAGAAAGGGCTCCGCCAGTCGCTTGGTCCAGCGGCCCAGAAACACCTCGTAGGCCGGGCCGTCGCTGGCGTGATAGGTCGAACCTCTCGGCATGCTGCTCCGGCGCCCTTTGCAATGTGGCGTATCGCGACGCATATGACGAAATCAGCCGACAGGGAAGGGCCTCACGCATCGTGTCCTGCGATGGCGGTTGCAACGGTGCTTCGTTATATATAACGTGATACAGCGAGGATACGGAGCGATCGATGTCGGGACCGACATCGGCATATTTCGGGACATCGGGCATGCCGCAGGAGAGCTTGGAATTTCCGGTCATCGAGGGCGTCGAGGGCGGGATGAGCGACGACGGGCAGGCCGTGCTGCTGAAGCTTTCGACGGTCGAGCACGCCGAAATTCACTTCTGCCTGCGCCATTGCGATCTCGAAGCGTTCGTCACTTATCTGCTCTGCATGGCCGCGAACGGCCTTGCGGCGCCGCCGCGCGAGGACCGGGTGCGCTACCAGCCCATTCCGGCTTCCGGGGTCAGCGCCGGCGAGCTCGCGGACGGCATGGGGTGCCTCGGGGTGACGGTCGGCAGCACCGAGCTCATGTTCCGCTTGCCGATCGAGGCCGTATCCAAGGTGGCGCAGACCTTGCTTCTGGTCGGCGCCTCCGACGGCGAACGCGCCCTGAGCTGAAGCCGCGCTACAGCATGATCCCGAAAAGTTGCAGACTTTTCGGATAAGATCATGCGACCGCTTTATAGCATCAGGTGCGATACGTTCTTCGCCACCGTGTAGCACGCGAGCCCCTCGGTGCCGCCCTCGCGCCCATAGCCTGAGTCCTTGACGCCGCCGAACGGCGTCTCGGCGATCGAGGCGACGAAGTGGTTGATCGAGAGATTGCCGACCTCGACGCCTTCGGCCAGGCGGTCGGCGTTTTTCGCCGAACGCGTGAAGGCGTAGGCGGCAAGCCCGTAAGGCAGCGCGTTGGCCTTGCTGATGGCGTCGTCGAGGGAAGCGACCGGGTTGATCAGCGCAAGCGGGCCGAACGGCTCCTCGCGCATCGCCCGCGCGTCGTCGGGCAGGTCGGCCAGCACCGTGAGCGGATAATAATAGCCGCGGTTGCCGATCCGGCTGCCGCCGGCGAGCAGGCGCGCGCCCTTCTGCTTGGCGTCGGCCACCATGGCGTCCATGGTCTCGATCCGCCGATGATTGGCGAGCGGCCCCATCTGATTGGACGGATCGAGGCCGTCGCCGACCTTGATGGCGCGCGCCTTCTCGGCGAATGCGGCGGTGAATTCGCCGTAGATCGCCTCGTGCACGAAGAAGCGCGTGGGCGAGACGCAGACCTGCCCGGCATTGCGCGATTTGCCGATCACGGAGGTGGCGGCGCTCGCCACCGGGTCGGCATCCTCGCACACGATGACGGGCGCGTGGCCGCCGAGCTCCATGATGGCGGGCTTCATGTACTGGCCGGCCATGGCGGCGAGCTTCTTGCCGACCGGAATCGAGCCGGTGAACGTGATGAGGCGCACGCTCGGCTGCGGGATCAGATATTCGGAGATTTCCGCCGGCGCGCCGAACACCAGGTTGAGCACGCCCGGCGGCAGGCCCGCGTCATGGAAAGCGTGCGCGAGCTGCACCGCGCCGGCCGGGGTTTCCTCCGAGGCCTTGAGGATGATGGCGCAGCCGGCCGACAGTGCTCCGGCCACTTTGCGAGCCGGCGAGCTCATGGGAAAATTCCACGGCGAAAAAGCCGCCACCACGCCGATGGGCTGGCGCAGGACCGTGTGCCGCATGCCCTGCTCGCTCGGGATGACGCGGCCGTAGACGCGGCGCCCCTCGGTCGCATCCCACTCGATGATGTCGCAGCCGCGCAGGATTTCGAGCCGCGATTGCGCGATCGGCTTGCCCTGCTCGAGCGTCATGGCGACCGCCATCTCCTCGACGCGCGCCCGACAGAGCTGCGCCGCCTTCAGGATGATGTCGGCGCGCTTGGCCGCGGAGGTCCGCCGCCAGATGTTGAACCCGCTTTCGGCGGCGTTGAGCGCCGCGTCGAGATCGGCCCGGGTCGCATGCGGCACGGTGGCGAGGACACTTTCGTCGGCGGGGTTCAGCACCGGCTGTCCGTCCGCGGTCTTCCACTCGCCGCCGATGAAGAGCTGCAGGTCAGGATAAGACGTCATGCTGCATTTCCCCGATTGATCGCTCGCGCTTGCGCGCGGCCGCAGGCGCGTGGCCGCAGCCGCCGACATCAGCATGATACAACGAAAGCAAGCCGCGTGGGCTAGGGACTTTTGGGTGGCGCGTCCGCAATCACCGCCGGCACGCCTTCCGGATTGATGTTGAAGGTCAGGAATGTCAGCGGCATGTCGCCGGGGCTGCCCCAGCGGTGAACGAGGTCGTAGGGCTCATAGATCAAGGAGCCCGCGCCACGTGCCGCGGTCTCGCCGCCGACCGTGTTCGCCCCGGTGCCGGAGATGATGTAGTAGAGGGCCGCTCCCGAGCGATGATGCGGCGGGTTGGAGGCCATCTGCGCGGGAAATGTCACGCGCGTGAGGTTGAGATCGTAGCCGCCGGGCTTGAGGCCCGGGATCGGCGCGGCCGTGCGGTACAATTCCTTGCCGGTTGCCGGCGCCGCTTCGGCAGGCTGGTCGAGCTCCGCCGCGGTGGCGAGCAGGAAGTGAAGGAAGATTGAAGGCTCCCCGCCGCCCGCCCGGAGCTCCGCAGTCTTGCCGCGGGCGATGAACAGCCCCTCTCCGGCATCGAGCACCTTCGTCTGCCCGTCGAGCACGACGGCGGTCGATCCGGAGATCTGGTAGAGGACGCCGTTGCCCCCCGATGCGCTGCTTTTCTCACCCGGCGCCAGCGCAACTGTCACGGCCCGAAAATGCAGCGGAACATCGGTCACGGTCGGCAGCTTGGTCGCGGCGACCACCGTTCGGGTCGTCGCCGGCGGCGGGGTCTGCGCGGCCGCGAGTGAGCCGAGCCCTATTGTTCCAAGCAGCAGTATTCCAGTCTTGATCATTCGCATGGTGACCTCCCAATCAACCTTCTAGGCGCTCTGATAACCAAGCACCGCCTTGACCTCGAGATATTCCTCCAGGCCGAACACGCCCTGCTCGCGTCCGTTGCCGGATTGCTTGTAACCGCCGAACGGAACGCTGCGGTCGACCGGCGCGCCGTTGAGATAGACCCGCCCGGCGCGGATTTTCGCCGCGACGCTGCGCGCCCGCTCGATGGTGCCGGCCTGCACGTAGCCGGCGAGCCCGTAGGTCGTGGCGTTGGCGATCGCGATGGCTTCTTCCTCGGTGTCGTAGGTCATCATCGACAGGACCGGACCGAAGATTTCTTCCTTGGCGATGGTCATCTGCGGCGTGACGTCGGCGAAGACGGTCGGTCGCACGAAATAGCCGCGGTTGAAGCCGGCCGGGCGGCCGGCGCCGCCGCAGACCAAAGTCGCGCCTTCCCGGATGCCGCATTCGATCAGGCGCTGCACCTTGTCGAACTGCGCCTTGCTGACCACCGGTCCCATGGAGGTCTTGGGATCGAGCGGATCGCCGACCTTCACCTGCTCGGCCACATTTTTCGCCAGCGCCAGTGCGGCGTCGCGCTGCGCGCGGTGGACCAGCATGCGGGTCGGCGCCTGGCACGATTGGCCGGTATTGGTGAAGCATCGCAGCACGCCGGCGGGGACCGCCTTCGCCAGGTCGGCGTCTGCGAGAATGATGTTCGCCGACTTGCCGCCGAGCTCCTGGGCGACGCGCTTCACGGTTTCGGCCGCGGCCTTCGCGACCAGGATGCCGGCGCGGGTCGACCCGGTGAAGGAGACCATGTCGATATCGGGATGGCGCGAGATCGCCTCGCCGACGGTCGGGCCGTCGCCGTTGACGAGGTTGAACACACCCTTCGGCACGCCGGCATCATGCAGGATTTCGGTGAAGATGATGGCGCTCAACGGCGCGATCTCGCTCGGCTTGAGCACGACCGTGCAGCCCGCCGCGAGCGCCGGCGCGACTTTCGAGGTGACCTGATTCAATGGCCAGTTCCACGGCGTGATGAGACCGCACACCCCGATCGGCTCGCGGCGGATCAGCGTCCCGCCCATGAACCGCTCGAACGCGTAGGACTTGAGAACCGTGACCATTTCCTTGAAATTGGCGAGCGCATTCACGGTCTGCACGTCGTTGGAGAAGGTGATCGGCGAGCCCATTTCGGCCGTCATCGCGCGCGCGAGCTCGCCGATGCGCGCCTCGTAGCCGGCGATGATCCGTTGCAGCAGGGCGAGCCGCTCTTCCCGGCTGGTCGCCGCATAGGCCGGAAACGCCCGCCGGGCGGCCGCCACCGCGCGATCGACGTCGACGGGCGACCCGAGACTGATCCGCCCGGCGACCTCTTCGGTCGCCGGATTGACGACGTCGAGCGTCGCGGGCGTCGCGGGCGCGACCCATTGGCTGTCGATATAGAAGCTCATGTCGTTGCTCATAGCGGTCTCCGGAATTGAGTGGCTTCCCGTGATTGGCCCGCGCCCGTCAATCGCGAAACCAGCCTAGCACGTTATATACGGAAAAATATAACAGTGACCTGTCGATGTCCAAGGCGCGGCCGGCTGTCAGGAATACGAAGAAATCACTGGCCGGCGGTGCCGGCCCGGATCGAGGTCTTGCGCAATTTGCCGGCGCCGCGCCGGGACGAGCGGACGGCCGCCTCCAGATCGTGCAGCTGCGGCCTGGTCGCGGCCGTGGCCTCGGTTTCGATGGTTCGATATTTGCGCACCACCTTCTCGCCGAAGGCGGTCAGCGCCGCCCCGCCGCCTTGCGAGCCGCCGGGCTGGGCGGTGACGACCGGCTCGCGGAAGCAGCGATTCATGTCGTCGACCAGAAGCCAGGCGCGCCGGTAGGACATGCCGAGCGATCGGCCGGCCTGCGAGATCGAGCCGGTATCCCGGATCGCCTCCAACAGGAGCACCTTTCCGGGGCCAATCGCGCGATCGGTTCCGAAATCAACCCGCAATGTCAATCGGACTCCGCGCATAAGTCACCTCGCGTACTGCCCACCTCGCGTGCCTCGCATTTTTGGCAGGGCAGTCTATCACCGACTATCCTCATTGCACGGGTCCGCGAATGATCGCAATTCCCCAATGGCCGCAAATCCCAGATAATCTTGGCCTATGCGGGCGCCGGCGGTGCCTGCGCGGCCTGCATTGCCGACAGGCCCGAGCGCAGGCAAGTGAGGCTCGAGGTCCGCAACGGTAGGTAGCGCTTGCCAAGCTGACCGCACACCCGCTTGACCGCCGCCGCGGCATCATGGCTGACGCAATCGACCGGAAAGACCGCAATGTCGGCGCGGCTGACGAGGCCGGGCAGCAGGGTCGGACTGTGCTCGATGCCGCCGTCATGATGCAGGAAGCGGCCTTTGGTGCTTTCGACCAGGCCCTTGAGTTGCGGCGCCTGGCTCGCCCGCCCGCCGACATACAGGACCGTCAGGCCGTGCAGGTCGAGCTCATCCGGCGCGGCGCCGCCCTCTGCCGGTGACGCGGCGCCCAGCCGCTGCTCCAACGAATCAAGCTCCTGGCGCAGCGTGACAAGCTCGCTTTCGGCGCGCGCCCGCGCGCGCTCGGCCTCGCTGAGCGCATGGGCAGCCGTCGCCAGCCGCTGCTCGAGCCGCTCGCGGGCGCTGGTCTCATGCGCCAGGCGCTTGCCGAGCTCGGCAAGCGCGTCCTTGAGGGCTCTTGAATCCTCGGCCGCGTCGAACGCCGCCGCCGCGGCATCCTCGCTGACCGCCCGCGCCAGCATGCCGTTCAGCCTCCGGATCGATTCGTCCCGGCTCAAGAAGCCGTCGCGCAATTGCCTTTGCTGGCGCTCGAGCTTGGCGGCCAGCGCCGTGTTGTCTTCCTCCAGTTGGCGCAAGCGACGGATATCGGCCCGGTTGGCAGCGCCGACCAGGTGCGACAGCATATGCACCTTGCCGAAGACGTCCTTGGCCATCGCGTCTGTCGTCGCCGGGTGGGTGAGCAGCGCCCAATAGGCGCCCGGAATATCACCGCGCCCGAGTGCCTCCTCCCAGAGTGCGGCCACCGCGGCCGCATCCTTGGCCTTGGCGAATTGATTGAGCGAAGGCTGATGCCTGCGATCGAGCGTCTTCTGCAGATGCTTGCCGCCGGTCTTGGCGCGTCCGGCCAGCAATACGCCCAGGATATGCAGATCGTGGTCGTCGGCCGTTGCGGCGCCCTGGACTTCCAGGCGGACCAGCAGCCGCCGCAGCTCGCCGCTCGAAAGGCAGGTTCCGATGATCGAGCAATGGAGGCTCGAATGCAGCTCCCAGATCTGCGTGCGCCGCTTCGAGGGCGGCGACAACTTGACGGCCGCATCGCGCGTCGGCGGCAAGGTCGACGCCATCGAGCTGTGGCTCGCTCCCGGTGTCCAAAGCGGTTTTGGATCACCCGGCTCCAAGACGCTCGTCAACAACTGCGTACCGAGCTGCGTCCTATTCGGCAACACCAGCAAATCCTCGCTATATCCGGTTGGGTATAGCGAGTGTGGCACAGCGCCAGCGCGCAGAAAAGGGGCGTTTTGGACAATGATGGCGAGATCGCCGGGGGCGCCTTCTCTTAACCTCTCCGCTTTAGGGGAGAGGTCGACGTGCGCAGCACGGCGGGTGAGGGGAAGCGCCACACGCTCTGAGTCAGAGTCCGCGGCCCTTCCCCTCTCCCGGATCGCGCTGACGCGCGATCCGACCTCTCCCCTGAAGGGAAAGGTATAGAGAGAGAACGCAGAGGCCGCGGCGTGCCTCAGGCCCCGAGCTTGTCGGCGAGCTCCTCGAAATTCTTCGCCGCGACGTCGACCGGCACCTTGGGCGCGGTTTCGCCGGTGCCGGGGCCGTTCTCACCCGGCCGCCCCACATGGGCGGTGCGCAGCCCGTTCGATGCGGCTGCGGCCAGGTCGGCGCTGTGGGCCGCGGTCATCATGCATTCGCCGGGCTTGATGTTGAGGGCTTCGGCGGCGGCCAGGTAGACGCGCGGTTTCGGCTTGAAGTCGCCGGCGACTTCCGAGCCCAGGATCGCGTCCCAGCGAATGTCGTTGCGGCGCGCGATATCGACCATGATCGAGATATTGCCGTTGGAGCATGGCGCCATCAGAAAGCGTTTGCGCAGCCGGGCGAAGCCCGGCCCGACATCCTTCCAGGCATCGAGGCGATGCCAGGCGAGCGTGAGCTCATCCAGAACCTTGCCGTCGACTTTCTCCAGGCCGAATTGCGGGACGATCCGCTCCAGCATGCGGCGGTGGATCACGTCGAGCTTGACGAAGGGAATCTTGCCGCTGCGTACCTCGTCCATGCCGGGCTGATACTGGGCCCGCCAGGCATCCGCGAAGGCGAGCCAGTCGAGCGAATAGCCCAGGGGCTTGAGGGTCGTCTCGGCTTCGTGCGCGACCCCGTTGCGCCAATCGACCACCGTGCCGAAGACGTCGAAGACCAACGCCTTGACACTGTCCTGCAGGCGCGCGCCTTGCGCGCGCGCCCGCGGCGCGGATCCGACGAGCGCGCCGGCCAGTGCCGTGCCCAGTACGTTACGGCGATTTGGGTCTGTCATCGCGCGATCCTCCCTGGCTGCAGATCGATTGCTGCAAGGGATCATAACCGCAATCGCTCGCGTCGGGAGGGCAAAAATTTCGCAATGCGGCATGGAATGTCGGCTGTCTTGCCGGCAAGCCCCGGAAGGCGCATCCTGTTGGCGATTGGTCATCCAAGAAGAACGTCCGGCAAGGACGCGGAATCCTCAGGGAGGAGATCCGATGCAGGTCAATCGCACGCTGGCCATCACGGCCGTCTTCGTTTTCGTAAACGCCCTTTGCGGAGCAAGCTTCGCGCAGGCACCGGCGGTGACACCGCCGGCCGCGAACGATCTCCAACGCTCGGTCGAAATCTACGGCTACAATCATGCGGCCAAGAGCGGCCCCACGCGTGGCGAGGTGATCTACTATTACAAGTGCTGGAATTGCCACAACGACTATACGCGCGCGGCCGGCTCGCCGGCGCCGACGCTCAAGGACATTTTCAAACGCGCCACGCTGGTGACCGGCGATCCGGTCAACGACGAAACGGTGGCCAAGCAGATCAGGGGCGGCAGCCCGCAGATGCCTGCATTCGGCACCACCCTCAAGGACGCCGATATCGCCGACCTGCTGGCCTATCTGCACAACGGATGCTGCTACGAGGAGACCCGTCCGCCCGCCAATCCGTGGTATCGGGCGGGCGCGCAGAACTCGCCGGCGATGCCGGAGCGCGGCAATCTGCGCGGCGGACCGAGCGGCGTCGTGCGCAGCGCGGGCGGCGACCTGCTCGAAGGCATCATGGTGCAATTGATCGCGCCCAACGCGGTGCGCACCACCGTCTACAGCGACCGGGACGGACACTACGAGTTTCCGCAGATCCTGTCCGGCGCGTATACGCTGCGCATCGCCAAGCCGCTGCAGTTCCTGCCCTATCAGCGCGACGCCGTGCGGGTCGAAAGCGGCATGAAGCTCGACGACATCGTGCTGCAGCGGCGCTCCGAGACGGATTTCCTGCCGGCCACCGACGACGTGCTGTCGCAGCTGACCGGCGTCGAGTGGCTGTGGAACCTGCCGGGCACGGCCGAGGAGAAGCAGACCTTCGGCCGCGCCTGCGGCGAAGGCTGCCACGACTACGATCAGGTCATGCGCAACCGGTTCGACGAGCGCAGCTGGCGCCTGATGCTGTTCCGCATGCTGCATTACAGCGGCTCGCCGCTGATCGTGCGCGGGCGCGCGCGTGCCGATCTCGCCGAGGAGGAAATGCTGGTCAAATGGCTGGCGCGGGTGCGCGGGCCGGACAGCACGCTCGGGCAATTGCGGGTGTTTCCGCGCCCGCACGGGCCGGCCACGAACGTGGTGGTCACCGAGTACGAGCTGCCCCACGTGCTGCTCGCGACGCACGACGTGTCGGGCGATTCCAAGGGCAATATCTGGTACTCGAGCCACCGCACGCCGTTCATGGGCAAGCTCGATCCCAGGACCGGCATCGTCACCGAGTATAAGGTGCCGCTGCCGGCGCCCGGCGACGGCGTCCTGCCCGGGACGCACCGCATCCAGGTCGACAAGAACGACATCGTCTGGGCCTCGGAGAACTGGGCGCATAACCTCGTGCGGCTCGATCCCAAGACCGGCGACTTCACCGTCACCCCGCTGATCGCCGGCACCGAGCCGCTCAACACGCCCGGCCTCGGCAATTTCTCGGTCGGGCCCGACATCGGCATCTGGTTTGCGCGCAACAAGGCGGTGCAGAAGTTCGATTCCAAGACCGGCAAGCTCCTGGACCGCGTTCCCTTCACCTTCACCAACAACGCCAACCCGTATGACAACATCATCACCGACGACGGGAATTTCTGGGCCGGCGGGGCACCTGCCGGCGGCGGCGACTCCATCGAGATCATGGACACGCGCACCAACAAGCTCATCGAGGTGCACAGCTTCTCGCGCGACTCGACGCCGGCGCGCGGCGGCTTCGATGCGCAGGGCAATCCCTGGTTCGGCGGCCGCGGCGGGGCGCTGCTCGAGCTCGACGTCAAGGCGCAGCAGATCCGCGAGTTCTGGCCGCCGACGCCCTACGTGACGTTCTACGAAGCGATGCCCGACAAGCGCGGCGAGGTCTGGGCCGGCGAGCTGCATGGCGGGCGGATGCTGCGCTTCAACCCGCGCGCCGACCATTGGACCGAATACGTGCTGCCCGAGCCCTATTCGCACGACCGGCGGACCTGGATCGACAACTCCACCACGCCGGTCACGGTCTGGTACGTGGACCACAACAGCTACATGGTCCGCGTCCAGGCCCGGGAGTAGTTGATCTCGCACACGCGATCGCGATCAGCACTCCGGTCGTCCCCGCCCCGCGAAAGCGGAGGCGGGGAAGGCAGTTTTCCTCACGCCGATTTGCGCCGGCGTCGCCGCAAGCCGGGCTGGCTTGCGGCAATTTGATGACACGCTGCAGACTAGTTGTTGTTCGCCATCAAGATGAACAAACAGTCGTGCTCGCATTCACGCGCCAGTCAGGCGCGGCGCGCTAGCCTTTCCCGCGTCATCGCCTGGCAAGAACGTGCCAGGCTTCCCCCCGTCATCGCCTGGCAAGAAAAGGAGCACACGATGTTTGCCAGATCGGCAATTGTTGGAGTAGCGATTTCCACCCTTGCTGGCGCGCTCGCGCCGGCGCAGGCGCAGAGCGCGCGGGACGCCGAGATCATCGGTTTCCATCAGCTCTGCGACAAGGGCGACCGCAAAGCCTGCGTGCGACTGACGTCGGCACGGAACGCAGCGTCCTCCCCGGCGCGGCGCAACACGGCCTCGTCCATCGCGACCGCCGCGGGCACGGTCTGGGAGGTGATCATGTCGCCTCCGGCGGTGAGGAAGTCGATCGCCCGCGTGCCCGGCGCGATGCCGGCCACGGCCGCCGCCTCACCCAGGTCGTCGGAGATGATCACGCCGGTGAAACGCATCCGGTCGCGCAGGATGTCCCGCATGATCGTGGCGGAGAAGACGGCCAGGTGGTCCGGGTCGATCCG
>DATDGG010000020.1:0-20604 GCA_036522235.1 Xanthobacteraceae bacterium
CAGGCCCTTCATCCGTTTGTTGCGAAGGCAGACGAGCTTATCGCCAAGCATCGGCAGGGGTTGGTTGAACCCGCGCCGCTCGCGCATGCGGGCATTGTAGGCGCGCCGGGTGACGTTGCGGCCGACCAGCACCTGGTCGGCATCGAGCACGCGCTGCGGGTCGAGCGCGTCGCGCCGCACCACCTGCGAGGCGCCATATTCGCCCGGCACCAGGCGCTGGCCTGCGCGGATGTCCATGGACAGGCGCACGATCGGATCGTCCTGCGCCTGGCGATGGACCTCGGTCAGCATGGCGTCGGGCGCGGCCTCGGTGAAAAATCCGCCGCCCTGGATCGGCGGCAGCTGAGCCGGGTCGCCCAGCACCAGGAGGGGCACCTTGAACGACATCAGGTCGCGGCCGAGCTCGGGGTCGACCATCGAGCATTCGTCGATCACGATCAGCGCTGCGCTCCCGGCCGGCGCGTCGTCCCACAGCTCGAAGGTCGGGATCTCGGTCTCGCTCTCGATCGGCCGGTAGATGAGGCTGTGGATCGTAGAGGCGCCCGCACAACCCTTGCGGCGCATCACCAGCGCGGCCTTGCCGGTGAAGGCCGCGAACAGGACCTTGCCATCCGCCCCCTCCGCGATGTGCTTGGCGAGGGTGGTCTTGCCGGTGCCCGCATAACCGAACAGGCGGAACAGCGGCGGCGTGTCGCCGCGCCCGGGCTTGGCCTTGAACCAGGCCGCGACCGCATTGAGCGCCGCATCCTGCTGGGGCGAGAAAGTCGGCATCGCGGGCGCCGCGGTTACGCCGCCGCCGGGGCGGGGGCCGGAAAATATTCGGCGAGCCAATCCTGCAGGACGCGGCGCACGCGGGTGTTGCCTTCCGCGAACATGAAATGGTCGGTGCCGGCGAAGAGATGCAGCTCGGTCGGCTCGCCGGCGTGCTGGAACAGCCCGAGTGATTGCTCCGTGGGCGTGACATGGTCGGACGCGCTGTGCAGCAGCAGCAGTGGGCGCGGCGCGATCTCGCCGACCACGTCCTCGGCGCGGAAGTCGAACATGCTCTGCGCGGTCTCGGCCGGGAACATCTGCACCGAGCCCGCGGCCAGGTGGCCGCGCATCTCGACCGGGATCGGCACGATATCGTAGCGCGGCACCATCAGGGATTGGCCGGTGCGCGCGCGATGGCGGCGACCTTCCTCCAGCATGGCGGTGAACTTGGCCCAGGCCTGCGGCGTCGGATGTTGCCCGCGAAACTTGCGTTCCCCATGGCCCCAGCCGGAAGCCGCCACGACCGCCGCCACGCGCGCATCGACCCCGCCCGCATAGACCGCGACCGCGGCCCCGAAGCTCGAGCCCATCACGCCGATGCGCGCCGGGTCAACTTGGCTGTGCTGCGCCAGCATGCTCAGCGCTTCGCTCACGGCGCCGACCTGCTCGAGACAGATGAGGCGGCCCTTCTCGCCTTCGCTCTCGCCGCAGCCCGGCATGTCGAAGCGCAAGGTTACATAGCCGAGCTCTTCCAGGAGCGCACAAGGCTTGAGCACATTGCCGCCATTCATGTTGCTGCCGAAGCCATGCAGCACCATGAAGGCCGGCCGCCGCTCGGTTTCGCCCGCGCCGTCGGGAACGCACATCGCACCAGTGAGCGTGAGGCCGTTAAACTTGAAGGTGACGCGTTGCTCGGGCATGACTCAGGCGCTGTTCGCGTGCGCTTCGAGTGATTGATGCAGCTCTCGCTTGAGCATGTGCCAGATGTCGTTGCGGTAGGCAATGAACGCTGGGCTGCGCTTCAAGGCCTCGTCGTCGGCCCAGCGCGGACGCGGCAGGTCGATCGCGAGGTCGGCGATCACGCGGCCGGGCTGGGTGCCGAGCATGATCACGCGGTCGGAGAGGAACACGGCTTCGTCCACGCTGTGGGTGACGAACAGCACCGTCTTGCGGGCCGATGAGACTCCCGCCGCCGCTGGCGCGGAAGGGCCGGGGAGGGAGCCCTCCTGGTCCCACAGCTTCATCAGCTCGATCTGCATCATCTCGCGGATCTGCGGGTCGAGGGCGCCGAACGGCTCGTCCATGAACAGATAAGACGGATCGATGGCGAGGGCGCGCGCAAGCCCGACCCGCTGTTTCATGCCGCCCGAGAGCTGATGCGGATAGAAGCCGGCGAATTTCGCGAGCCCGACCTGGGCGAGCCGCTCGGCCGAAATCTCGCGCCGCCGCGCCGCGCCAACCCCGAGCACCTCGAGCGGCATTTCCACGTTGCGGCGGGCGGTACGCCAGGGCAGCAGGTTGAATTCCTGGAACACCATGGCGCGGTCGGCAGAAGGCCCGGTGACGCGCTTGCCGTCGATCCAAACCTCGCCGCGGCTGGGCCGGATGAGGCCATTGGCGATGCGCAACAGCGTGGTCTTGCCGCAGCCGCTCGGCCCCAGGAGCGACACGAACGTCCCGTTCTCGATCTTCAGCGTAACGCCGCGCAGCGCCCAATATTCGCCGCTGCCGTCGCGCGCGGCATAGCGGTGGGAGACCTCGCGGATGTCGATCATGGAGCCGTTATCCGGATTGACGCGCGTCGACCTGCCAGGGCGCGAGCCAGCGCTCGAGCGCGCGCAAGAGCGCCGTGAGGCTGACGCCGGCTGCCGCCAAGATTCCGACGCCGACGAAGACCTGCGCGGTGTCATACATGCCGCCGGCCTGGAAGATCAGATAACCGAGCCCGCGGTTGGAGGCATAGATTTCCGCCACCACCACCATCACCAGGGCGCGCCCGATCGCAAGCCGCATCCCGGCCAGGATGATGGGCAGTGCCGCCGGCAGCACGATCTTGGCCAGGATTTGCCGCTCGCTCGCCGTGAACGAGCGCGCGGTCTCGATCAGGCGCGGATCGACCTGGGCGACACCGGTCTCGGTGTTGATGATCATGATGATTACCGAGCCGATGAAGACCAGCGCCACCTTCGAGGTGAAGCCGATGCCGAGCCAGATGATCAGCAGCGGCAGGAAGGCGACCTGCGGCGACGCATAGAGCGCGGCCACGAACGGCTCGACCGTGGCATTGATCAGCTCCGAGCGCCCCATCAGGATGCCGATCGGCACACCGACCAGGACCGCGAGCCCGAAGCCCGCCGCGGTCACCGAAGCCGTCGCCGCCACGTGCGGCCAGATGCTGCCGTCGCCGATCATCTCGGCGAGCTTGGCGACGATCAGGCTGGGGCTCGAGGCGAACAGCGGGTCGACCAGGCCGGCGCGCGAGGCCGTTTCCCAGACAGCGAGGAATGCGGCGAGTGCGCCGATGCGCAGCGCATAGATCAGTGCGGTGCGGCCAAGGAAGGCGGCGGAGCGCTGGCCGGATTCCTCCGCCGGCGCGGCAGGGACTGAAACGTCCGGCGAGATCATTGTTTGGCGCACCCGGGACGCGGTCAGGCCGCGACCGCTGGCGGAAATGACATCATGCCGATGCCGGTGGCCCAGGGCCTCACCGCCTCGTAGACGATGGTCTCGCCCTTGCGGCCATCGAGGGCGCCCGCGAGCGCAACCCAGCTCAGCAGCTCGAAAGCGCCGGCGCCGGCGGCGGCAAACTCGGACCGCGCGTAGCGCGCCAGTCGCTTGACCTCGCCGCCCGCCATGGCGGCCATGAATTTCTGATCGAACTCGATGTCGATGACCCCGTGGTTGCGTTCGCCCGGATCATGCGACAGGCCGCCGGTGGCAATGAGGCCGATGCGCCGCGGCGAGCGGGCCGCCACCTTGCCGATGACGCGGCCGAAGGCGAGACAGCGCCGTGCGGAGGGCTGCGGCGCCGCCAGCGTGTTGAAGAATACCGGCACCACCGGACGATCCATGCGCGGCGCGAGGAAATGCAACGGCACCATGGTGCCGTGATCGAACTCGAGCTCGTAGGCGAAGCCGGGCTCGACGCCTTCGTCGTAGCTCGCCTCCAAGAGCTCGGCCGCGATCTCCGGATCGCCCTTGACCTCGGCCTTGTCGATCTGCAGCCACGGCTCGATCGGTCCCCGATAGGAGGCGGCGCGGCCGACGCAGAAGGCGCCGATGTGGTCGAGAAAGAAATTCGTCCAATGCTCCGAGGTGAGCAGGATCAGCACCTCGGTGCCGCTGGCATCGAGCTCGCCCCGGAGCCGCTCGAAGCCATTATTGATGCAATCTCTCTGCGGCGGCGGCGCGGCCTCGGCCCAGGCCGTCATGCCAGGCGCATGGCTCACCGCGCAGGCGAAGCTGATCGTCATCCTAGTCTCCGCGAATGGCCTTGAGGTAATCTCCTTCCGGCATCTGGCGCAAGAGCGTGAATGGCCGCAGCAGCAGACCATGCACCCCCATGGCGTAGAGCGCACGGATATTCATGCCGAGAAGCGCCGCGCGCTCGTCGGCTGTCAGGTCGTAGCTGGCGGCGAATTCCGCGGCCGATTGGAAATAGGCGTCGCGGCAGTCGGGCTTGCGATTGACGTCCCGGATCAGCTTCTGCAAGGCGTATACGCTCATGCACCTATCCCGTGGTTTCGGTCAGCTCGTTCGACCGCTATTCGGACCGCTGTCCAGACAACCATCTAGTCGGTCCCGGCGGCCGATCGCAAGCCGCCGCGGACCCGCACTTGTGTCCGGCCCCCGCGGCTCTATAACGGGCCCGCTGTTTTGAGGATGCAACCCATATGCGCTTGGCAAGCTTCAAGGTGAACGGCCGTTCGAGCTACGGCGCGGTCGTCGACGGGAGTATCATCGATCTCGGCCGCAGGCTCCCGAAATATCCGACCCTGCTCGATCTGTTCCGCGCCGACGCGATCGGCGAGGCGCGCGCGGCCGCGACCGGCAAGCCCGACCACCGGCTCGCCGACGTCGAACTGCTGCCGCCGATCCTCGCGTCCGAAAAGATCATCTGCGTCGGCATCAACTATCCGGAGCGCTCCGCCGAATACAAGGATCGCGCCGCCGCCGAGAAGCCCAAATACCCGAACCTGTTCTGCCGCTTTCCGGGCTCGCTGGTCGGGCACGAGGCGCCGATCGTGCGGCCGAAAATCTCGGAGAAATTCGATTACGAGGGCGAGATCGTGCTGGTGATCGGGCGCGAGGGCCGGCACGTTCCGATCGACCGCGCGCTCGGTATGATCGGCGGCCTGACGCTGGGCAATGAAGGCAGTGTCCGCGATTGGCTGCGCCACGGCTCCCTCAACGTCACCCAGGGCAAGAACTTCGACTGCTCGGGCAGCATCGGTCCCTGGATCGTCTCGGCCGACGAGCTCGATCCCGGCAGGCCGCTCCATCTTACCACCCGGGTCAACGGGGAGTTGCGCCAGGACGACACCACCGACCGCCTGACCTGGGGCTTTGCCTGGCTCATCAACTACATCACCACGTTCACGACGTTACGGCCCGGCGACCTGATCTGGACCGGCACGCCGACCGGCGCTGGCGGGCATCAGAGCCCGCCGCAATGGCTCAAGCCCGGCGATGTGGTCGAGGTCGAGGTGCCTGAGATCGGCGTGCTGCGGAACACGGTGGTGGACGAGGCGTGATGGATTCGACTTGTCTGAACGTCGTCCACCAGTGTTGAAGAGCCGCAATCCGTTAGTTGGGCACGGCGTTTCACTCCCTCGCCATCGCAAGTCGAGCCTGCTGGACTTGCGCACCATTAGTGAGCGAAATCGAGTAAACCCGATTTCGCGCGGGGAGAGGGTGGGGCGAGGGGGTCACGATGCATCCGTATCGCACCGCCCGAACCCCCTCATCCCGACCTTCTCCCCAGCGAAGTCGGGTTTACCCGACTTCGCCACCAAAGATGCCCGAAGTCGGATATATCCGACTTCGGGTGGGGAGAAGGAGCGAGAGGCCGCGCGCCCCCAGCCAGGGAAGGACACCAGAGCTGGCGCAAGCGGCCCGCTATTTCCTTGGCTACGCTCGCATGCTAACCCAACCGCCATCATCAGAAATAAAGAGGGACCGGGGAGATAAATGGCCAATCTGCAGCTGACCTTTGCGTCCGCGTTGTACGACCGCATGCAGCCGATCTATACGGGCGAGGTCAAGCCCGACGGCATCGACCTCAATTTCATTCGCATCGAGCAGCCGCGGCCCATTTTTGACCGCATGTCGGGCGGCGAGGAATTCGATGTCGCCGAGTATTCGAGCTCGGAATACGTCCAGCGCTACGCCAACAAGAAGTGCCCGTTCGTGGCGATCCCGGTGTTCCCGTCGCGCTGCTTCCGCCATGCCTTCATCGGCATCAACCGCAAGAAGGGCATCGCCAAGCCGAAGGACCTCGCAGGCAAGCGCATCGGCGTCGCGCTCTATACGATGACGGCCGCGATCTTCATCCGCGGGCTCCTGCAGCACGAATACGGGGTCGATTTCTCGAATTGCACCTGGGTGCAGGGCGCTATCAATACCGCGGGCTCGCACGGCTCGCCGACCGTGCTGCCGCTGCTCAAGCCGATCAAGCTCGAGCAGGGCCCGCACAACAAATCGCTCGATGATCTCATCCAGGAGGGCGCGGTCGACGCCACCATGGGCACCAGCATGCCGGAATCCTTTCGCACCAATCCGGATGTGGCGCGGATGTTTCCGAACTTCGTCGAGCTGGAGAAGGACTACTACAAGCGCACCAAAATCTATCCGATCATGCACCTGGTCGCGATCAAGAAGTCGATCTACGAGAAATATCCGTTCGTGGCGACGAGCCTGTTCAATGCCTTCCAGCGCGCCAAGGAAATCGCGCTCGAGCGCATGTATAACCAGCGGGCGCTGCGCTACATGATGCCGTGGCTGCCGCGCGATATCGACGAAATCTACGAATATTTCGACGGCGATCCGTGGCCCTATGGGGTCGAAGCCAACCGGCCCACCTTGGAAGCGCTCGTCACCTATCTGCAGGACCAGCACCTGACCGACTGGAAGCCGAAGCTCGAAGAGCTGTTCGCGCCGATCTACGGCCAGGAATAGCCACGGTCTCGTTCTTCCGTTTCGCGCGCGTCACTCCCTTTCGGATCGCCAAAAACCATGAGCAGCATCGACACCCTCATCAAGGACCTCGTGATCGCCAACCGCATCCTGGCGAAGGAAGAGGTCGTGGACGCTTACGGCCATGTCAGCGTCCGCCATCCCGACAATCCCAAGCGCTTCTTCATCTCCCGCTCCCTCGCGCCCGAGCTGATCGAGCCGGGCGACATCGTCGAGCTCGATCTTGGCGGCGAGCCGGTGCGCGAGGAGAAGCGTTCGCTCTATCTCGAGCGCTTCATCCATGCCGGCATCTACGAAATGCGGCCCGACGTGATGGCGGTGGTGCATGCCCATGCGGAGGACATCCTGCCGTTCGGCATCGCCAAGGCCACCAAGCTGCGTCCGGTGATCCATTCCGGCAGCTTTATCGGGGCGAGCGTGCCGGTCTGGGATATCGCCGACAAGTTCGGCAACACCAACGTGCTGGTCAGCAACATGGCGCAGGCGCGCGACCTCGGCAAATGCTTGGCTAAGAACAACGTGGCCCTGATGCGCGGCCACGGCTTCGCTTCGGCGGCGTGCTCGCTGATCGAGGTGGTGCGCATGTCGGTCTACCTGCCGCGCAATGCCCGCGCCCTGATGCGCGCCAAGCAGCTGGGCGGCCGCATCAAGTATCTGTCGCAAGGCGAGATCGACGCCCGCAACCGCGGCTACAGCCCCTATTCGACCGAGACCTGGCGGGCCTGGGAGTACTGGGCCAACAAAGCCGGCTGCGGCCACATGCTGAGCCGGCCCGACGACGCCCACGCGCACAGCCACAAGAAATAGGCCTACGGGGCCAGGGGATCAAAGCATGAAGCTCGCAAGCTATATGACGGACGGCAAGCCGGCTTTCGGGGTGGTGGCCGGCGACGGCGTCGTCACCCTCAACGATCGGCTCAGCGCCCGCTA
The DNA here is from genome assembly GCA_036522235.1 of Xanthobacteraceae bacterium. Classification (GTDB taxonomy): domain Bacteria; phylum Pseudomonadota; class Alphaproteobacteria; order Rhizobiales; family Xanthobacteraceae; genus VAZQ01. The sequence continues at coordinate 7,879 of DATDGG010000020.1, forward strand.
TTTGACCTTGCGCGACGCGCTCGCGGCCGGGGCACTCGATGAAATTCGCAGCACCGCGCATTCGCTGCGGTCCGACCGCAAGCTCTCGGACATCCGATTCCTGCCCGCGATCCCCAACCCTGAGAAAATCCTCTGTGTCGGCATCAACTACAAATCCCACGCCGCCGAGCAGGGCCACGAAGCCCCCAAGCTGCCGAACATTTTCACCCGCTTCGTCAACACGCTGGTGGCGCATGAGGGCGAGATGATCCGCCCCAAAGTGTCGACCAGTTTCGACTTCGAGGGCGAGCTGGCGGTGATCATCGGCCGCGGCGGCCGGCACATAGCCCAAGAGAACGCACTCAAGCACGTCGCCGGCTATACCTGCTTCTGCGATGCCAGTGTGCGCGACTTCACCAAATATTCGCTGGTCGCCAGCAAGAACTTCATCGGCACCGGGCCGCTCGGCCCCTGGATCGTGACCGCGGACGAGATTCCGGATCCCACCCGGCTCACGCTGACCACGCGGCTGAACGGGGAGCAGATGCAGCATTCCGGCACCGACATGCTGATCCATTCGATCCCGGCCATCATCGCGTTCTGCTCGGTCTTCACCCCACTCACGCCCGGCGACGTCATCGCCACCGGCACCCCCGACGGCATCGGCGCGAAGCGCAATCCCCCGGTCTGGATGAAGGCCGGTGACGTGCTCGAGGTGGAGATCTCGGGGATAGGGACGCTGCGGAACAGGATCGCGGACGAGAAGTAGGCTAGCGGCAACACGCTGACGTCATCCTTGAGGAGCGCGCTCTTGCGCGCGTCTCGAAGGATGGCCACGAGTCTGCGCGGTGCCTCCATCCTTCGAGACGCGTCGCTGCGCGACGCTCCTCAGGATGAGGGCTGAGTTAGCCCTCAGGCCTACTGCACCAGCTGCACGACCTTGCCGTCCTGGTCCTTGCCCTGCGCCCGGTACTGGCCGATGTTCTTGAGCAGCGCCGCGTCCGTCACGGTGTAGAGCACGGCGTCGCCCGAGCCGGTATTGATGTGGCGCCGCCACGCGAAATTCGGCACCACCATGATGTCGTTCGCCTCCCAGTCGAACGTCTGCCCGCCGATCTCCGACTTGCCGTTGCCGTCGATGACCACGATGAAGGTGCTCGAGGTCTCGCGCTTGGGCAGGGTCGCCTCGCCGGGCCGCAGCAGCTGCGCCTGGTAGTTCAAGGTCGGGAACACCGGGGCCCCGGTGACCGGGTTGACGAACTCCATCTGGATGCCCTCGTGCGGATCGCCTTTCTCCTTGCGCAGCGCGTCGAGCGCCGCGCGGATGCGGGTGCCGCGGAAATGGATCAGCGGCGCCGGATCGCGGCCGAAGCCGATCTGCGGGGACACGAAGGTCGGCACCATGCCGCCATTGCCGTAGAGCCGCGCCGAATGGCCGTCGGTGTGAATGGTCTCCTGGCTCTTGGCGTTGCTGCCGGTCGAAGGCTGGAATTCCTGGTCCACCCAGGCGCAATCCAGGAACTCCATCAGCGGCCAGTCCAGCATGTCGATCCAGATGACCGGCACCTTTCCGTCATTGCCGTGGTCGTGCCAGGTGCCGTTGGGGGTGAGGATGATGTCGCCGCGCGCCGCTTCGCAGCGCTCGCCCTCGACATTGGTGTAGCCGCCCTTCTCGGACAGGATGGTGCGGCTGGCATTGGGGCTGTGCACATGTGCGGGCGCGATATCGCCCGGATTGTAGATCGAGATGGCGCAGCGGATCGTGTTGGTGACCTGCAGGCGGCCGTTGAGGCCCGGATTGGTCAGCAGGATGCTCTGCCGGTCGGCGAACTCGATCGGGGACACGTCGGCCTGGCTCGCAATGCCGGCGATGCGCTGCAGATAGGTGTTGTATTCCTTCCAGCGCCAGCGGTGCGCGGCGGTCTTGAGCTGGTTAGCCGCCACCCGCCCGCTCGCCAGCTGGCCCGCCCCGCTGGCGCCGCCGGTATCGGTGAACCAGGGGCGCTGGGCCGGTGAATTCATCTGCGTGCGTACCCAGACGAAGGAATTGGCCGCGTCGGCGTTGAGCTGTTCCATCATCTCGCGCGCCTTGCTGGACAGCGCGGGGCGCGCCTGCTCGGCGCTTTGCTGGGTCGTCATATTCTCCTCCTGTCGGCCCTTGAGAAGGGGGCCCTTCGCTCTCCTCTATGAGGTATAACGCTCGCGAAAGCTTTGCAATGACGGCCCCGGCAAGGCACCCGCGCGCTGCGCGCCGGGCGCCAGCCAGACTTGTCCCGGCTCAAGGCCGGGACAAGTGTAGAACAGTCCCGAGTCAGGCTTGGTTAAGGAAATCCGCGATGGCGCGGGTGAAGGCGGCCGGCTGCTCCACATTGCTGATGTGCCCGGCGCCTTCGAGCTCGACCAGGGCGGCGCCGCGGATCGCCTCCTTGATCTGCCGGATGCCGGCCAGCGTCGCATCCTTGGTGCCGACCATGAGGAGGGTACGGCGGTCGATGCCGCCGAGCCCGGGCCGCAAGTCGTAGTCCGAGAGCGCCATGGCGCAGCCGCGAAAGCCCGCAAACGGCGTGCTGGCGATCATTCCGCGCACCTTGTCGAGCACCGGCGGCTTGGTGGCGACGAATTCAGGCGGGAACCAGCGCGTGACGGTGGGCTCGACCAGGGCCGCCATGCCCTCCTTGCCGGCAAGCTCGATGCGTTCCTTCCATTGCTGCGCCGAGGCGGGCGTCGAGGCCGGCCCGCAATCGCAGGCGATGATGCGGTCGAAGCGCTGCGCATGGCGCTGCGCCAGGAGCAGGGCCGTCATCCCGCCCATGGAAAGGCCGCAGAAATGGGCGCGCTTGATCCCCAGCATATCGAGCAGCGCCATGATGTCGGCGGCCAGCAGATCGAAGCTGTAGCTGCCCTCGGTCGCCTCGGTTCCCCCATGGCCGCGCTGATCGTAGCGCAGGATGCGAAACGACTGCTTGAGCTCGGCGACCTGATCGTCCCACATGGAGAGATTGGTCATCAATGAATTGGAGAGGACCAGCCACGGAGCGTTGTCCGGGCCCTCGATCTCGAAATTGATGCTGATGCCGTTCACCCTGCTCTGCATCGCGCCTTCACCCCTCTGATTTGATCCGCTTTAGTGGAGCATGATCTTTTCCGAAAACCGGTGTCCACTTTTTGGGATCATAATCTAAGCCTTGAAGAAATCCTGTAGCAACGCCAGCAGCGCCGCCGGTGCCGTGGTCGGCATGAAATGCCCGGCCGTCTCGATCAGCTCAAACCGGGCGCCGGGGATCCTCGCCGCCAGCTCCTGCGTGCCCGCCGGCGGCCGCACCGTGTCGTGGCGGCCGGCCACCACCATGGTGGGGCATTTGATCTGCGGCAACAGGTGCAACATGTTGGTGCGCGCCAGCATGCGGTGCCCGAGCGCGAAGCCGACCGGATCATTGGCGAGATAGCGCCCGCGGTAGTTCTCATAAGTGGCGCGGTCGGAAAGCTCCGGCGGATAGGATTTGTCCAAGGTGATCGACAGCACGCCGCGCATGCCGTCGCGCTCGGCGAGGTCGGCGCGCTCGTTCAGCACGCCGGCGCGGCTCGGATCGACGCCGGGCGCCGGATTGCAGAGCACGATCGACGCCGCCCAATCGGGATGGCGCTCCATGAAGCGCAACACCTGCGTGCTGGCGGCTGCCACCGCCACCAGGTGATAGGGCGGCGGCAGCGCGAGCCCCGCCAGCATGGCCTCGAGATCGCCGACCGCATCGTCATTGCTGAACTGCGCCCGCACCTTTTCGGTCAGGCCCTGCCCGCGCTGATCGTAGCGCAGCACCCGGAAGCGCGCGGCGAGGCCGGGCGCCACGCCGTCCCAGCTGTCGAGCGTCCCGCCGAGCTCATGCAGCAGCACCACCGCCGGGCCGCGCTCGCCCTCCAGCTGATAGTGAATGCTGACGCCGTTCGCTTCCTTCCAAGGCAAGGTCTGATCCTCCCGATATCTACCGCTCGATTAGCCAATCCCTTGCCCGGGCGCCAGCGGCAATATGGCAGGCGATGCCGACCCGCAGGAGTCATGGCCGGACTCTCGGATCGAGTCCGAGGGCAATGCTTGTTCCGGCCACCTACGCCTTTCTTCTCGGCAAGACGTGGATGGCCGTGACGTAAGGGCGTTTACGCATAGCCCGCGGAAGACGGGCGTAAACGCCCTGATGCTCTTCGCGGGCTATGCACGGCCATGACGAGTGTGCTGGTGACCGCCGCGTATCCGGCATGCTAGAGCTACGCCCCCCAAAGGGAGCCGCCCGTGCCCGTGACCTGGTCTGAAACCTTTCTCGCTGCCCTCAAGGACAACGACGTCCGCCTCATCAGCTACGTCCCCGACAACGTGCTCACGCCCTTGATCAAGGGGGTCACGGCCGACAATTACTTCATGCCGGTCAACGCCACCCGCGAGGACGAGGCGCTCGGCATGGTGGCGGGGGCCTTCATGGGCGGCATGCGGGGCATCGTGATGATGCAGACCAGCGGCTTCGCCCTGATCGCCAATGCGCTCGCCTCCCTCATCGTGCCCTACCAGATCCCGGCCATCATGGTGGTCTCGGAGCGCGGCACTATTGGGGAATTCAATATCGGGCAGGTGCTGGTCGCCCGCACCATGCGCCCGGTGCTCGATTCGATCGCGGTCGCGCATCACACCCTGACCGACCCGGACACCTTGCACTTCGTGGTCGACCGCTCGATCAAGCAGGCCATGCTGACGCAGAGCCCGGTCGTGTTCATCCTCTCGCCGCTGTTGACCGGTGGCAATCCGGCCGGCCCGCAATAGGCCCCCGCGACGAAGTGCAGATCTTTTCAGGAGTAAGCAAAGCATGGCTATGTCCGGCAACTTGAAGGTGCTCAACCGTGCCGACCTGACCAAGCGGTTGGTGGGCAAGCTTGGCCAGGAAGCGGTCGTCGCCGGCATCGGTAACGCCAATTTCGATCTCTACCGGGCCGGCCACCGGGCGCAGAATTTCTACATGCTCGGCAGCATGGGGCTCGCCTGCCCGATTGCGCTCGGCGTTGCGCTGGCGCAGCCGGAGCGCGGCGTGATCGCGCTCGAAGGCGACGGTTCGCTGCTGATGTCGCTCGGCTGTCTCGCCACCATCGCGACCATGAAGCCGCGCAACCTGACCCTCATCGTCTGGGACAACGGCATCTACCAGATCACCGGCCGGCAGCCGACCGCGACCAGCTACTTGACCGACATCGTGGCGGTGGCGCGCGGCGCCGGCATTCCCAACAGCGAATGGGTGCGCGACGAGGCCCATTTCGAGGGACTCATCGCCCGCGGCTTCGCGCAAGGCGGTCCGACCTTGCTGGCCGCCAAGATCGACGACAAGCCCGGCGAAATCCAGCCGCCGCGCGACCCGGCTTTGGTGCGCAACCGCTTCATGAAGGGCCTGGGCAACGAGAAGGCGGCGGTGCTGGACGGGTAACGCCGCCGCAGCGCATCGCAACGCTCCTCGCCCCACTTGCGGGGGAGAGGGAGCGCGCCACAGCCGGAACAGCTGCAATCAAAACAAATTCAGCGCAATTGGCGCCTCACTGAAACAAATCCTTGTACACCTCGTTCCAGTGCTCATAGCCCTTGGCGGTGATTGCGGGCGTGATCACGTTGCCGGTGAAGCCGCCGGTCTCGGGGATCAGGTCGGGAATGCGCGGGGGCACGTCGGGCCGCGCCGGCAGATAGTCGGCCCCTTGAAAAATTTGCTGGCCCTCCTTCGAGGTCATGAACTCCACGAACAGCGCTCCCGCATTGGGATGCGGGCTGCCGGCGGTCATGCCGACCAGCCCCGGAGAGACGGTGACCGGGCTCATGCGGACCCAATCGACCGGCGCGCCCTTGCGGGCGCTGATCGCGGCGTGGTGATTGAGGATCTGCAGGCTCATCGCATATTCCCCGGCGATGACCTGGTCGAGCACGGCGCGCGCGCTGGCATTGACCGGCTTGATGTTCTGCCGGCTGAGCTTGCGCAGATAGTCCATGCCGCGCGCCTCGCCCATGCTGATCAGGACGTTGCCGATGAAGCCCGGCGCGCCGGTGAGATCGTTGGGCTTCCAGACCATCTTGTCCCGCCAGAACGGCGCCAGCAGATCGTCGTAGCTGTGCGGACGCCGGTCGGGCGGGACCAGATCGGTGTTGAACGCCGGCGTGATCACGAAGAGGTGGGAGGAGACCCAGTAGTGGTCGGGGTCGCGATAGCGCGCCGGCAGTTCCTCGCCATTGGCGGTGGTGAACGGCCGCGCCGCGCCGGCCGCGATCAAAACCTCGAGCCCGGTATTGAGCCCGAAAATATCCGACATCACCCGGCCGGCCTTCTGCTCGTTGGTGAGCTTGAGAATATTGACCTGGCTGTCGGCGCGCGCATAGCTGACCTTGATCCCGTACTTGGCCTCGAACGCGCTGGCGAGCGGCCGCACGATCTGGTCCACGATGAGGTCGGTGTAGTAGACGACCTCGCCCTCCTGCTTGGCCTTGGCGATGAGCACGCTGCTGATGTCGGCCGCGTGGGCCGGGGTACTGGCTAGCGCCAGAGCAGCGAGGATCGCCAATTTGTGCTGACACGCGTGCCGGACGGCTGAAGTTAGGGTCATTGCCGTGCCCCCTCGGTTGTCATGCCCGCGAAAGCGGGCACCCAGTATCCACCAAATATCTGCTTAAGGCACCGCCCAGCCTAAACTGAGTCATGCGATTACTGGGTCGCCCGCTGGAGTTTACCCTCGCGAAAGCGGGGGCGGCGATGACACCGAGGGGGTCACTCCCGCAACACCATCAGCGCGTCGAGCGCGAGCGCGCCGTGGCCCTCCGGCAGGGCCATGAATGGATTGATGTCGATACTTTCGATGCGGTCGCCGAGGTCGTGGGCGAGCCTGCCGAGCGCCAGCATCGCGGCGAGCACGCTCTCGCGGTCGAGCGGTGTTCCGCCCCGGTAGCCCTGCAACAGGCGGCCCGCGCGGGTGCGCGCCAGCATTGCCTCGGCCTGCCAGCGCGCCAGCGGCACCGCGCCGAAGCTCACGTCGGGGCTCAGTTCCAGCAGCACCCCGCCGGTGCCGAACATCAGCACCGGTCCGACTTCAGGATCGCGCTGCACGCCGAGCACGAGCTCGACGCCGCCGGAAACTTGCTCCGCCAGCAGCACCTGCTCGAGCCGCGCTTCCGCGCGCGCCCGCGCCAGGTTTTCGCCGATGCGCGCATAGGCGGCGCGCAGCGCAGTCTCATCGGCGATACCGACCACCACGCCGCCGATATCGGATTTATGCTGGACGTCCGCGGCGACGAGCTTGAGCACCAGCGGATATCCGATCTCCTTGGCGCCGCGCAGCGCCGCGTCCAACCCGCTTGCCACCAGCTCGCGCGGCGTCTTGATCCCATAGGCGCTCAGCAGCTCCTTGGCGTCGGCTTCGTTGAGCAACGCGCGCCCATCGCCGGTCGGATGCGCCCGCGCCAGCGCTGCCGCGATGGCGGCTTGCGTGGACGCAGATGCAGGCTCTGCTGGTACGTCATCGGCGCGCGCCCGCAGCGCCCCATGGCGCCCGGCGGCCGCCACCGCCTTGAGGGCTTTGTCGACCTCCTGCAGCACCGGCAGGTGATCGAGCTCGGCCCGAAAGCCGCGGCTATGGTCGGTGAACCCGTAGGAGATCATCGAGACGACCGCGATCGGCTTGCCGCCGCGCGCCGCCAGCGCATCGACCTGGCGCAGGTTCTCGGTCTTGGCATTGATGCCCGGCGCCGCCGGCAGTTCCTCCTGCACCAGGAGAGCGTCGATATTCGGATCAGACAACAGAATATCGATGATGCGAAAATAGTTCTCGGCGCTGCTCAGGGCGGTGAAGCCGCCGTCGAGCGGATTGCCGAGCGAGGTGCCCACCCCCAGCACCTCGGCGAGCCGCGCCGTTGTCTGCGCCGCAAGGGCCGGAAAGGCGAGGCCGTTGCGGGTCGCGGATTCGAGCATCAGGCCCTTGAGCCCGCCCGAAAAGGTCAGCGCCCCGAGCCGCGGCCCGCGCGGCGGCGCCGCATGCGCGAAGTAGTCGATGGTCTCGATCATTTCGTCGAGGGTGTTCACTCGGATGATGCCCAACGTTTCGGCGACCGCATCAAAACAGGCGAGCGAGCCGGCGAGCGACCCGGTATGGGCGAGGGCGGCGCGGCGGCTCTCTTCCGATCCGCCGATCTTGACGGCGACGATCGGCTTGCCGGCATTGCGCGCATATTCACAGGCGCTGCGAAACTCTTGCCCCTGCCGAATCGCTTCGATGAAGCAGCCGATGACCCTGATCTCCGGATCGTCGACCAGATAGCGAATATAATCCGCGCTACAGAGGCCGAGCTCATTGCCGGTGGTCAGCGCATAGCTCACCGCGACGGCGCGGCTCGCGAGCGCGCGATAGAGCGCCATGATGACGCCGCCGCTCTGCCCCAGGATGGCAGCCGGCCCGCGCGTGAGCGCGCGGATGCGGTCGTCCGGAATGGTGAGCAGCCGGCCGGGCGCCGCCAGGTTGCCGTTGCAATTGGGGCCCGACACGGCGATGCCGGCATCCGCGATGGCACGGCGCAGCGTCCCGCCGAGCGCGCGGCCTTGCGCGTCGCCGCCTTCGCCGAAGCCGCTCGAAAAAACGGTGGCGCTGCGGGCGCCCGCCTGGCCTGCCTCCGTGATGGTGGCGGCGGCTGCGGCGCCCGGCACCAGCACCACCACATGGTCGGGCTTTTCCGGCAGATCGCGCAGCGACGGATAGCAGGCCTCGCCCTCCCACACCGTCTTGTTGCGCGGATTGACCGGATAGATCTGGCCCGCAAAGCCCGCGCGCTGCAGGGCGCGCCGCACCCCGCCCGACCAGCTCCCGGGCCGGTCGCTCGCCCCCACGATCACGACATTGGCGGGACACAGAAGCGCGCCGACGCCCGCCACCCGCTGCGCTCTGGTCAAGCCTGACATCAGGACTCTCCAGGGTCGTCCCGGCCGAAGAGCCGGGACCCATACTCCGCAGTCCAACGAGAGGGCAGGGCGTATGGGTCCCTGCTTTCGCAGGGACGACATCGTGAGAGGCTTTCCATTGGAACAGCCGATACCGCAGCGGCCGTGGCGCGCCAAGGGGCAGCTACGCCGCGGGTGGGCTACCGGGGTCGGCGCGATTGTGACTAGCGCCTTTGAGAACGTCAGAGATATGAATGCCGAAACGCACAACCACCCGTTTGGCGATGCGATCGTGGGCGGCCAAGGAACGCCGAACTCCGGTCGATCGCACTGAGCCGCAGCTATTCTGAGACCATCTTTGCTTCTTGAGGTGGAGCGCGAATCGCATAGGCTTACATAAGCAACGGCTCTCGCCAGTTTGGAACTAAGGCGCTCTTGAGTTCCATCTGTGCGCGCATTTCATCTATGTCAATTCTAAACTCACTTCTATTTACGTTCAGATAGCGCCAGGCACTGAAAATTCTTACCGGTGGCAAGCCGGCAATCGCACGTTTCGCACGACCAGCACATTCGATTGCTTTAGCATCATCTCCAAGCACGTAGTTGCACATCGCCAAGCATTGCAGGAAATTGGGGCCTTGTTGCGCCGACTCGGGTTCGGAGGCTGCCATCTCTACGACACGCTTAAAGAGGTCATGCGGCGCGGTTCTTGTCTTCCCCCACTCTGCGCAGGCAAGATTGAAAATGCTTTCGACAGTTGCCGACTCTGGAATGTTAGATCGACCCCCCAGCAAGCGAATTGCCGTTTCGTAATCCCAAGAGCCAATCAAGGCTAGGATGCGGACGTTGGATGAAATGCGACCCTGCTCATCGGCCTCAGCCAAGAGTTTTGCGGCCAATGCGGCACCGCGGCGATCAATCATCAGTGCGTCAGCAACACGATTCAAATCTCGGCCGCGTAGTTTGTGAAGAGATTCCGAGCGCTCTACCGTGTTTAACCACTCCGGATCGACGTCATTGAGGCGTTCAATTGCGCTGGTCAGATCGGCCGGCGACACGTCGGGTGTCAAAATAACGGCGCGAAGGTCATTACGGGCGAGTTCGGCCTGGCCATCTCTTCGCAAAAGCATCGCGCGTTTGCTGCGCGCTCGAGCCTCATTTACGTGCTTCTCGATTGCGATTCCAAGGGTATCCAGTTGCGCCTCTGTATTTCCCACCAGATCATATACAAGCGAAAGCGACCACGCGATTTCTCCATCACCCTTGTGGATCGTATACATCCGACCCAGTGTTTCTTCGAGATCGGGCAAATTCTGAACACCACGACTTGCGCGGATTTCTCCTCGTATCTGCTCAAGCTTTGTGAGCACACCTGCCTTGTCTTCAATGTTTCCTGAGACAATCTCGTCAACGAGATTGCGATACTCTTCAGACAAACGAGTTTTTGGCCGTCGCAACACAAAAATCGGCTGGTCGAGAAGAGCCATCGACTGATAATGACGGAGGATCGAAGCCGGATTTTTGTAGTTTAATCGCTTCATTGCATCCTCCAAATGGCGCTGAAGAATCTGCTCGTCGTCGTCTAAGTCAGGAACATTCGACGGGCAAAAGTGAACTAGAATCGTCTTTGCGCGAACTCCGGTAGATTCCGATCGTATGTTTCGAACAATCTCTTCGAGTCCAGAAATGTTTTGGTCATTTGGGAAGAACATCAAAACAGTTGCATCAGGAAGCTGACGGGTGCAAATCCCGCCGACGTCCGTGTGCCCAGTGCGACTGTCAATTAGGACATAGTCAAAATTCAGAGCCTTCCATTGCTGCTTGAGGTCTTCAAACATTAGGAAGCCATCAAACTCTTTGTAAAGCGTCAGCCAATCAATCGAGTTTAATCGTTGCGCATAATTTCCGTCATGCGCTCCAGCGGGCATCAGCCAAACGGGCAGCCTTTCAATTTCGTGATTAACAATGTACTTGGCGGCATCCGGAGCTGTCCGAGATTCCATGTAAGTAGTCACGTAATCGACGACACCGAGATTGGGCCCCTGATCTGCAAATGGCATATATGTTTGCATTCCAGGAGCCTCTAAATCGAAATCAACAATAAGCACCCGCTTGCCGCGGGAGCTTAGCTCCGCCGCGACGTTGACCAGAGCCATAGTGCGGCCGACTCCGCCCTTAAAAGAATAGAACGTGACTATGTACATTGATGATCTACCTAAGCAGCACGACCGAGTCTTAGTTTAAAGATGGCCGCCTGTTCGATTGCAGCCGCCGGAAGGTCTGTACGAAAGTGTGGCCGCCCCGGCTCTCGAGTTAGGCCAAGCATCCTTTGCAGAGCGGTTACGTTCCGCTCATCGCGCAGAAGTCTAAAATAACGGTCCATCGCTAATCCCTGTATCAAAGAACCAGTTTCCCAGCGCTTCACTGATGCAATTCCAACGCCGGTCAAGTCTGCCCACTGGCTTTGAGACAGGTTAATACCCTCTCGCAATCGCCTAATCTCAGCAGGTGTAAGCCGACCTAAATACTGGCAGACGGCCGCGTGCCGGATGTCTTCAGCGCGCTCATCCGTATATTGCTCATCGCAATTAGGACAGGCCCAAACGGGAACCTGTGCGGACAGCTCAACAACCTCACCATTCTCGGTTTTGTAGTTGAAACGTTCCGTTTCAAAGGACATGCGGATATCTTCGGCCCCGCAGCAACCACAACTACGCCGTTCGGTGTTGAGGACGTGGATCGTTTCCTTAGACATCGTACTCTCCTTGATTCATCGCTCGCTGATATGAGCGATTCATCCCAACTCCGATTCGTGAAAGCTTCGGCCTTTCACGTGGTCCCCGCAGATCTGAAGTTTGACGTAGATTTTTCTCTTGTTCGCACCCGGTAAATGAATGACGTAGCCTTTGGCGCCAGGTGGCTTTTCAAGCCGTTTCTCTTCGATCGGAATTCCACTCTGAAGATGATCAACGATGTACTCCCATGCACTTTGATCGGTGAAGGCTTGTCCTGAGCGTGGATCGGTGAATTGTCTGGGCTGCCAGCGCGAAGGAGAGCGGCGAGTGAATTCGACAAGCCTTGTTCGCTTGGATTGTGCGAAGGCCGCAAGCCGGGTTCGTATCGAGGCCGATACGGCCATCGGGCACCTGTTCCGTCAAAACGCCGGTTCATTCGGTATCATATGATCCCATAATATGGGAAAGTCAAGCCAATATAAGGCATTAAAATACCTTTATCTAATTGTCCGGGATCAAAATGGCCTGCGGCCGCTCCTCGGGCGGGCTACCGGGGCCGGCTCAATTGTGATTAGTTGCCTCCGGAAACCGCGCCGGAAAACCCAATGAAAAACATCAATCCCAATCCCTTCACGACCCGTCCCGAAATCGACGGCACGTTCGGGGCGGTCGCCTCGACCCATTGGATCGCCACTGCCGTGGGCATGGGCACGCTCGAGCGCGGCGGCAACGCGTTCGATGCCGCGGTGGCGACCGCCTTCACGCTGCAGGTCGTCGAGCCGCACCTCAACGGCCCGGGCGGGGACGTGACCGTCATCGTGCACGATACGCGCAAGCGCAAGGTCGAGGTGATCTGCGGCCAGGGCCCGGCGCCCGCCGGCGCGACGCTCGCGCATTATCGCGGGCTCGGCCTCGACCTCGTTCCGGGCACCGGTCTGCTCGCCGCCTGCGTGCCCGGCACCTTCGAGACCTGGATGCTGCTGCTGCGCGACTACGGCACCATGGGGCTCGCCGACGTGCTCGCGCCCGCGATCGCCTACGCGACCGAAGGCCATCCGCTGGTGGAACGTGCGAGC
>DATDGG010000021.1:0-8766 GCA_036522235.1 Xanthobacteraceae bacterium
TCTCGCTATATCAATGACTTACGTCCCATCCCCATGCCGCAACTGTTGAAGATCAGCTTGAATACGGCCTCACCAACCGCTTCACCGTCATCGCCGCGCCCGGCGTGCAACATGTCGACATTGCTTCGCCGATCGACGCGCGGCGCACCCGGGCTCGGCTATACCGAGCTCGGCGGGCGCTACCTGCTGCTGCAATCGGGTTCGTGCGCGGCTTCCGGCCACAAGATCAGCAGGGCCGCGATGCCGAGCGCCCGGAACGGCGCCATCACGCATGCACGGCTTGCACGCCATTGGTCCGCGGTGCATTCCATTCGCCCTCCACGCCGACCGTCAGGCGGTCGAGAGCTCGCGTCACCTCGTCGGCGCCGCCGTTGCGCTCGAGCGTCGTCACCACCGCCTCCTCGAGCGCGGCCGCGTCCCTGCTGATCTGGTCGAAGCCGAAGAGACCGGCCGCGCCCGCCAGCCCATGGGCGATCTCCCGGATGCGGCGAAGCGTCGCCGAGTTGGCGTCCTTCGCCAGCGCCAGCCGCGCCGCGGCGAGCGTCGCCGCATCGCTCTTGGCGCGCTGCACGAAGACCTTCCGCATCGTTTCGAGCCGCATCGCCTGCAGGTGGCTGCGCACCAGAAAGGCGAGCGTCATCGGATCGAAGGGCTTGGAGATCACGCCCTGGGCGCCGAGCGCGATGAATTGCTCGACCTCGCGCGCTTGCGCGCGGGCGGTCATGAACAGGACCGGGATGTCGGCGGTGCGCGGATTCTTGCGCAATTGCGCAAGCGTGGTGGGCCCGTCCATGCCCGGCATCATGACGTCGAGCATGATCAGGAAGGGCGACCATTCGGCCGCCGCCGCGATCGCCTCGGCGCCCGAGCCGCAGCCCCGCACCTCGAAATCGGCGTTGAGGCCAAGCGACATGTCCACGACTTCCCGAATGTCGGGCTCGTCGTCGACGTGCAGGATACGAATAGCACTCATACGACCTCCTGTGATGCAAGTGAGGACCGCGGCGTCAAACGATCGTGTACGGTTGCGACCAAGCTGTCGAGCGCGGCCTGCGACTTGCCGAGGCTGGCCTGCACCTGCGGGTCGCGCACCGGGTTCGTCCCATGGGCCGAGAAGATGATCACCGGAATCGAGCGTCCCCGGCTGCCGCGCAGGTCGGGCAGCAGGTCGAGGCCGGAGACCCCGCCAAGCTCGATGTCGAGCACCGCCAGATCGAAATGATGGGCGGCGAGCGCCCGGCGCGCGTCCTCGATCGAGTTGGCCGAGGTGACATTCGCAGTGCTGTTGAGCGCCAGCGCGACCAGGTCCAAGACGTCGCGATCGTCGTCGACATGCAGGATCTCCGGGCGCTGGCCGGTATCGCGCACCCCCAATCGATCAAGCATCTGGGCAAGGCGGTCGAGGTCAACGGGCTTTTCCAGCCATTCGAGCCCCATGGGCTCGAGCCCGCTCAGCACCTCGTGGTCGCGGTCGCTATCGGCCGACATGGCGATGATCGGCGGCGACTTGCCGCTCTGCGGTTGCTCCTGCAAATCGCGGATCAACCCGGCGCCGTCGCCGTCCGGGAGCTGGAGATCGACCAGGATGGCCCCATAGGGCGCCGCCGCCGCCCGCATGACCGCCTCGGCGCGCGTATGCGCAAAGTCGGTGGCAAAGCCGAACTGCTGCAGACCTTCGCGCAGCGCGATCGCCGCATTGGGATCGTCCTCGCACAGCAATATCCGCGCCGCGCCCGGTTTCGCCTCGAGGTCGATTTCCCGTCCGGCCACCTGATCCAAGCCCGGCAGGTCCACGAAAAAGACGGTGCCGCCGCCGGGCGCGTCATCGAAGCCGACCTCACCGCCGAGCCGCGTGACGATCTCCTTGACGATGCTGAGGCCGAGACCGGTACCGCCTTTCTGGCGGGCGTCGGTGGCGTCGGCCTGGGCGAATTTCTCGAATATGTGCTCCTTGAACTCGGGGGGAATTCCGGGCCCGTGGTCGCGCACCGAGATGCGGATCGTGTCGTCGCGCTTCTCGACCGCGACCACCACCTCGCCGCCGGGCGGGGAGAACTTGATGGCGTTCGACAGCAAGTTGGTGATGACCTGGGCGAGGCGATCGGGATCGCCATGCACCTGGCCGCTCGCCGAGGAGGGGTCGAGCCGGACGCGCACCCCGTAGCCGTCGGCAAAGCCGCGGTTGCCCTCGATGGTCTGCTCCACCAAGGTGAGCGCTTCGATCGGCTTGAAATTGAAGACGATCTGGCTCGACTCCATCTTCTCGATATCGAGGATGTCGTTGATGAGCCGCACCAGCCTCTGGCTGTTCGATTGCGCGATGGCGAGCAGGCGCGCCGCCGAATCCGGCAGCTTTCCGGCCGCCCCGCCGATGAGCAGGCCGAGCGAGCCGGAGATCGAGGTCAGCGGCGTACGCAACTCGTGGCTCACGGTCGAGACGAATTCGTCCTTCAGCCGCTCCAGGCGTTTGCGCTCGCTGATATCGACGATCACGCCGAGGACGAGCAGTCGCTCCCCGGTATGAATCGGATTGAGCACGACCTCGACCGGAAATTCGGTGCCGTCCCGGCGCCTGCCGAACAGGTCGCGGCCGGCGCCCATGCGGTGCGTCTTGGGGTGGCGGATGAAATCGTCGCGCAGCCGCGCATGCTGATTGCGCAATCGCGTCGGCACCAGGATGTCGACCGGCCGGCCGATCAGCTCGTCGCGGCTGTGGCCGAACAAGCGCTCGATCTCGGTATTGACCATCACGATCTCGCCCCGGCGGTTGGTCATGACCATGCCGCACGGGGCCGACTCGACCGCTAAGCGAAACTTTTCCTCGGCGAATTTCTGTGCCGTCAGGTCGCGGGTCACCTTGGCCGCCCCGATGATCTCGCCGGAGCGCGATCTGACCGGGCGGATGCTCAGCGCGACGTCGATGCGCCGGCCGCTTCTGGTCTGCCGGACCGTCTCGACGTTCTCGACCAGCTCCTCGCGCAGCGATTTTTCGATCATGGCCGCCTGCGCGGCGCGATGATCCGCCGGTGCGATGATCGCGATGTTCTGGCCGATCGCTTCAGCGGACGTGTACCGATAGAGGTTTTCGGCCGCCGGGTTCCAGGCCGTAATGGTGCCGTCGACCGTCACCGTGATGATGGGGTAGCTCGCCGATTCCGCGGCGGCGGCGAACATGCGCTGCTGCTGCGCATATTGCTCCAAGGCGGATTCCATATTGCGGCGCGTTTTGCTCTTCTCGACCGGCTCGGCCGTTTGCTCGCGCGCGGCGGCCGTCGTGCGATCGAGCGGCGCGCCGAACGTTGGGCGCGCCCCACTGCGCGCCAGGCCGTGTGCCAGCGCGGCCGCGAGCGCCAGGATGGCGGTCACTGCCGCAAGCGCCGCCAGCAGAGCCGGCTGTTCGACCTGTCGGTAGGCGAGCGAGCCGAGGATGGCCGCGGTGAGCACGACCAAGCCGGTCATAGCCGCTATCAGCCGTTCCGCCAGCGCCATCGCGTCCCATCCAGTCGACTTAAAGGGCCACACGGGGAGCGACATCTTCGCGCTTGCCAATGCCCGCACGAAGGCGCGCCCCGCCAATGCGGTTGTTCGCCTGCGCCCCCACCCTTGATTCCACTCTCGCCTGCGCGGGAGCAAACCGGAAGGGGGAGCGCGCCGGCACCGTTCTCCTCGCCCATGACGCGTTCGCCCATGACGCGCGAGGGCCAGCAAACGGTGCCATGCAACCAGTAATAATCTGTTACAATGAAATATAATCAGATAGTAAAACGACTAAGTAGAAATATCTAGCCAAAATGACCCACACTTGTTCCTAATTGAGAATCGTAATAGTCGACGGCGAATACTTATGTTTTCGAAGAATTTGTTTATGCCCCGTCGCGGCGCACCGCGATACGCGGCATTGTTGGGTTCCCCCCTTCGCCCGGTGCTGCGCCCCGCTCGACCCTGGGGCGAGCACTATGCTCGGCGCTCCTCTCGCCCCAGAACTTTGCGGGCAAGGTCGACCGAGTTCTTGGCGCCCAGCTTGTGCATGATGTGGGCGCGGTGAATTTCGACGGTTCGTTGGCTGATTCCCAGAGCCGCCGCGGCTTCCTTGTTGGTGGCGCTTGCCGCGATCAGCGCGAGCACTTCGCGCTCGCGTTGGGTCAGAAGGTCGCTTCCGGGAAATGTGGGGGGGATCGGCGAAGTGGCGCCATTTTGCTGGCGTGTCGAGCGTGCCGCGATCGCCTCGCGCACGCGCGCCACCAGCGTTGCGGCGTCCTGCCGCTTCTCGATGAAGTCGAACGCGCCGTTCTTGATCGCCTCGACGGCGCTCGCGATGTCGCCGCGGCCCGAGGCGATGAAGATCGGTGCCGGATAATTGGCGGCGTCGAGATCCTTCAGGACTTCGAGTCCCGAGCGGCCCGGCATGTAGATGTCGAGGATGATGCAGGCCGGGATCCGGTCCCGCGCCGCGATCAGGAATGATGCCCCATCCACGAAGCTGATGGCGCGAAAGCCGGCCTGCGCGAATACCTCCGACAGAAGGTCCCGCACGGTCGGATCGTCGTCAACGATGTAAATTTCGCTTTCCGCCTGATCGCCACGCATCTCCGGCTTCCCATCTTACGAACCACGCCTACGCGAATCTAATGTCGGGATACATACACACCCTGAAAGGTTGTGCTGTCTAAATTTGGACGCATTCCGCTAAAATTCCTTCCCTGGATACCGGCTGCTGCGCCCGCCCGCCCAGCCTTGCTCACGCGGGTCTAGCGGTTTTTGCCTATTGATTTCTGACAGATGGCTGACGTCCAAAAGGATGATACCGCACGCTGGACTTTATTTTAAGTTAAACCATCTGGCCGTGTGGGCGTTCTCCCGCGGGGGCGACCTGCGATATGGCACGGTGCCGTCTGCAGTGCCGCGGGCGACATAGGCTTGGCATCAGCAACGGGGCCTGCCATGAGCCTAAGTGAGAAAAATGCCCACGCGGCGGCAGCCATCCTGGCCCGCATCGAGGGCGTGCGATCGGACGCAAAATACCAAAAGGATCAGATCGTCTTTTCACAGGGCGATCCTGCGGATTCGGTCTTCTACCTGCAGTCCGGCAAGGCCAAGGTCACGGTGCTGTCCACCGAGGGCAAGGAGGCCGTTGTGGCGATCCTCCCACCCGGCAGCTTTTTCGGCGAAGCCTGCCTCACCGGGCGCGCGCACCGGATGACCACCGTCAGCGGCCTGACCGAATGCGTGCTCGTCCGCATCCCGAAAACCGGCACCATTCGGGCCCTGCGCGACGATCCGGCCTTCTCCGAGCTGTTCATCTCGTATCTCATGGAACGCAATATTCGGGCGCAGGAGGATCTGGCCGATCAGTTGCTCCACTCGACCGAGAAGCGCCTGGCGCGGCTTCTGCTGCGATTGGCGAATTACGGGGCGGACGACCCGCCGCTGGATCCGATCGTGCCCAGGATCAATCAGGAAACGCTCGCCGAAATGATCGGCACCAGCCGCACCAACGTCAATTTTTTCATGAACAAGTTTCGTCAGCTCGGATTCATCGAGTACAACGGCGAGATCAAGGTCAACAGGTCGCTGTTGACCATGCTGCTGAAGCAGCCGGTTGCGTTGCACGATTAGCGCATGTCCCCGAAAGGCATGCCCTCGCGAAGGCGGGGGTGGATACCGGTTTTCAGAAAAGGACATGCGCCAGCGCAAAAAACGCTGAGCGCATCCCGATCCATTCGCCTGGGATGTGCTCTGAGTGCCCGCCCCCCACCGAGGCCTGCACAATTCCCCGGCAACGAGGCCGCGATCGCGCTATGCTGGCCGCCCGCGCCGTGGCGATCGATCAGGCGCGAACCGCGGACGGAGCACCATGCCTGAGCCGATCTGGAACGCCTTCTTGACCGAGCGTGACAAGGCCGTGTTTGCGGCCTCGGGTTACGGCGCGCGCGGCGGCTTCGGCAAGCGGCCCGCGCTCCTGGTCATCGACGTCAACTGGGCCTTCTGCGGCGACAAGCCGGAGCCGATCCTCGAATCGATCAAGCGCTGGCGCAATTCCTGCGGGGAAGACGCCTGGGCGGCGCTGCCCTATATCAAGGCGCTGATCGACAAGTGCCGGCAGAAGGGCGTCCCGGTGATCTACACGACCGGCGCGCGCCGGCACGACAATTGGGACGGGGGCTCCTGGCTGTGGAAGAACGCGCGCGGCGCCGAGGATCAGCGCGCGCGGGCGAGCAATCTCGACGGCAATGAGATCGTCACCGCGATCGCTCCCGGCCCGCGCGACATCGTGGTCTACAAGCAGAAGCCGTCGGGCTTTTTCGGCAGCAATCTGGCGAGCTATCTGACCTTGCTCGGCTGCGACAGCGTGATCGTCTCCGGCACCACCACGTCGGGCTGCGTGCGCGCGACCGTGCTCGACGCCTTCAGCCTGAACTATCGGGTCGCGCTGGCCGAGGAGGGCTGCTTCGATCGTTCGCAGGCGAGCCACGCCATCAACCTCTGCGACATGAACGCGAAATATGCCGACGTCGTGAAGACCGCGGAAGCGCTCGGCTTCCTGGACGGCCTGGCGGAGGGGATGTTCGATTTGCCCGAAGGCGCCCCGGTCTCGCCGCCGGTGCTGTCTCCGACCTGAGGACGCTTGAACCTAAGGACGCTTGAATCTAAGGATCCTTGGCGATGGACGACACGCCTCCCGACCGCCTCTCCAACGATCCCAGGAGCGCGTTCTACGATGCCGCGCTGCTCGAGCGCGGCATCGGCATCCGCTTCAAGGGCGTCGAGAAGAACAATGTCGAGGAGTACTGCGTCAGCGAAGGCTGGGTTCGGGTGGCGCATGCGACCGCCAAGGACCGCTACGGCAATCCGATGACCATCAAGCTCACCGGCGCCGTCGAGCCCTATTTCCGGACGCCCCCAACCGCACCCGCTGCCGCCGACGCGTAGGGGCGCCGGCTTTCAGGCGGTGAGCTTGAGGCTCGCTCCGGCGCCGGACGGCTCCCCTTGCTTGCCTTCCCCGGCGCGGCCGAGCAGCGTCTTGATGAAGCTCCCCGAGCCCATGGGCTGCGCAAACAAAAAGCCCTGCGCGGTATGGCAGCCGAGATCCATCAGCGTCCGCAAGTCCTCGACATTCTCCACGCCCTTGGCGCAGACCGTGAGCCCGAAGCCGTGCGCGAGCTCCATCGCGGCCACGCAGACGGATTGCTTGGCGCTGTCGGTGGCGCAGCCCGCAACGTAGCGGCGGTCGAGCTTGAGCTCGACGCAGGGCAGGTCGCGCAGGCGGGCCAGCGAGGAATGGTCGCTGCCGAAGTCGTCGATCGAAATGCCGACCTTGTAGAGCTTCAATTGAGTGGCGATCTCGCGCACGGCGCCGAGGTCGGTGAGCACCTCGCCCTCGGTGACCTCCACGATGAGGCCCGGCCAGCCCGGATTCCTTGGCAAAGCGCCGCGAATCAGCTCGACGAATTTGGGCGACTGCAAGGTCGAGAGCGGGACATTGATCGACAGCTTGAGCACCTGCCCCTGGCCGACAAAAATCTCCCAATCCGCCTTGGCCTGCATGACCACGAACTTGGTCAAGGGCTGATACATGGTCGAGCTGCGTGCCGGCAGGAACTCCATGGGATTGATGAGGCCGAACTCGGGATGCTTCGCCCGCAACAAGGCCTCGGCGCCGCAGACCGTCATGGTCTTGAGGTCGATCTTGGCCTGGTACCATAGCCGCAGCCAGTTGTTGCGCAGCGCCTCGGCCGGATCGATCCGCCTCCGCTGCTGTTCCTTCCAGTCGAGCGGCTGGCTCGGCGCGGGCGGCGGCGCGGTTTTGGGTTCGACCGCGGCCGCGAGGCTGTTCTGGATATCGGCGGCGCGAAACGGTTTCTGCACCGGCGGCACCATCGCCAAGCCGTGCTGCTCGCCGATCGCCCGGATATCGTCGAGCGTGGCATAGTCGCAGCCGCTGATCAGCAGCACTTTGCCTTTATATTTGAAGGTCTCCAGATAGCGGATGATCTCGATCGCGTCGGATTGGCCGAGCGCGAGATCGAGCGCGATAACGTCCGGGGAAGCCGTCTTGAGGGCCTCGAAGAAGGGCAGGGGAGCGGCGAACGGACGTGCCGAAAAGCCGATCGAATCGAGGATCTTGCACGCGATCGCGCACGCTTGCGGCTGGTCGTCGAGCACATAGGCGAGCCGCCCGGCCGCACTGCGACTGGCCTCCGGTGGCGGCGAATGGGACATGCTGTTGCGGCTCCTCTCTAATGAGGCGGGCCATGATAGAAGCGCAGCAGCTAGCAAATTATGAACGCATCCCGTGCGGCAAATACGTAATTCAACTGTGGAAACGCGCGGATTTACCAAACCTTAACCAAGGCGGCACGGCATGCTGGCCGGCGTCATGAAATCCCCTCGGTCCATGGTGCGGAAAATCCGTGTCCGCCCTTCGCCAAAGCTACGGCGCGACAACCTTCGCCCGAAGCGACTTGCCGAGCCGAAGCTGCAGAGCAGCGAAGGCTGAAGCAGTGGAGGCTGGTGGAGCCAGGCGGAGTCGAACCGCCGACCTCTTGAATGCCATTCAACCGGGTCTATAATAAAACCAATATGTTATTGACCTCTTTATATCATAAGTTTATAAGTCGCTGCATCACTACTTTGGGTGGTCATCGATGTCAGGAACCGAAACATCGTACGAGTACAAGGCGATCAAAATCTATGATGGCACATCGATCTACAAAGTTCACGGAAGCCAATTCTACTATGTTCGAGTTTGGGATCGCGAGAAAAAAC
>DATDGG010000022.1:0-3360 GCA_036522235.1 Xanthobacteraceae bacterium
GCCCCTCCTCCGAGGTCAGCGCGGCGCGCGCAAGGATCGCCCCGCGTTCGCCCAGCGGCCGCGCCAGCTCGGCGGCCGACAGCGCGGTGAAGTCCGGATGCCGGGCGAGAAAGCTTCGTATCTGCGCGCCGTTCTCCTCCGCGAGCAGCGAGCAGGTGACATAGACGATGCGGCCGCCGCCTTTGATGAGGCCCGCGGCGCGATCGAGCAGCTCCGCCTGCTCGCGCACGCGGATTTCGAGCGCGCCGGGGCGCATCCGCCACTTGGCGTCCGGATTGCGCCGCCAGGCGCCGATGCCGGTGCAGGGCGCATCGATCAGCACGCAATCGGCGGCGCCGGCGAGGTCGGCGAGAACGTCCGCTTCGCCCTTGGGGGTGCGCACCTGAACGTTGCGCGCGCCGGCGCGTTCGATGCGGGCATGGATGGGCGCGAGCCGGCGCTTGTCGTCGTCGGTCGCATAGATCTGGCCGTGGTTCTGCATGAACGCCGAAAGCGCGAGCGTCTTGCCGCCGGCGCCGGCGCAAAGATCGATCACATGCTGGCCGGGACGCGCATCGGCCAGCAAGGCGGCGAGCTGCGAGCCTTCGTCCTGCACCTCGACCCATCCCTTGATGAAGGCCGGCTCGGCATGGATCGCCGGGTTCTTGGCGTCGGCGCCGAGCACGATGCGCAAGCCTTGCGGCGACCAGCGCGAGGGCACCGCGCCGAGATGAGCGAGCGCGGCCTCGGCCCGCTCGCGGTTCGCCTTGATCGCGTTGACGCGCAGATCGAGCGGCGCGCGGCTCGCGAGCGCGGCACCCTCCGCGGCCCGCTCTTCGCCGAACACGCGGGCGAGATGGGAATCGAGCCATTGCGGATAGTCGCCGGCAACCCAGGGCGGCGCGCCATCAAGCGTCGCGGTCTCGAGCGCCGCGCGCTCTGACGCCTCGAGCGGCGCGGGCGCATGGCCGGTGCCATCGCACAGGCGCGCGATCGCTTCCGCGTCGAGATGGCGCTCGAGCCGCAGCATGCCGAGCAGCAAAGCGCGCGGCTGATCGGAGCCCATCAGGAAGGCCGCCGAGGCCTTGCGGCGCAACGCATCGTAGACGATGCCGGCGATGGCGGCGCGATCGCCGGAGCCGGCGAAGCGATGCGCGAGGCCCCAGGCCTTGAGCGCGTCAGCGGCCGGCCGGCGTTGCGCCTCGATCTCGGCGAGGACCTCGATGGCAGCGGAGAGGCGGGCGGCCGGCGTCATGTCCCGAAGACGATCTCCATCATGTAGTTTCCCCACATGATCGCGAGCACGATCGCGCTCAGGATGAACGCCAGGCCGCGCCGGCGCACGTGATTGTCGGTCACATGGATGGCGGCCTGGATCAGGCGCAGGAGCACGAACAGCCAGGCGAGCGCCACGAATACGGTGCCGGCATGGTGGGTATCCCAGGCCAGGATGGTGAGCACGTAGAACAGGATCGGCAGCTCGAGCTGGTTGTGGAAGGCGTTGGCGATCTTGGTGACCTCGGGTGGCCAGTTCGGCTCGCGCAGCGCGATCTCGCGCGTCTTGGCCGCGCCGCCCGCGATGGCCCGGGTGCGCACGAACGCCATCCAGAACAGCAGCACGAAGGTCAGCGTGACCTGGACGAAAAGCGGCAGCAGCACGTCGCGGATCGTCATGGTTCCCCTCTCGTCATCGTCACGCCCGCGCATAGCCCGCGAAGAGCATCAGGGCGTCTACGCCCGTCTTCGCGGGCTGTGCCGCAACGCCCATGTGTCGCGGGCTGCCACGTCTTTCGGCCAGCAAAGCAAGGCGTGGGTGGCCGGGACAAGCCCGGCCATGACTCCCGATTTTGGACGCACACAGGGGCCTTGGAATCACACGCGGCTCGGATAGTTCGGGCTCTCGCGCGTGATAGTCACGTCGTGCACGTGGCTTTCGCGCAGGCCGGCGCCGGAAATGCGCACGAATTGCGCCTTGGCGTGCAGCTCGGCGAGCGTGCGCGCGCCCACATAGCCCATGGCGGCGCGCAGGCCACCGCCGAGCTGATG
Organism: Xanthobacteraceae bacterium; assembly: GCA_036522235.1. GTDB lineage: Bacteria > Pseudomonadota > Alphaproteobacteria > Rhizobiales > Xanthobacteraceae > VAZQ01. Next base: position 2,026 of record DATDGG010000022.1, read on the forward strand.
CAGCACGGTCGCGGCCGCGCCCTTATAGGGCACCTGGCCCTCGACGCCTTCCGGCACGAGCTTGAGCGAGTCCTTGATGTCCTGCTGGAAATAGCAGAAGATGGCCAGGGACATGTCTGAAAGCGCCAAGGAGATGTTCGAGGACGCCGGTATTGAAATCATCGGCGCCGATCGCGCAGTCTTGACGCCCGGGTGGTCCATCCACGAGCTCGGCACCGCGCGCATGGGCGCCGATCCCAAAAAATCCGTCGTCAGCCAATTCCAGCAATCCCACGACGTCAGGAATCTGTTTGTGGTCGACGGCAGTTCGCACGTCAGCGCGTCCAACCAGAACCCGACCTGGACCATCATGGCGCTGTGCTGGCGCTCCTGCGATTACCTCGCCGACCAGATGAAAAGAGGAGAGCTGTGAATCGCCGCGACTTGATCAAGCTCACCGCGGGCGCCGCCGTCGTGGCGCGGCAAGCCCGCGGCGCCGACGATCGCAAATTCTTCACGGCCGCCGAGTACGCGCTGGTCGAGGAACTCACCGAAATGATCATTCCCGCGGATGAAAAATCCGGCGGCGCGAAAGCTGCCCGGGTCGCCGGATTTATCGACGCACGCCTGGCGGAGGCTTTCGAGCAGGACCAGCGCGACCGTTGGCGCAAGGCCCTCCAACTGATCGACGCGATCTCCGGCGAAATGCACGGCGGACCTTTTCTGAAGGGCGCCCTCGAGCAGCGCGCCGCCGTGCTGTCACGCATCGCCGCGAACGAGAAGGACCCCAAGAAACCCGAAGAGGAATTCTTCGTCGAACTCAAGCACGCCACCGTCAGGGGTTACTACACGTCCAAAATCGGTATCCACGACGACATGGATTACAAAGGCAACGTATACCAGACCGGCGAGTATGCCGGCGAACTTTAATAAGCCATCCGGTCAGCGCGCGCGCTGCCGATCCTTGCTAAAATAGTTCTTACAGGCGGCGTTCGCCGCATCAACCCTTAGGAGTATTCTTTTGGCAGACCCCCAGGACCCGACCACTCCGCCATCAGGCGGCCAATTGCCTCTAGGCGGGGATGGCGGATCAAAAAATCTGATCCCGATCAATATCGAAGACGAGATGCGCCGCTCCTATCTCGACTACGCCATGAGCGTGATCGTCGGCCGCGCGCTCCCCGATATTCGCGATGGATTGAAGCCCGTGCACCGCCGCATCCTCTATGGAATGTCCGAGCTTGGCCTGCGCTTCAATCGCCCCACGCGCAAGTGCGCCAAGATCACCGGCGAAGTGCTGGGCAAATACCACCCCCATGGCGACATTCCGGTTTACGACGCGTTGGTGCGCATGGC
>DATDGG010000023.1:0-6851 GCA_036522235.1 Xanthobacteraceae bacterium
TCGCCGATATATTTGTCGATGGTGCCGCCGTGCGCCAGCACGGTGTCCGTCATCGGCGTCAGATACTCGTTCATGAATCGCGTCAGGCCTTGCGGATCGAGGCGTTCGGCGATGGATGTGAAACCGCGGACGTCGCAGAACATGATCGTGAGGACGCGGGATTCCCCGCCCAGGACGAGCTTCGAGGGGTCCTCGGCGAGACGCGCGACCACCGCCGGGGAGACGTAGCGGCCGAAGGCTTCGCGCACCAGCCGCCGCCGCCGCTGCTCGTCGCGATAGAGCCACACCACGCCCGAGCCGTAGGTGAAGACGACCGAAAGCCCGGGGAGGACCGGATCAAGCAACATGCCCTCCGTCGCGAACGCATGCCAACTCCCCCAGCCGAGCGCGGCGACGACCAGGCCCGCCCCGGCAGCGCTCGCGAGCGCAGTGACGCGCGGCAACGCGACCGCAACCAGGAGCGCCAGAATGACCGTGAGCAGAAGCTCGGCGCCGCGCGACCAATCGGGCCGCGCCAGCCAGGTGCCGGCGATCACCTGCTCGAGCACCTGGGCGTGAATTTCGGCCCCGGCCACCGAAGCGTTGACCGGCGTCGCCCGCTGGTCGGCGAGCCCGGCGGCGCTGACCCCCAGCACGATGACGCGCCCCGCGATGTCGCTTCGCTCGACCGCGCCGGCGAGCACTTTCCAGGCCGGCACGAAGCGGCCCGGCTCGGTCGGCGTATAGCGTACCCGCATCTCCGCCCGTGCATCGGTCGGAATCTCCAGCTCGCCGACCTTGATCGTGTTCACCCCGCTATGCACCCCGAAGGCGGATTGTCCGCTGGCGTTCGACGAGCGCACCACGATGGTCGAGGCGTCTTGCAGGACGCGCACGGTCTCGACCGCGAAGCTCGGCACGATCGTGTCGCCAAGCGCCAGCACCAGCGGCACCCGGCGAACGACCTGGTCGCGATCCGGCAACCAGTTGAGCGCGCCAAGCCCGGCCCCCTTGGCGCTCAGGATCGGCAGCGGAACGATCGCGCCGGTGAAATGCGCCAGGAACGGACGCGGGTCGTCGCCGGCGGTGGCGATGCCGAGCTTGAGCGGATAGTCCACGGCGCCGCTGCCCTGCGTGAGGATCGTGCCCAGCACACTTCGGGTCGAACCGCCGGCTTCCGCCAACTGGAAATCGTTCGATTTGTCGCGCCGGATATCCTGCTCGATCTGGGTGCGGGCGGGACTTGCGGGGAGCGAATGGATCACCTGTTCCGGGCTCGACGAGTCGGGCTCGGCGAACACGATATCGACCGACACGATCGCGGCGCCGAGATCGCCGAGCTTGCGCACGATCTCGCCCAGCGTCGATCGCGGCCATGGCCATTGGCCGACATGGGCGAGCGACTCGTCATCGATCGCGACCACGCGGACCGGCGATTGCGGGTCCCACACGCGCGGTGCGAGACGTTGGTACCAGTCGAATACAAGATTGCTCAAGTCGGGCAGGAGCGGCGTGCCCATGCCGCCGACAAGGACGACAACGAGTGCCGGTACCGCGACCGTGACCGCATAGGACCAGCGGGCAATGCCGGTGCGCGCGGACGTCCGCGGCAGGCCCGGCTTGGATTTGGCCCGGCGAAAATTGGGCAGGACAGAAAATGGCATGCTGGTGCCGCCTTGTTCGGGACGAATATACCTTGATTGAAGCCCGCCACCACACTTGAACCGCTCCGACCGCCGGTGCGGGCCCCTTGTGGGCGTCCGCACCGGCCGGCCATAAGGGCCGCCTGTTCGCCCCATCGCGATGTGATGCCCGGCACAAAACCGGCGTTTGTTGGATTGGGCCCGCCGCTCTTGTTGCCACGCCCGATCCGATCAACCATAAGGTCGGGGATCGGGACCACCTGCGGCACGCGCGAAATGCCAGGGCCAAGCGCCGGACCACCATTGAGCGTCACCTTCTGGGGCGTACGCGGCAGCATCGCCTGCCCGGGTCCGGCGACGATCCGCTATGGCGGCAACACATCCTGCGTCGAGGTGCGCCTCGGTGACAGGCTCGTGGTGCTCGACGCCGGAACCGGATTGTTCGCGCTCGGCGATCGGCTGGTGAGCCTGCGAAAGGCCATCGATGTCGATATTCTGCTGACGCATTTCCATCTCGATCACGTGTGCGGGCTGCCGTTTTTCGCGCCGTTTTTCGCGGCCGGCCATGATGTTCGCATCTGGGGCGGCGCCCCGGCGGCGAGGCTTTCCGAGGTGGTCCACGCCCTGGTGAGCCCGCCTTTGTTCCCCGCCGGGCCGACGAGCTTCAAGGCCGCGGTCAGCTATCATGGCTTTGCGCCCGGCGAGGCGATCGGCATCGCGGGCGGCCTCAAGGTTGCGACCGCCGCGCTCGATCATCCCGATGGCGCGGTCGGCTATCGGCTCGCTGTCGGTTCGTCCTCGCTCGCCTATGTCACCGACACTGAGATCGGGCCGGATCCGATCGACAGGGGCATCGTGGCGCTGGCGCGCGCCGCCGATCTGCTGGTCGTCGACACCACCTACACCGAAGCCGAGATCGAGAGCCGCCGCGGCTGGGGGCACGCAACCTGGGCCGACGCGGTGCGGCTCGCGAATGCCGCGGGCGCCAAGACGCTCTGTCTGTTTCATCATGACCCGGCCCATGACGATGCCGCCATGGACGCGCTCGGCGCGCTCGCTCAGGCGGCGCGGCCCGGCACGATCGTCGCGCGCGAAGGAATGACGATCGATCTCTAAATCTCCGATCATGAGAGCCGGCGGCCCGATGGCGCGAATGAGCCCCGCCCGATCGTTGGGCGAGGCTGCATCGCGGCGAGAGCAATTTACCTGTGGGTAGGGTGATAGAGTCCTGCGGGTGAGCCGTTGAATTGGCAGCGGCCCGTTCCACAGACGGTCGTGCCGGGTCGCCCCCCGTTGTACAGCTGGGACTGTCCCGGGTTGTACAGCCCGGCCGGAGCGCCGACCGGATAGAGGCCGGCAGGCGAACGGAACGTGTAGAGGCCGGCGGGCGAATGGAAGGTGTAGAGGCCGGCAATCGACGCGGCTTGGCTGCTCGAGACGTTGGCGAACACGCCCAACGCGACGCTGGTGAGCCCGACGACAACGAGCCCGTTCTTCCAGATGGACGTAGTCATGATCGTTCTCCTGAGTTCGGTGGCCGGAGCCCGATCGCCCCGGTATGCTCAGGAGCCTAGGGAAGCGCGCGGCGTTGCGATGTGTTGGCGATCACGAAATCGTCGATCATGTTTGCGACCGGCTTGGCGCGCGGTCGACGCACCGCAATGCCGATGCGCGCGTAGCGAACTGTCCGCCAATGCCCCGGCACGAAATGGTCGATCGAGAAAGTAGATCAGCTCCGCCCGGCCGACCAGATTTTCGACCCGGATATCGCAAGACGAAAATGGCGCCGGCGCTGCGGGTTTGCGTCTCGGCTGGCGGTGCGCGGCCGCGCCCGCGCGTCATCGTGTCTGGAATAATCGCAGGGACGGAGTCTCGAGCACATCCCGTTCGAATGGATCGGGATGTGCTCTGCTTTTTTGCCCTGGCGCATGTCCTTTTCGGAAAACCGGTATCCAACCCCCCTTCGCGGGGGCAGGCTTTTTCCGGGACATGCGCCAGTCGTCCCTGCGTTGCTTTTCCGGGTCTTTCGGCGTGGCATTCGACTTCATGCGCAAGTATAGCTCCAGGCGCTCCCACCGAGACCTTTGCTCCTGGTGTAAGTCGCGAGGACTCCGGCCGAGCACGTGACGCCGGCTATTTTCACCTTGGTCTGTTTGCTCAGCACAAAGCTGGTCGGATCACCCGGGCGAGGGGCGCTTGCCAGATTCATGACGTTCTGCGGCGTGGTGCCGAGCGCGGCCGCTTGCGCGATGACCGACTGCGAATACTTCGGCGCGGCCGGAGTGCTCGCCGTGGTGGTCGCCGGCGTTGGGACGCTGTTCGCCGGGCCAGTCCGCGCGCAGGCAGACCCGAAGTTGCAGGTGCTGGTGGTTCTCCAGAGCGTCTGTCCGCTTTGATCGGCGATGATCGAGGTGACCGAGCCGGGTTGGGTTGCGGTCGGCGCCACCGTGATATCCGTTCTGGTCGCGCTCTTCCCATTGAAGCTGGTGGGATAGCTTGTTGACGCGGCGGCGCCACCAAGGACGACGGTAGGCTTGACAGGAATCGCCGACAATTTGGCGGCAGCCGTCGGGGCAGCCGGAATCGCGACCGGCCGGAAGGCTGAAGCGCGCGACAAGGGCGCGGCTGTACCGACCGATGCGCTCGCAAGCAAGCCGAGGGCAACGGCCGCGAGCCCAAGGGACCCGCGCTTCGAATTGCACTTGATCATGATCGTTCTCCTGTTGATCGCCGGGACGCTGATCGTCCGGGCATGCTCAGCAGCCTAGAGGCAGCGCTTCGATCGCGATGTGTCGATCATCACTAAACGGTCGATTGCCGAGACACGGCCGCGGTGCGATTTCCGGCGGTCCGAGGAGCTGGACGTTTTCTGAAAGTGCTCCGCTCGATGCGAGAAAATCCAGGCTGCCCTGCCCGATTCCGAGGCGTCTTTCTGGGCGCGGACTCAATCCGTCACGCGCCTGGAGCCGGCGCAGGTTACGGATTGGTGTTGATGAAGACTTGGAAGAAAACCACGTCGTGGGCCGGATACATACGCTCCACGCTGGGATTGGCCGGCAAATATGAACTGAAGTTATGGTTCATCTGCAACTGGGCGAAGACGAGCGTGCCCCTTTGGGTCAACTGCGCAAGGCGCGGATTGACGCAAGCGCCCGTGCTTGTCTTTCCCGACGGGCAATTGAGTGACGCGGCGGCCGCTGAGCCGATGGTCAAAGCCGACCAGGCGAGAACGATGACCGAGAGGAGATAGCGCATTCTGTCAGGTTTCATCCTCTACCAGGTGTGCGTGCCGCCGAGCGATATCAGCCAGCCGTTGTCGGTCACCACCGGTACCAAGGTTGCGGGGGTCACGTTCTGATTGACCCAGTAGTGCTCGACACGCCCGTTCAGCGCAAAATCCTTCAGCAGATTGTAGGTGAAAAAGCCGCCTGCCGTCCATTTGGTCTTTTCCGGGACGAACAGCGCGTTGGTGACGATCCAGGAATTGTGGTTGCGGTACATGTAGCCGCCGGTCGGACCGGCGATCACGTCGGGCGTGACCTGGAACTTGTTGTCGAGCGTGACCTGGAAGACGTCGTTGTTGGAATTGAACAGCTCGGTGATGAGCGGCGGCAGGTTGGCGGCGAGCACATGGTTGCTGTTGCTGTGGGACCAGGCGCCGGCCAGCACCGAGGTCCAGTATTTGGTCCAGTCATAGCTCGCGGTCGACTGCACGGTGTAGCGGTCGCCGGCGCGCATCAGGGCGCCGCTGAAGGGCGTTGCGCCGAGGACGCCGTTGACGTTGGTGTTGGACTCGAAAGCGGCGTCCGCGGACACGCGCCAGGAGAGGGCACCCTGCACATAGGTGAGGGTGCCGGTGAGCGTGATGTCATCGCCCGGATCGAAGGTCGACGTGGGACCGAGGAACGGGGTCAAGGTCGCGGGATTGACCAGCGCATCCTTGCTGTAGGGGCCCCGATAGGTGTAGCCGGCCGCGATCCCGAACATCCAGCTTTCGCCGACCGGGATGTTGGCGCCTAGCGTCGGCCCCACATTGACGCCTTCGCCCGACACCGCAATGCCCACGAGATCAGGGTCCATGCGGCCGTTGGCGGCGGTGCCCAAGAGCGCACTGCGGCCGGTCGGCAGATTGAGCGCAACGGAAGCGTAAGGCTGGATGCCGTTGATCCCCAGATAGGTGTGAGTGGCGGTGACCCCGGTATCGGTGAGGTTCGAAAACAGCCCGGCCTGCCCCAAGGTGGTTTGCTGCGACCAGACGTAGCCGGAGCGAATCTGAAACTCCCACTTGTGCTCAGGCGAGGTCTGCCCGATCGCGCCGAGCGAGACCGGCACGTAGAGCTGCGATCCGCTGCCGCCGGGCGCCACCGCGCCGCCGGCAGCCGGAAAGCCGCGCGAGCCGGTCCAGCTGTAGAAGCGCGTGTCTTCGTCGAGCGTGAATTGCCATGGCGGCAATGGAGCGGCGGCCGGAGCCTTGAGCGGCATGTCAGCGGCGCGTGCCATATGCGACAGTGGACCAGCCCAGATCAGCCCGACAGCCAAAAGGGAGACCGCGTTACCAGCGTTTCGGCGCATCGATTGCATCACTCGCCACCCCGCGCGCTTGCGTTGCCCGTGCGCTGCCTACCGGACCGACGGCAATCTTGTTTGGCAACAAAATACCGCCTAGCCAGGTAAATAACCACCGATTAGCGCCGGCGGGCATCACCAAAACTGGTGATATGGCGAGATTTCCTCAGACTGTGGCGTGGACGCCACATGCGGAGGCCGACGGGCGCAGGACTCGATATTTGGGTCCGGCCAAGACCCGGTCAACAAACGACAATCCTGTGATGGCCAACACGGCGCGATGGGCGCGGCTGCCCCAATCTCCTGAGCATCCCAGGCGATCGTCGACCTGGCGAGCAAACCCAGGAGAATGACCATGTTCACGATCGGAAATCGCAAGTTCCTCCTTCAGGCTGCCACCGCGATCCTGCTCGCGGGCTCCGCGCTCGTCGCGCCGACGCTCGCCAACGCCCAGGATCGTCCGGTCGGCGGCGAGATGTTCGAGCGGGCCGGCACGGCCCATCGGGATGTCGGCGGCGGCATGTACGAGCGGGCCGGCACCGGCGAGGGCAATCGCTATGTCGGCGGCAACATGTACGAGCGCGCCGGCACCGGCACGACCCCCGAGGGCGATCGGCCTGTCGGTGGCGGCATGTATGAGCGGGCTGGCACGGGCATGACCCC
>DATDGG010000024.1:0-7622 GCA_036522235.1 Xanthobacteraceae bacterium
AGCAGGCGGCGGGAGGAACTTTAAAAAAATGTAAGCCGTCGGAAAACCGTCGGCAAGCTCAGCCCTCTACCGTGGGTTCTCTACCCTTAGAGCGATTCTGTACCCTTAGAGCGATAACGCCCGGCACTCAATGCCGCGAACGGTACACATCTCCCCTGGCACAAGGGGCGCTCAAGCCCCGGGATGTTCTTTGACTGACCTTCGAGCCCCGGCGAAAGGGGCCTTTTTCTTTTGCCCGGGATGGGCGTGGCCACCTGAGATGGGCGGCCGCTTCGGTCTTGCGGGCACGCAGAGCGGCGACGGCAACAATAACGGAGGAGACTGCCATGCGTGGAAATAAGCCCTTTGGCGCGCTTGCGATCATCACTGCCCTCGGTGCTCTGGGCCTCACTTCTGCGGTCGCTGGGAATGAAAAGGGCGACCGCTTGGAGAGGGGCGGGGCCGTGCTCCGGTGCAGCCTGGACGGCGTTAATCCGGTCTACCACCCCGAGATATTCCGCAATCCGGCCGCTGCCAGAGATTATGGATTCGTCCAATCGCAGGACGGCACCTGGCACGTGGGAGCCGGCTGTGGCGGGCCTGCCTCTTTCTCTGCTGCCTCCGCCTATGCGCCTCGCCCCGAAAGCCAGAAGGCGACACACCGGCCGAAGCGATAGTCATCCCGTGGCTGCAGGCGACAACACGGCTGGGCGAATTGAACGTGTGTGCCGCCGGCCGACCGTAGCGGACGGGAACAACTTCACCCGACCGGGACGGTCGCCGTGACCTTGACAACCGTTGCCGGGCCGGGGGCCTATCGGCCCATCCTCTCAAGCTCAAGCGCGCTGTCCATCGCGTTCAGCACGCCGGTCAACTCTTCCGCCTTGCCGGCCTGATACCGCTTCGCAAGCTCAATGATGAGAGCGTTGCCGCGCTGGCGAAGGTGATTGCGGGCCCGTTCAAAGTCCTCTGGCGTTGGTGATGCCATCTCGGCCTGCTTCGCCTTCTTGGGGGGCTTCGCCATACAAATCGTTCCTCAAGTTCTAGGTGTGACTGTTGCCCAAGCCGCATATTGGACTCAGTTGGACACCGCGCGGCTGCCGCCAAGTCTTTGATCGTAATGGCGCGCCCACGGGGAATCGAACCCCGGTTTCCGCCGTGAAAGGGCGGCGTCCTAGACCGCTAGACGATGGGCGCTCGCGGAAGCGGGGACGTATAAAGGCGTTTGCGCGGTGCGGCAAGCAAGTGCCGCCGCGCGCTCACCAGTGGCCGGTATTGGGCATGGAGAGCCAGGGCTCGCGCGGCGTTTGCGCCTGGCCCTTCTGCAAAAGCTCGATGGAATGCCGGTCAGGCGATCGCACGAAGGCCATGACGCCGTCGCGGGGAGGGCGGTTGATGGTCACGCCCGCCTGCATCAGTCTTTCGCAGGTCGCGTAAATGTCGTCGACCTCGTAGGCGAGATGGCCGAAATGGCGTGCCTCGCCATAGTCCTCGCTGTCCCAGTTGTAGGTCAGCTCGACAAGCGGCGCGCCGCGGCCCGACTGCCGGCTCTCGGAGAGCGGCTTGGCGTCGTCCGGCGCCGCCAGGAAGACGAGCGTATAGCGCCCCTTCTCGTCGTCCCGGCGGCTGACCTCCTTGAGGCCAAGTGCGTTGCAATAAAAGTCGAGCGCGTTATCGAGATTGCGCACGCGCAGCATCGTATGCAGATATCGCATGTGTGGCCTCGCGGTGGGTGGCCTCGTGGTGGGTCGCCTCACTAAGATGGCTGGGTGATGGGAAGCAACCTTAAATGATCGCGCCGGATGTCGATACCGCGGTCGCGGAGCTGCGGGCGCTCGTCGAGACCGCCACGGTCGTGCTGCCCTTCACCGGCGCGGGCATATCCACCGAATGCGGGATACCAGATTTTCGTTCCCCGGGCGGGCTGTGGACCAAAAACGCCCCGATCCGGTTCGACGAGTTCCTGGCCAGCCGGGAGATGCGCGCCGAGGCCTGGCGGCGCCGGTTCGCCATGGAGCAGGCGTTCGGCAACGCCAAGCCGGGGCGCGGGCACCGTGCGCTCGCCAGCCTCTACCGCGCCGGCAAGGTGGGCGCGGTGGTGACGCAGAACATCGACAACCTCCACCAGGGCTCTGGAATTTCAGCGGAACACGTCGTCGAGCTGCACGGAAACAGCACCTATGCGCATTGCCTCGACTGCGGCAAGCGCTACGAGCTGCCGTGGGTCCAGCAACAATTCACGGCGACCGGCGGGCAGGCGCCCGACTGCACCGACTGCGGCGGAGCCATCAAGTCCGCCACCATATCCTTTGGGCAGGCCATGCCGGAAGCCGCCATGCGGCGCGCGGAGGAGCTGGCGCTCGCCTGCGACCTGTTCCTGGCGGTCGGATCGTCGCTGGTGGTCTGGCCGGCGGCCGGATTTCCCCTGCTGGCGAAACGAAATGGCGCCCGCCTGGCGATTATCAACAGGGAAGCGACCGAATTCGACGGCATCGCCGATCTCGTCATCCGCGACGACATCGGTTCCGTGCTAGCCCCCTTCATCATGCACTGATTCGGTGGCGCGAAAAAGATGTTCACAGGGATTCACGTGTTTTGGCGCGCACGTGCATTTTGGTCTTTCCCGGCGGCGGCCCGGTGCTATCCTCCCACACACAATAGAGATTCGCAGCGTCCGTAAGAGACGCCCAATCAAAGTGGCAGCGTGCGGCGTCATGGCGTCGGACGGCATAGATACAAAGGCGCCCAGCTCGAATGGGCTTGACCTCGACCACTCCGGCGGCATCGCCGATGAGGCGGCGAACGTCATTGAGCTCGCGGGTGCGATCAAGTGGTTCGATGTTTCCAAGGGATATGGATTCATCGTGCCCGACAACGGCATGCCCGACATCCTCTTGCACGTGACCTGCCTGCGGCGGGACGGGTTCCAGGTCGCCTATGAGGGCGCCCGCGTGGTCTGCGAGGTGCTCCAGCGCCCGCGCGGGCTGCAGGCGTTCCGCGTCCTCTCCATGGACGACTCGACGGCGATCCATCCGGCCCAGATGCCACCGCCGCGAACTCATGTTATTGTCACGCCCACGAGCGGACTCGAACGGGCACAGGTCAAATGGTTCAATCGTTTGCGTGGATTTGGTTTCTTGACCCGGGGCGACGGCACCCCGGACATTTTCGTGCATATGGAGACGCTGCGGCGCTTCGGCATGACCGAGCTGCGGCCGGGCCAGTTCGTGCTCGTGCGCTTCGGACCGGGCCCGAAGGGGCTGATGGCGGCGGAAGTTCATCCCGAAGGCGGCTCGCTCGGCATTTCACACTGAGGCGAGCGGTGCGGCGCTTGTTGGCCGGCATCCCAAATTGGGACATTGCGCGCGTGGCCATTCGCTCGGCGCTCGCCGTTGCGCTTGCCGTCGGCACGGCCTCGAGTGCGGATTTCGCCCGGGCGGCCGAGCTGCAGACCATCGAGATCGCCAGCAAGACCGGCGTGCACGCCTTCCAGGTCGAGATGGCGATCACGCCGGAGGAGAAAGAGCATGGCCTGATGTTCCGGCGCGAAATGCCGGAGGGGCACGGCATGTTGTTCGATTTTCAGGTCGACCAGAACGTCGCGTTCTGGATGAAGAACACCTACATCCCGCTCGACATGCTCTTCATCCGCGCCGACGGACGCATTCTGCGCATCGCCGAGAATACCGAACCGCTGTCGGAGCGGAACATCCCCTCGGGCGGGCCGGTGCGGGCGGTGCTGGAAGTGATCGGCGGCACCGCCAAGAAGCTCGGCATCGCACCCGGCGACCGGGTCGGCGGCTCGATTTTCAATCCGCGCTGAATGCCGCAACCACCGGCCGCGCGCCGCGGCTTGCTGCTGTGCGGCGAAGCGTGTATCGAGAGCGCCGAGGCATGATCCCGAAAAGTGGTCGCCGGTTTTCGGAAAGGATCATGCCCTCTCGCCAGCGCATGTCCCGGAAAAGTGGATACCAGTTTTCCGAAAAGGACATGCGCCAGCGCAACAAGCAGCCGGCACCTCGCGGGGTATAGCGCAGCCTGGTAGCGCGGGAGTTTTGGGTACTCCAGGTCGCAGGTTCAAATCCTGCTACCCCGACCAGAACTTTCGGCCGGCAAGGTTTCGACCCCGGTTCTTCGATCCAAGGAAGGCGCTTCCGACCGTGACCGCAAGAATCTACAAGCCGGCAAAGACGGCCATGCAGTCCGGCAATGCCAAGACCAAGGAATGGGTGCTCGACTTCGAGCCGGAACAGCCGCGCGAGATCGAGCCGCTGATGGGTTGGACCAGCTCCGGCGACATGCGTCAGCAGATCCAGCTGCGTTTCGACACCGCCGAAGAGGCCGTCGCCTATTGCGAGCGCGACGGCATCGCCTACCAGGTCTTCGCTCCCAAGCGCGCCGCCCGCACGGGGATGTCCTATTCCGACAACTTCGCCTTCAAGCGCCGCGACGCCTGGACGCATTAGGGCGTCGGCGCACTTGCGGACGGGAGCGGCGAGGCCGCCAACAAGGGTAGCCGGGGGAGCGACCCCCGGCTCCTCGGCCTGACAATGGGCTGGCTGCTCGACCGCACATTGGGGAGCGACCCCTTGCATCAAGCATTCGTCCGTGCCCGAGGGTCAGGCCAACCCTGCGATTTAGTGGCAAGGCAGCATATCATCGGTCCGGATGACGTGGCCAATTTAATACAGGCTATGGCAACCGGCCGCACGCGAGCGAATTGTGCGGGTGATGTCCATCCGGAGAATTGGACGAGCAGTTCGCGCACGCGGCCAAGTAAGGCGACTTCGAAGAGATCGCGCAGAGAACTTCGAAGAGATCGCGCAGAGAGCAGAGTTGAGACGGTAATGTGGAGTGGCTTGACTGCTCCCTAACATATTACCCTGGCGTTACACGCAGATCGATCATTCGTTCCATATGGATAGCGGTGATATTTCCATAATTCGCCGGATTTAGGCCCAGATGCGACACAATTGATTGCGTCGATCCCGATTGGGCAGGTGTGAGGTTCGTCAACAATAAGCAAGCGCCCGCGTTCTCGTTGGAAATGCTGAGAGCAGGAGGGAAAGCTATGAACGTTCAAGCACGGCCACCATCAACCTATGCACCCGCCAAAGCTGACCCGATACGTCTCGCGAGCGCTACCATGAACGCTGTCGACCGGATTGGCGAAGCCACGTCGGAGGAAATCGAAAAGACCGCTGATGAGATCATGCGTGGCGCAACCGAAATTGCCGAAAAGCTGCATGCATTGGCGAGCGCCATCAGGCAGCATAGCAAAATAGCCAATGAGCACGTCAGGGGCTTTTGCGACACGGCGACATCAGTGTTCGAATGTGTTCGGGACCTGCAACAGAAATTAGAGGTAAGCGAAAACGAGCCCAGAACGAAAGAGGCCGCGGACGACGCATCGCCACTGCCGGCATTGATCAGAAAAGGACCGGCCGAGCTCGACGATCGCCAGCTTTGAATGATTGCAGTCAGTGATTTTCGCTCCCAAGCGCGCCGCTCGCGCGGAGCTATCTTGTTCGGACAATTTTCGCTTCAAGCACCGCCTGGACGCATGAGCCGCAACCATCACGGCAGCAGCGCGTAAATGTCGCCGGAGTTGGCGCGCTCGGGCAGCGCCGCCAGCCAAGCCGCAATCTCCTGACCGCTGCTCCAGAGCGGATGCACGAAGGTCTGGCTCTCGCCGAGCGCGGCATTGAATCGCGAGTAGCCGAGGGCGCAGCAGCGCGCGATACAGTCCGCCGCGACGGCGCGCTGAATGGTGGTGAACTCGAACGAAAGGGCCGGCGGCGGGTGCGTCAGGCCGGCGAGCGCCTGCGCCTCGAAACCTTCGACGTCGATCTTGATGAAGGCCGGCATGCCGTGGCGCGCGATCAAGGCATCGAGCGTCGTCATCGGAACCTCTATGGTCCGCGTCCAAGCTTGGCCTTCCCAGCCGGGCGCGCCGTCGGCCGCCTGCACGAACGCCGGCGATCCCGTGGACACGGTGGGGTTGGCGAGGTTGAGCGCAAGGGCGAGCGTCCCGCCCTCGCGGCCGACCGCCTGCGGCTCGATCGTGACGGCGCGGTCGCGACCGTACAGCACGCGTAACACTTTGATGATCGCGGGCTGCGGCTCGACCGCGATCACGCGTGCGCCGAGCTTGCGAAAGGCGGCCACGCGGTCGCCCACATGGGCGCCGACATCGAACACGAGATCGCCGGGTCTGATGAACGCGCTGTAGAGTTTGACCATGGCGGTGCGACGCTGGCGATCCGAATAGTAGATGCGCAGCGAACGCAGCACGCCGATAGCCATGCGCAGGCGCTCGCGCACCGAGAGACGCTGCGCCGCCGCCGCAATGCTGATCTCGATGGCGGGAAGCCCGAGCGCCTCGAGCTCCGCCGGCGGCGCCGTCTCCTCGGGCAACCGGCAGAAGCCGACGCGCACCAGCGCGCGTCCAAGCCCGGGCGCGGCGGTCGCCACTGCGAACGGAATGGACGCCACGAGGCCGCCGGCGATGAACAGCGCGTACGGAATGGCGGCGGGAACCGTGCGGCCGAGGAGGGTCATCGTCCCCAGGCCGAGCAGGGTCTGCGGCCAGAGCTGCCGCGCCGCCAGCGCGAGCGGCACTTCGTGGTCGTCGCGCGCCTGGACGGTCCAGCCCACCGAACGGCCGAGCAGCAGGCGCGCCAGGAATAAGGTGTGGCCGAACCACATGATCGGCAGCAGCAGCAGCACGAAGATCGTCTGCGCCAGCGCGCTCAGGCCAAATCGAATTCCGCCGCCGAAAGCCTGGCGCAGCTCGCGTCGGGCGAGCACGTCGATCGCGGTCGCGATGTTGGGCGCGAACCACATGACCAGCACGGTCACGAACAAGGCCATGCCGGCATCGCGGCGGATGAAAGCATCCGGCGATCCGGCGGCGGCGAGCGTTGCGCTGCCCAGCACCAGGAGACCCATCCAGGCCGGCGAGCCGAGGAACATCAGGATCGCAAAGCCGAGCTGATAGCGGCTGACGGGCTTGAGCCCCCGCATCACCAGGAAGTGCCAATATTGCATGTTGCCCTGGCACCAGCGCAGATCGCGGCGGATGAATTCGATCAAGGTCGGCGGGTTCTGCTCGAAGCTGCCGCCTTCCTCCGCCAGCACGCGGACCTCGAATCCGGCGCGGCGCATCAGCACCGCTTCGACCTGGTCGTGGCTCAGCACGTGGCCGGCGACCAGCGCGCGTTCGGACAGGACCGGCAGGTGACAATTCGCGATGAAGGGCGCCAGGCGGATGATGGCGTTGTGCCCCCAATAGGGCCCGCAGTCGCCCTGCCACCAGGCGCTGCCGATCGTGTAGGAGCGCATGCTGAGCCGCATGCCGAACTGGAACAGGCGGGCGAAAGCGCTGGTCGAGGGCATGCCGATGACGAGACTCTGCAAGATGCCGAGCCGTGGTGCGACCTGCATGATGCGCACCAGCCGCAGCACGGCCGGCGCCGTCATCACGCTGTCGGCATCGAGCACCAGCGCGAAATCTTGGGCGCTGCCCCAGCGGTCGCAGAAATCGCGAATATTGCCGGCCTTGAACCCGGCATTGAGAGTGCGCCGCCGGTAGCTGACCGCGATGCGGTTGCGCCACGCTTGCGCGAACGTCGCGAAGCTCT
>DATDGG010000025.1:0-4546 GCA_036522235.1 Xanthobacteraceae bacterium
GACCGGTAACACCCGTGTCAAGAGGGCCCCATGAAACCCGCCAGGTCGGACGCCAGGGACGAAAAAGACGAAAAAGAAGAGCAGATTCCGCCGCGGGCGCGCATTCTGGCGGCCGCCGGCGACCTGTTCTATCGACACGGCGTCCGCGCCGTCGGGGTGGACGCAATCGCCGAGGCGGCGCGCACCAACAAGATGACGCTCTATCGGCACTTCGATTCCAAGGACGAGCTGGTGGCCCAATACCTTCGCGAATCAGCACGCGGGGCGGACGCGTGCTGGGGCCGGCTCGAGAAATCCTATCCGGGCGATGCCCTCGCCCAGCTTCGTGCCTGGCTGCAGGAAGTGGCCGGCCACATCGCCGACGGCGGCGGGCGCGGCTGCGCGCTGGTCAACGCCGCGATCGAACTGCCGGACAAATCTCACCCGGCGCGGCGGGTCATCGAGGAACACAAAATCGCTCAGCGCGCGCGGCTCATAGGGCTTTGCGTGCAGGCCGGGCTCACCGAGCCGGAATTCCTCGCAGACGAGCTCAACCTACTGCTCGAGGGCGCGCGAGTGACGGCGCAGAGCGTCGGCAGCGATGGGCTCGGCGCGCGCCTCCTGCGCATGGGCGAGGCCGTGATCGCCGCCCACGCGCGACCGTAACGCTACGCCGCCGCGGCCTTGCCCTTGGGCTGCACTTCGGTGGTGTAGTCGTCGGCGAGCTGTTGGGTGATGGCGCTGGGCGTGAATCGCCAATGCGCGATCTCGGAGACCGCCGTGACCTCGGCGGCACTGCCGGTGATGAAGCACTCTGAAAAGCCGATGAGCTCGTCCGGCATGATGCGCCGCTCGATCACCTCGAGGCCCCGCCGCTTGGCGAGCTCGATGGTGGTGCGGCGCGTGATCCCGTCCAAGAAGCAATCCGCGATCGGGGTGTGGATCTTGCCCTCGCGCACGAAGAAAATATTGGCGCCGGTGCATTCGGCGACGCGGCCCTGCCAGTCCAGCATCATGGCGTCGGCATAGCCTTTGCGCTCCGCCCGGTGCTTGGAGATGGTGCAGATCATGTAGAGCCCGGCCGCCTTGGCCTGGGTCGGGGCGGTCGCCGGGTCGGGACGGCGGTACTCGGCGAGGTCGAGGCGAATGCCCTTGAGCCGCTGCGCCGGGTCGAAATAGCTCGGCCATTGCCAGGTCGCGATCGCGAGATGGATTTTGTTGTTCTGCGCCGACACCCCCATCTGCTCCGAGCCGCGCCAGGCGATCGGCCGGATATAGGCGTCGCGCTGGCCGTTCTTCTCCAGCACCTGGCGCTTGGCGGCATCGATCTCGGCCGCCGAATAGGGGATTTCGAAGTCGAGGATTTGCGCGGACCGCTTCAGGCGCTCCGAGTGCTGGCTGCACTCGAAGATCTCGCCCCCATAGGCGCGCTCGCCTTCGAACACGCAGCTCGCATAGTGCAGCCCATGGGAGAGAACGTGGAGATTGGCCTCGCCCCACGGCACCAGTTTGCCGTCATACCAGATGACGCCGTCGAGCCGGTCATAAGGTTTTTCCATGGCACTTCCTCCTGGGTGGCAGGCGGCCGCGGTACCGGAATAGCCCGAGGTCCTGGACGCTTTGCCTCCTGGACGCTTTTGCTTCGCGCCCCGACACCCGTTATGTTTTGGGCGGGGCCGGTTTTGGCGGTCCCGGTTTTGGCGGCCCAGTTTTGGCGCGCTTGCGCCGCCAGCGCAATGACCGTTTGCCTGTACGGGCCGGCAGACATGATCTATTCGGCCCGAGGCGCCCTTTCGGTACCCAGCAGTGCGAAATATGTCAATATGGCTGACATAAATTTTCCAAGCCTGGACGGCCCCCCGGCCGCCGCTGCCGGCAAGCGGGCGGCGCGCGAGCTGGACTCGGTCTGGGACATCATCGAGCTCTTGTTCTTCGCCTACCGCGACTTCGTCAGCGACCCCGACGACGCGCTGGCCAAGTTCAGCTTCGGACGCGCCCATCATCGGGTCCTGCACTTCGTCAACCGCAATCCGGGGATGAAGGTTGCCGAGCTGCTCGACATATTGAAGATCACCAAGCAGTCGCTCGGGCGCGTGCTCAAGCAGCTCATCGACCAGGGCTATGTGCTGCAGAAGGAAGGCGCCAATGACCGGCGCCAGCGGCTGCTCTATGTCACCCAGAAGGGCGAGGCGCTGGCCTTGAAGCTTGCCGGCCTGCAGCGCGCCCGCATCACCCGGGCGCTCGCCGAGCTCGGGCCCGGTGCCCACGAGGCGGCCTGCCGCTTCCTGGTCGCCATGATCGACGTCGACAATCGCGACGGGGTGCTGCGTTTCATCGCGCGCGCCGACCGCGCGCGCCGGCCGAAATCTTAAGAAGGATCATGCACCGATGCGGGCGTTGAACACCGAGTCCGCAGCTTTGGCCGACGACGCGCCGCACCTGCTCGTCGTCGACGACGATCGCCGCATCCGCGACCTGCTGTCGCGCTTTCTGCTGGGCGAAGGCTACCGGGTCACCACCGCGGAATCGGCCGCCGAGGCGCGCGCCAAGCTCGCCGGCCTGCGCTTCGACCTGATGATCCTCGACGTGATGATGCCGGGCGAGACCGGCTTCGAGTTCGCGCGCGCGCTACGCACGTCCTCCAACGTGCCGATCCTGATGCTGACAGCGCGCGACGAGGCGGTGAGCCGCATCGAAGGGCTCGAGATCGGAGCCGACGACTATGTCGGCAAGCCGTTCGAGCCGCGCGAGCTGTCGCTGCGGGTCGCCAATATTCTCAAGCGCGCCAAGCCGCCGGCGCCGCCATCGGCGGCAAGCGTCCGCTTCGGCGAGTTCGTGTTCCACTCGGGCCGCGGCGAGCTGCGCCGCGGCGAGGAGATCATCCGTCTCACCGATCGCGAGCGCGAGATGATGCGGGTGCTCGCCGCCTGCCCGGGCGAGACGGTGCCGCGGCTCGCGCTCGCCGGCAGTGGCGGCGCCATCGGGGAGCGCGCAGTCGACGTCCAGGTCAACCGGCTGCGCCGCAAGATCGAGCAGGATCCCGCCAATCCCCTGCTCGTCCAGACGGTGCGCGGTATCGGCTACCGGCTGGTGACCCGGACGGGCGGCGCATGACGAGCAGCGCATGACCAGCATCGACAACGGCATGGCGGCGCTGCGCAGCGCGGCGAGCCGCCTGCACGAACTGCACGATCGCATCCTCCTCTGGTACAAGCGCAACCTGCCGGAACCCTTCGTCACCGGCGTCGGTATCGCCGTCGCGGCGCTGCGCGGTGCCGCCATTCGGCTTTACGGTCTCTACGACCGCTTCGGCATTTCGCTCAAGAACATCATGCCGAAGGGCCTCTATGCGCGGGCGCTGCTCATCATCATCGTGCCGATGGTGGTGCTGCAGTCGGTGGTCGCCTTCGTGTTCATGGAGCGGCACTGGAACCTGGTCACCCAGCGGCTGTCCGCCGTCGTGGTGCAGGACATCGCGGCGCTCATCGACATCTACAAGGACTATCCGCAGACCGGCGACCGCGCGGTGCTGCGCCGCATCGCGCAGGAGCGGCTCGACCTCATCGTCGATTTCCTGTCCGAGAACGAGCTGCCGCCACCCGGCCCCAAGCCGTTCTTCTCGCTGCTCGATCAGTCGCTGTCGGAAGAGCTCGGCAAGCAGATCGGCAAGCCGTTCTGGATCGACACGGTCGGCCGCTCGGCGTTGGTCGAGATCCGCGTCAAGCTCGACGGCGCGGTGATGCGGATATTCGCCCGTCGCAGCGCCGCCTATGCGTCGAACTCGGTAATCTTCCTGATGTGGATGGTGGGGACCTCGCTGGTGCTGCTCACCGTCGCCATCGCGTTCCTGCGCAACCAGATCCGCCCGATCCTCCGCCTCGCCGACGCCGCCGAGAGCTTCGGCAAGGGCCGCGAAGTGCCCAATTTCCGGCCGCGTGGGGCGCGCGAGGTGCGCCGTGCGGCGGTCGCCTTCATCGAGATGAAAAGCCGCATCGAGCGCTCGATCGAGCAGCGCACCGCCATGCTGGCCGGGGTCAGCCATGATCTGCGCACCATCCTCACGCGCTTCAAGCTCGAGCTCGCGCTGATCGGCGAGAGCCCCGAGATCGAGGCGATGAAGAAGGACGTCGACGAGATGGCCCGCATGCTGGAGGCGTATCTGGCGTTCGCGCGCGGCGATACCGGCGAGCAGTCGGCCCCGACCGACATGGCGGCCTTCCTGGAGGAGCTCAAGACCGATGTCGAGCGCAACGGCCACAAGTCGAGCGTGCAGTTCCACGGCCATCCGATCGTCACGGTGCGGCCGGCGGCCTTTAAGCGCTGCCTCGCCAACCTGGTGTCGAACGCGGCGCGCCATGCCGCCGCGGTCTCCATCACCGGCCATCGCGACCACCGCTGGCTCACCGTGACGGTCGACGACGACGGCCCCGGCATCCCGCCGCATCTGCGCGAGGACGTGTTCAAGCCGTTCCTGCGGCTCGACGATGCCCGCAATCAGGACGAGGGCGGCAGCGGGCTCGGCCTCGCGATCGCGCGCGACATCGCCCGCTCCCATGGCGGCGACATC
>DATDGG010000026.1:0-9604 GCA_036522235.1 Xanthobacteraceae bacterium
GCATCGTCGAACGGCGCCAGATCCGTGATCTGGCTGCCGATATGCATATCGACGCCGATCGCCTGGAGGCCCGGCAGCTTGGCGGCGCGGGCATAGACTTCGCGCGCGCGGCTGATCGGGATGCCGAACTTGTTCTCGGCCTTGCCGGTCGCGATCTTGGCATGGGTGCGGGCGTCGATGTCCGGATTGACCCGCAACGAGACTTGCGCGGTGCGGCCCTTCTGCTGCGCGATCGCGGACAGCAGTTCGAGCTCCGCCTCCGACTCGACGTTCACGCACAGGATGCCTTCGTCGACCGCGAGCGCGAGCTCTCGGGCGGTCTTGCCGACGCCGGAGAACATGATCTTGTGCGGCGGGATGCCGGCCGCGCGGGCACGCTTGAGCTCGCCCTCCGAGACCACGTCCGCCCCGGCGCCGAGGCGCGCCAGCGTAGTGATGACCGCCTGATTCGAGTTGGCCTTCATGGCGTAGCAGACGAGCGCGCTCACGTCCGCGAAGGCGCCGGCGAACACCTGATAATGGCGCTCGATGGTGGCGGTGGAATAGCAATAGAACGGCGTGCCGACCCGCCCCGCAAGCGCGGCGAGATCGACCGCCTCGGCGTGCAGAACGCCGGCCCGATAGGCAAAGTGATGCATTAGAGCATGATCCCGAAAAAGCATGCCCCCGGCTTGATCGGGGGTGGACACCGGTTTTCGGAAAAGATCATGCTCCACCAATAGAGTCGGATGACGATTCGAAGAAAAGTCATCCCACTCTAGCGCATTTTCCGCCGAGGTGGACGCCGGTTCGGCGCAGAAAATGCGGCAAACGCAAAGAACCCAGAGCGCATTCCGCCACCGACTGATCAGAATCCGATTCTATCTCAACGGAATGCGCTCTAGCCAACGTGAAGCATGTAGGCAACGTGAAGCATGTGGCCGGCTCAGTCGATCAGCCAATCGAGAAACGTTTTCCGCTTTTCGACCGGCGGTGCAAGCGGCTTGCCGTCGGGTCCGAGATTTGACCGCGGCGCCGCCGCCGTGCCGTATGGCCCGCTCTGCTGCACGTCACCGGCAGCCGCCAGCGGCGGCTCATCGAGGCCGCCGGGCTTGCGGCCGCAACCCGCAAGCGCAAGCGTCGCCGCCAGCGCGGCCGCGAGCGCGGCCTGCGCGGCAAATCTCGCGAACGTTAGTCGAGGCAATTGAAGCACCACTGACCCCTCCCCCATCGTCTCGCATCATAGCAGGTCGAGCGAATTTCCGGAAACGCTCATCGGCGTTTTCGCGCCAATGCCTTGAGCCACTTGCTCGCCTCGCGGCGCACGTTCTTCGGCGCGGTACCCCCGTAGCTGACCCGGCTGTTGACGGAATTGTCGACCGAAAGCACTGCAAATGCGTCCTTGTTGATGCGCGGCTCGATCGCGCGCATCTGCTCGAGGGTCAAGCCATGCAGCGGGATGCCCTCGGCGGCCGCCTTGGCCACGATCCGGCCGGTAACATGATGCGCGTCGCGGAACGGCATGCGCAAAGCGCTGACCAGCCAGTCGGCGAGATCGGTCGCCGTCGCATAGCCCTCGTCGGCGGCCTTGCGCATGCGCGCCACATCGGGAAGCAGGTCGCGCACCATGCCGGTCATGGCCGCGATCGAGAGACTGAGTGCCGAGAGCGCATCCATGGCGCCCTCCTTGTCTTCCTGCATGTCCTTCTGGTAGGCGAGCGGCAACCCCTTCATCACCACCAGGAGGGCGAGCAGCGCCCCGATGATGCGGCCGGTCTTGGCCCGCACCAGCTCGGCGGCGTCGGGATTGCGCTTCTGCGGCATGATCGATGAGCCGGTGGTGAAGCGATCCGACAGCAAAGCCAGCCCCGACAGCGGCGAGGTCCAGATCACGATCTCCTCGGCGAAGCGCGACAGATGCATCGCCGTGATGGCGGCGGCACTGAGCGTCTCCAGCACGAAGTCGCGATCCGAGACGGCGTCGAGCGAGTTCGCGCTCGGGCGGTCGAAGTGGAGCGCCTTGGCGGTCATGTCGCGGTCGATCGGGAACGCGGTGCCGGCGAGCGCCGCGGCGCCGAGCGGAGATTCGTTGAGGCGGCGCCGCGCATCCGCGAAGCGGCCGCGGTCGCGCGCCGCCATCTCCACATAGGCCAGCAGGTGATGCCCGAAGGTCACCGGCTGCGCGGTCTGCAGATGGGTGAAGCCCGGCATCACGGTCGCCGCATTGGCGAGCGCCTTCTCGGCCAAGGCCTGCTGGTAGCCCGCCAATGCCTGGTCGAGCGCATCGATCGTGTCGCGCACCCACAGGCGGAAATCGGTCGCCACCTGATCGTTGCGCGAGCGCGCGGTGTGCAGCCTTCCGGCCGCCGGCCCGATCAGCTCGGACAGCCGGCCCTCCACGTTCATATGGATGTCTTCCAACGCCCGGTTGAAGCTGAACGTGCCGCTCTCCATCTCTGACAGGATCGTGTCTAGACCCTGGGCGATCGAAGCCGCATCGTGGGTGGAGATGATGCCCTGCTTGGCCAGCATGAGGGCATGGGCCTTGCTGGCCGCGATGTCGTGGCGGTAGAGATGCCGGTCGAAATCGATGGAGGCATTGATTTCGTCCATGACCGCGTCGGGGCTTTCGCCGAAACGGCCGCCCCACATCTTGTTGCTCATAATGGGTTGTTGCTCATAATGGGTTGTTGCTCATGACGGGTTGTTGCTCATGACGGGTTTTCGCTCATGAATTCAGCGTCGCGCCCCCGCCCTCGCCGGCTGGCCCTGATTGCCGGGGCGATCGTCGCGGGGGCGTTTGTCGGCTTGGCCGGGGTATACGGGATTGGCCCCTTGATGCGCAATGCGGGCGACCCCGAATGCGGCACCGCGGTCGAAACCGCCGCCCACCTCGCCCCGCTGGCGCACGGCGAGGTGGCGGCGCTGGCGATCGCCGAGAAGGGGCTGCGGCTGCCGGACATGACTTTCCGCGACCTCGGCGGCGCCGAGCGGCACCTGTCGGACTGGCGCGGCCGCACTGTGCTGTTGAACCTGTGGGCGACCTGGTGCATCCCCTGCCGCCAGGAAATGCCGGCGCTCGACGCGCTCGAGGAGGCGCTCGGCGGCGAACGGTTCGAGGTGGTCGCGGTCAATATCGATACGCGCGATTCCGCCAAGCCGCAGGCCTGGCTCAAGGAGGTCGGCGTGAAAGCGCTCGCCTATTACGCCGACCCGAGCGGCAAGGTGTTCCAGGATCTCAAGCTGATCGGACGCGGCTTCGGCCTGCCCACCACGGTGCTGGTCGATCCGCAGCGCTGCGAGATCGGCACTGCCGCGGGCCCAGCCGAATGGGCGAGCCAGGACGGCATCAAGCTCGTACGCGCGGCGCTCGGGAGCTAGATTCTCAGACCGTCACATCGACATTGGTGCCGATCCCGGCCGAGACGTTGGCGAGACGGTCGATGTTCTGCTGCGCGGCGTCGATCAATTTCACGGCCGAACGGCCGGCATCGACGCTGATCGCCAGCATCTTGTCGGCGACCGCCAGCTGGAACTGCCCGGCGCTGGCGGTAATGAAGGCTAAGGCAAGCGCGGCGGGGTCCATGGGGGCTCGCGGACGTATGAAACCGAGCCGATCTTAACGCGCAACGGTAAACCCGCAGTGAATCCATTGCGGCAAAAACCGTGGGAGGGCGCCCTGACCGCGACCTTTTGTGCGGTCGCATGATCTTATCCGAAAAAGTCCGCGACCCCCGCCTCCGCGGGGGCAGGCTTTTTCGGGATCATGCTTTGGTCAGCGTGTCGGCACCGGCTTCTCGCCCCGATAGTCGTAGAAGCCGCGCTTGGTCTTGCGCCCGAGCCAGCCCGCCTCGACATATTTCACCAGCAATGGGCAGGGCCGATATTTGGAATCGGCGAGCCCTTCGTGCAGCACCTGCATGACCGAGAGGCAGGTATCGAGACCGATGAAATCGGCGAGCTCGAGCGGACCCATGGGATGGTGGGCGCCGAGCCGCATGGCGGTGTCGATCGCCTCGACATTTCCGACGCCTTCATAGAGCGTGTAGATCGCCTCATTGATCATCGGCAGCAGGATGCGATTGACGATGAAGGCGGGAAAATCCTCCGAGACCGCGATGGTCTTGCCGAGCTTGCTCACGAACTGCTTGGTGGCCTCGAAGGTCGCGTCGCCGGTGGCGATGCCGCGGATCAGCTCGACCAGCTCCATCAAGGGCGCCGGATTCATGAAATGGATGCCGATGAAGCGCTCGGGCCGGTCGGTCGAGGAGGCAAGACGCGTGATCGAGATGGATGACGTGTTGGTTCCGAGAATTGCGTCCGGCTTGAGCAACGGGCAGATGGCGCCGAAGATCGCGCGCTTGACGTCCTCCTTCTCGGTTGCGGCTTCGATCACGAGGTCGCAATCCGCCAGCGCGTCGAGCGTCTCCGCCGGCACGATCTTCCTGAGCGCGGCCTGACGTTCGTCGTCGGTGATGCGCTGGCGGCTCACCTGGCGGGCCAGGTTGCCGTTGATGGTCGCGATCCCGGCCTTGATGCGGTCGGCCGCCAGGTCATTGAGCCTGACGTCGAAACCGGCCAGCGCACAGACATGCGCGATGCCGTTGCCCATTTGACCCGCCCCGACCACGCCGACTTTCTTGATGCTCAACGCCATGGTTCCTGTCTGAGTGGGTTCCGTCTGAATTACCGCCTGTTGCGACCGCATCATCTCGCACCCCTCCCCGGGGAAGACGCATGTTCTACGCCGATCCGCCGCGCCGCGCCACCTGTGGAAGCGCCGGCGGCCTCACGGCTTCCCGGTTTTCCCGAGCTCCTGCGCGAGCTCGGGCAGCGCCTGGTAGAGATCGGCCACCAGGCCGTAGTCGGCGACCTGGAAGATCGGCGCCTCCTCGTCCTTGTTGATGGCGACGATAACCTTGGAATCCTTCATGCCGGCGAGGTGCTGGATGGCGCCTGAAATGCCGACCGCGATATAGAGCTCGGGCGCCACCACCTTGCCGGTCTGGCCCACCTGCCAGTCATTGGGCGCATAGCCGGCATCGACCGCGGCGCGCGAGGCCCCCATGGCGGCGCCGAGCTTATCGGCGACCGGCTCGATATATTTGCTGAAGTTCTCGCGGCTCTGCATGGCGCGGCCGCCCGAAATGATGATCTTGGCCGAAGTGAGCTCGGGCCGGTCGGTCTTCGACAGCTCCTCGCCCGCGAAGGACGAGAGCCCCGGATCGGCCGCCGCGACCGCATTTTCGATCGGCGCCGCCCCGCCCGCGCCCGCCGCCGCGAAGGTCGCGGTGCGCACCGTGATGACCTTTATCTTGTCGCGCGAGCGCACCGTCTGCACGGCGTTGCCGGCATAGATCAGGCGCTCGAACATGTCCGGCGCTATCACTTTGACGATGTCGGATATCTGCATGACGTCGAGAAGCGCGGCCACCCGCGGCATGAAATTCTTACCCGTGGTGGTCGCCGGCGCCAGGATGGCATCGTAGGAGGGTGCGAGGGCGACGATGAGCGCCGCCAGCGGCTCGGCCAGCGCATGCTGGTAGGCGGGCGCGTCCGCCAGCAGGACCTTGGCGACGCCGTCGAGCTTGGCGGCCGCCTCCGCGACGCCGCGACAACCGCCACCGGCGACCAGCACATGCACCGGAGCGGCGAGCGCGCGGGCCGCGGTCAGCGCCTTGTGGGTCGCATCCTTGAGCGCGATGTTGTCGTGCTCGGCAACCAGAAGCGTGGTCATGACAGGACCCCCGCCTCGTTCTTGAGCTTGTCGACGAGCTCGGCGACCGACTTTACCTTCACGCCCGATTTGCGCGCGGCGGGTTCGCTGGTCCTGATCACCTCGAGCCGCGGCGAAATGTCGACGCCGTAGCTTTCCGGCGTCTTCTCCTCGATCGGCTTCTTCTTCGCCTTCATGATGTTGGGCAGGCTCGCGTAGCGCGGCTCGTTGAGGCGGAGATCCGTGGTGACGATAGCCGGGACCTTGAGCCGTACGGTCTGCAGCCCGCCGTCGACCTCGCGCGTGACCGCAAGGCTATCCCCCTCGACCACGAGCTTGGAGGCGAACGTGCCCTGCGGCCAACCGAGCAGCGCCGCCAGCATCTGTCCGGTCTGGTTGCAATCGTCGTCGATCGCCTGCTTGCCGAGGATCACGAGGCCGGGCTGCTCCTGCTCCACGATGGCCTTGAGGATTTTGGCGACCGCCAGCGGCTCGACGGTGCGCTCGGTCTTGACCAAGATGCCGCGGTCGGCCCCCATCGCCAGGGCGGTGCGTATGGTCTCGGTGGCCTGCGCGGGACCGATCGACACGCAGACGATCTCGCTCGCCTGCCCCTTTTCCTTGAGGCGCAGCGCCTCCTCGACCGCGATCTCGTCGAAGGGGTTCATCGACATTTTGACATTGGCGAGCTCGACGCCGGTACCGTCGCCCTTGACGCGAATTTTCACGTTGAAGTCGACGACCCGTTTGACAGGCACCAGGATTTTCATGAATGCGCTCTCGCGATAGGTGGCAAAGGCGAACGATCCCGGCGCTGCGCGGCAAGCTCTAGAGCATTTTCATTTTCAGGAAAAGCATCGCTTTCCGTTCGAAAATGCGAGGGGGCAAGAAAGCGCCCGGGCGTTGCGGTGTCAACTTGCGTGCCGGGTAGAGCGCATCCCGATCGAATGGATCGGGATGCGCTCCGCTTTTTTGCGCTGGCGCATGTCCCCCGCTTTCGCGGGGGCAGGCTTTTTCCGGGATGTGCGCTAGCCGTTCGGCTCGCGCTCGACCAGCCGCTCGCGCTCGGCGAGCGGCGCGGCCACCGGGGCTCCCGGGTAGTGCGGCTCCCGGATGCATTCAAACAATTGATAGCCGGGACGCTTCATCAAGGGAAACAGCACCGCGCCCGCGACCATGCCGCCGAGGTGGCACCAATAAGCAACGTCGCTCTTGCCGGCGGCGTGGAGATTCCACAATTGCGTGAGCACGAAAGCGCCGATCACCCAAAATGCGCTGATCCGCAACGGAATGATCGAGATCAGGACCGTGACCCGGGCGCAGGGCCGCCACATCACATAGGCGATCACGACGCCCGAAATCGCGCCCGAGGCCCCGATCAGCGGTCCCTGGAAGGTCGGATCGGTGGCCACGAAGGTCAACGCGCCGACCACACCGCACAGCAGGTAGAAGAGCAGGAAACGGCCGCGCCCGAGCACCTCCTCGACGTCATCGCCGAACACCCAGAGAAAGATCATATTGCCGAAAATGTGCATCACATCGGCATGGATGAACATGTAGGTCCCGAGCGTGAGGACCGGCGCCGGAACGGTTCCGCCGAGCAGCGCCGTGGGCGTGACCCCGAAGGCGTTGACGATCGCCTCCATCTCGGCATCGCTGCCGCCGATCTCGACCAGGAACATCAGGAAATTCGTCAGGATCAGGAGCCAGGTGACGATCGGCTTGACCGGCAGCTTGAACGGATTGTCGTCATAGAGCGGAAACACCATGTCTGCTTCACCGATCAGCGATTCTGGCCCGGCACCCAGAGCACGTCGGCCTCGCCCTTGTGGTTGCTGAAGCGGGCGGCGACGAACAGGAAATCCGACAGCCGGTTGACGTATTTGAGCACCGCCGGCGTGACGCTCTCGCCCGGCTTGTCCTTGAGCTCCGCGATGAGCCGCTCGGCGCGGCGGCAGACTGTGCGGGCGAGATGCAGATAGGCCGCCGCCGCGCTGCCGCCCGGCAGGACGAACGAGCGTAGCGGCTTGAGCTCGCTGTTGAGCCGATCGATCTGCTGTTCCAGCCATTCGACCTGCGGCTCGGTGACATCGAGGCGCGCCCCGCTTGGGCCCTTGCCCTTGTCGGGCATGCAGAGATCGGCGCCGACGTCGAAAAGATCGTTCTGAATCCGCGCCAGCATCGCGTCGAGCTCGGGAAGTCCCGCCGCATGCAGCCGCGCGATGCCGACCGTCGCATTGACCTCGTCCACGGTCCCATAGGCGGCGACCCGCAGGTCGTATTTGGCCCGTCGTTCGCCGCTGCCGAGCGCCGTCGAGCCGTCGTCGCCGGTGCGGGTATAGATCCGGTTGAGCACGACCATCGGCCGATCCTTACCCGCGCATGATCCAGATCGTCAGCATGATGACGATGAGCGCGATGAACTGCATCAGCACGCGCAGCCGCATGAGCCGCTGCGACAAGTGGGGCGAGCCCCCGCGCATCATGTTGACGAGGCCGAACAGCAGCACGACCGCAACCGCACCGATCGCGATCGGCACCATGATATGGGACATGAAGTCGGACATCGGTGGTTCTTAGCATCCCGCGCTGCGCGAGACCATTGCCCAGGCCACGTGCGCGGCCGCAAAGCGGCCATGCGATCCGCAGAGGCAACACCTGCCGGGCGGCCCATTCCTGGTTCTGCACGCCGAATGATTAAGCGTCGCCCATACACCGCCGACACCTTGCAACGGTCCCCTCCATCAGCTTTATGTCGCCGCCAAGTCGAACGGACGGGCCCGGAAAGGACTTAAGATGATCGTCGATTTTCAGCACCATTTCACGCCGCGCGAGCTGATCAAGGAGGACCCGGGCGACCGTCTCATCTTGCACTACGACGCGCAGGGCGCGCCGAGCTACACCATCCATTCGCTGCTGTACGATCTCGACGAGCACGTGCGCATGATGGATGTCGCCGGCATCGATGCGGCCTGGCTGACCAGCGCGGCCGGCATGTGCGCCGATCTCACGACCTCGCGCCTGGTCAACGACAAGGCCAAGCAGGCGGAGCGCGACTATCCGGGGCGCTTTATCGGCGCCGCGCATGCCCATCCGCTCGGCGGCGCCGACGCCATCAAGGAGCTCAATCGCTGCCGGCACGAGCTTGGATTTGAAGGCGTCGTGATCACCTCGGAATGCGACGGACTTTTTCTCGACAATGCGCGCTTCGAGCCGTTCTGGAGCGAGGTGGCGCGGCTTGGAATGTTCGTCTTCGTGCATCCGGCGCTCAAGCTCAATTTCTCGCAACAGTTCGACGGATTCGACACCGCCCGCTCGGTCGGCCGCGAGTTCTCGCTGATCATGGCGACGATCCGGCTGATCAATTCGGGCGTGCTCGACCGCCATCCGGCGCTGACGGTGCACATGGCGCATCTCTCGGGCGGCATCGCCTCGATGCTGGGCCGCATCCGCAGTTTCCAGGACAAGGATTTCTGGGGCACAAAAGGCAACGCCCGCCACGGCATGACGGCGAAGCACGATTTCGATCACTACGTCCGCAACCGTCTCATATTCGACACCGCAGGCTTCGCGGGCGACATCCGCTCGGTGAAGACCGGGCTGGTCGAAATTCCCGCATCCCAGATCGTCTTCGCCACCGACTATCCGCAGGAGATCCGCCAGCGCGAGGTGGTGCGCGATTTCGTGCGCGACATTCGCGCGCTCGGCGCTAGCGGCGAGCAGATCCTTTCGGGCAATGTCGGCAAATTACTGAAGGCACCCGCCAAGGCGGCGTAGCAGCCCTCATCCTGAGGAGCTTGCGCATGGTTCGAGACGCGCGGGCGGCGCCTCCCCATGAGGAATCGCGAGGATGCGCCGCGTTCAGTTCGAGCCATCCAACAGCCTTCGCGCAATGAGCTTGCTTGACAT